>DBGA01000088.1:24100-103078 GCA_002295325.1 Ruminococcaceae bacterium UBA866 | reverse complement strand
TATTTTTCTGGGCATACAAAAAACCTCCTATCGTAGTTTCTATTCTACGGTAGGAGGTCCTTTTTGTCACTGTCCGTTTTAGGCGGTATAGTTCAGAGAAACAGGCAGTCCTTAGTTTTATTCGAAGATGGATTTAACCTTTTCAATACTCTCTTTGCTTGGATAAAATGAGGTGAAATTGCTGTTATATTCCCCTTCAACAATAATTTCAGTTATAACCATGCTGTCAAGTTTTAGCCGGTTTAAAAATCCAGTTTGACGCTTTGCAAAGTCATATTGATTTAGGTTAGTTTCAGAATTATAAAAAACTGCGCTTACAAAGCTTGTATATTTTTCAACAAGGTTTTTATCGAAACCTTGTTCCAATAGTTTGGAAATCAGCTCCGATTGCAGCTTGCAATCACAAGAGCCATTTTTGTTTTTGCTAAACAGAAGGGAAGAAACTCGTCTGCCATCTAACAACTGCTCACCCTTTAGAATTGTTTCATTTCCAATAATCCTGTCATAGGGGAGATTGTAGGGGATTCCTCCAAAAAAATCAACAATATTTGATGCACCCACTTTTTGCAGCCTTGCATATCTGTCAAGCTCAATTTCAAAAAGGGACTTGATGGCATTGACACCTCCACGCATACCCTCATAATCATAATGCCCCTGCAGGGTATCAGTTTTTTGATTTACAGTTGAAACTGTAATAGTTGGTAACACGATTGGATATATAATACCTTGTGGCGCATCATAATAAAGTAAAACTGCAACATCTGGCAAGCTTTCTGCCTCTTCACAACCTAAAAATAAAACTGCAAGGCTTTCTTCTCGGCTTGGATGGTATTCGCTGATGTAGGGAATTGCCTCTTGTTTTACATTTACATTGTTTGATTTTGATAGAATTAAAATAACAAGAAAAACACTACCCAAAACCATAAAGCTTATCAAAAGTGATATTAGAAATATAAAAAAGCCTTTTTTTGAAGTTGCCAAAATAAATAACCTCCTTTGCGGATATGTAGCATTATTGTTCCCCAAAAAGTGGTGTGTAAACCAAAGTGATACCCAAAAAATTTGAAAATCTTACACCACTGTGCTATAATATCGAAGAATAAAAATATTAGTTATAACGAAGTGAGGACTTTTTGTATGTTTTTCAATAAAAAGGCGATATTATTCGATTTAGATGGAACTGTGATTGACTCGATGGAGGGCATTTTTAATGCGCTTTACTATATGTTTGATAAAGTTTCCGTAGAGGTGAAAAGTAAGGATGAGTTGTATCGATTTATCGGTCCGTCAATTGGCTCAACGCTGATGACTTGCTATTCATTTGAAGAAAAAGCTGCGGAGGACGCTGTGGAAATATATAGAGAATATTATTCCACAAAAGGACTTTTGGAGTGTAGTCCATACGACGGTATTGAAGAACTATTGAAGACACTAAAGCTTCAAGGCAAAAAGATTGCGCTTGCAACGAAAAAGCCAGAGGTTTTTTCCATTAAAATAATTGAAAATCTAGGCTTTAGCCAATACTTTGATGCAGTCTGTGGCGCATCGCTCAAAGACAACGACAACTCTAAAATGGGGATTATCGAGCGTGCGGTGAGCTTGCTTGAAACTTCAAAGTCTGATGTTGTAATGATTGGTGACACCCAATATGATGCAATTGGTGCTANNGGCTATATGGGTTTGGTGAAGAAGATGAGCTCACTAGAAACGGTGCAACAAAAATTGCAAAAGACGTGGCTGAACTTACAAAGATATTAACAGAGGATGTGTAGGATGAAAGAATATAATATACCGTTTTCCCCACCAGATATCAGTGAGATTGAAATTAATGAAGTCATTGATACGCTAAAATCAGGTTGGATAACAACCGGAGCAAAAACCAAGCTTTTTGAAACTAAAATTGCAGAGTATTGCAAAGCTGACAAGGCAGTATGCTTGAATTCTGCAACTGCTGCATTGGAGCTTACCTTGAGGGTGCTGGGTGTTGGTGAGGGCGATGAGGTAATCACTTCAGCCTATACCTACACTGCGTCAGCAAGCGTAATCTGTCATGTGGGGGCAACTCCTGTTTTGATTGACGTTAAGGAAAACTCATACGAGGTGGATTATGAGAAATTGAGTGATGCAATTACAAAAAAGANNGACCAAGGCAATTATCCCTGTAGATATTGGGGGTGTGCCTTGTGATTATGATAAAATTTTTGAGATTGCAAAAGCAAAAAAGGCACTATTCAAAAGTGAAAACAGCGTTGCAAAATCAATTGGCAGAGTTGCTATCGTTGCCGATTCTGCACACTCATTTGGTGCAACCTACAAGGGGAAGTCTGTTGGAGAAGTTGCCGATTTTGCTTGTTTTTCATTTCATGCGGTTAAAAACCTTACAACTGGTGAGGGAGGTGCTGTTACATTTTGTAATACAAACGGCAAAGATGTCGAGGAGATTTATAAGCAGTATATGTTGCTCTCTCTACATGGTCAATCCAAAGATGCCCTTGCAAAAACCAAACTAGGTGCATGGGAATATGATATTATATCGCCAGCCTACAAGTGCAATATGACTGATATTATGGCGGCAATAGGACTTGGGCAACTTACACGATATAATGAGATGTTGGCTCGTCGACAAGAGATTATTGAGAGATATAACAAAGGGTTTGAGGGCACAATCATTGAACCTTTAGTGCATAATTCTGAAGAGTTTTGTTCAAGTAAACATCTTTATTTGACAAGGCTAATTGGCAAGGATATTGAATTTCGCAATAATGCCATTATTGAACTTGCCAAAAGAGGCATTTCGGCGAATGTGCATTACAAACCTCTACCAATGCTTACTGCCTATAAAAATCTTGGGTTTTGCATAGAGAATTACCCAAATGCTTATAATATGTATCAAAATGAAATTACACTTCCGTTGCATACAAAGCTAACGGATGATGAAATAGAGTATATTATTGAACAATATATACAAATTGTAGATTTGAAATTAATATTTAGTAAATAGCATGATAATGAGCAAAGCGACGAGTTTTAATATAAAACTCGTCGCTTTGTTTACTTATACTATTTATTTATTGAAACCTAGTTAATTTATCGTTATTTTGAATATTGCATGAAAAACCAACCAAAATAGTAAGGCTGTGAGCCTTAATTTTTTGCGAAATTTATCTTTGACATTGTTAAAGGAATGTGATAATATACTATTGTAGTATGGATTAAACAAAGGAGGAAATTATATGAATTTTAATCTTTCAAAATGGTCTGACAACATAAACGTGCGTGATTTTATCATAAACAACTACACTCCTTATGAGGGTGATGAGAGTTTTCTTGCACAGCCTACTGAGCGTACAAAGAAACTTTGGGATAAAGTATGTGCACTTATGAAGGAAGAAAACAAACGTGGTGGTGTTTATGACATTGACGAAAAAACGATTTCCACCGTATCTGCACATGATGCAGGATTTATAGACAAAGAACTTGAAACAATCGTAGGATTACAAACTGACGAACCACTAAAGCGTGCAATTATTCCTTTTGGTGGTTATAGAATGGTGCTTTCATCCTTGAAAGCATATAACAAAGAGTCCGACCCTGCTGTTAATAATGTATTTAAATATAGAAAGACACATAATGATGGTGTTTTTGATGCCTACACCGACGAGATGAAAAAGGCTCGCCATACTGGTATTATTACAGGATTGCCCGACGCATACGGACGTGGAAGAATAATCGGAGATTATCGTCGTGTTGCTTTATATGGTGTTGATAAATTAATTGCACAAAAACAAAAATCACTCAAAGAAGAGCTCGTATTTGATATTATGGATAGCCCAACAATCAGATTACGAGAAGAAGTTTCTGAGCAAATTCGTGCTCTGAAAGAATTAAAAGAAATGGCTTTAAAATATGGATTTGATATTTCAAAGCCAGCAACAGATACAAAAGAGGCCATTCAATGGCTGTACTTTGGATATCTTGGTGCTGTTAAAGAGCAAAATGGTGCGGCAATGTCAATCGGCAGAGTTGCGACATTCCTTGATTGCTATTCAGAGCGTGACCTTGAAAGTGAAAAATATACAGAGTCTGAAATTCAAGAGTTTGTTGACCATTTTATTATGAAATTAAGAATGGTTCGTTTCTTGAGAACTCCGGCTTATGATGAGCTGTTTTCGGGCGACCCTACTTGGGTTACCGAGGCACTTGGCGGAATGTCAAATGACGGTCGTTCATTGGTTTCAAAGATGACATTTAGGTTTTTGCATACCCTTGTAAATTTAGGGGCTGCTCCAGAACCTAATATGACGGTACTTTGGTCTGACAGATTGCCTGATGCATTTAAAAAGTATTGTGCAAAGCTTTCTATCATAACCTCATCAATCCAATACGAAAATGATGAGATTATGCGTGAGAAATTCGGGGATGACTATGGTATTGCTTGCTGTGTTTCTGCAATGAGAATCGGTAAGCAGCTGCAATTCTTTGGTGCACGTGCAAACCTTGCTAAAGCACTTCTTTATTCCATCAACGGTGGTAAGGACGAAGTGTATAATGAGCAAGCAGGACCAATCATTGCACCAATTACAGGCGAATATTTAGACTACGATGATGTTATGGTGCATTTCGATTTTATCTGTGAATGGCTATCGAAGCTATATATCAACACCTTGAATATCATACACTATATGCATGACAAATATAGCTACGAGAAACTGCAAATGGCGCTTCACGATGAAGATGTTCTTCGTACCTCTGCTTGTGGTATCGCTGGACTTTCTGTTGTTGCTGATAGTCTTTCGGCAATCAAATACGCTAAGGTAAAACCTATTCGTAACGAAGCTGGACTTATCACAGAGTTTGAAATTGAGGGTGACTACCCTAAATTTGGAAACAATGATGAGCGTGCCGATAGCATAGCGGTTGACGTTGTGAATATGTTTATGACAAAGCTAAAGAAAAATCGTACCTATCGAGAGAGTATTCCGACAATGTCTATCTTGACAATTACTTCAAATGTTGTCTATGGTAAAAAAACAGGTTCAACACCAGACGGACGTAAAGCGGGAGAGCCTTTTGCCCCAGGTGCAAATCCTATGCATGGACGTGATTCAAATGGTTGTGTTGCTTCAATGAAATCAGTTGCAAAACTTCCATACGAAATGAGCGAGGATGGAATTTCCTATACATTCTCAATTGTTCCAGATGCTTTGGGAAAATCTGAGGATGAAAAAATTGATAACCTTGTTACTTTAATGGACGGCTACTTCATGGAAAATGGACATCACATCAACGTTAACGTGTTAAACCGTGAGGTGTTGCTTGATGCAATGGACCACCCAGAGCTATATCCACAACTTACTATCAGAGTTTCGGGCTATGCAGTAAACTTTATCAAGCTATCAAGAGAACAACAGCTTGACGTTATTAACAGAACTTTCCATACAAGATTCTAGTTTAATTTTAAAACCTCCTATTGTAGATTGTAAAATCTGCAATAGGAGGTTTTTGTGCTTATAATTGATGTCGACTTAGTCCTCTATTTGTGCTGTGTATAGTTGATAATATCCACCTTTTTGTGCCAATAACTCATCGTGAGAACCACTTTCAGAAATACCTTTGTTTGAAACGTACATAATTCTGTCGCAGTTTTTTATAGTCGAAAGCCTATGTGCAATGATAAAGGAGGTTCTGCCAACAAGCAAAGCCTGCAAACCTTGTTGCAAAAGCCTTTCAGTTTTAGCATCAATTGAGGAGGTTGCCTCGTCCAACACTAAGATTTTTGGGTTTGATAACAGTGTTCTTGCAAAGGCAATTAGCTGTTTTTGTCCCTGTGAAAGTCTTGAGCCACGCTCGTTTACTTGTGTGTAATAGCCATCCTCAAATTCAGAAATAAATTCATGAGCACAGACTGTTTTACAAGCAGAGATAACCTCGTCATCAGTTGCGTCAAGCTTACCATATTTAATGTTATCCATAATAGTGCCGCTGAAGATAAAGCTATCTTGAAGCATAATTCCCATTTGAGAACGAAGTGAAAGGAGTGTTACCTTAGAAATATCGTTACCGTCAAGCTTTAATGCACCACTATTAATGTTGTAAAAACGAGAGATAAGATTTACTATGGTTGTTTTACCTGCACCAGTTGGGCCAACCAAAGCGATAGATTCACCAGCTTTAATATCAATGTTTAAATCTTCTAAAATATTAGTCGTTCCATCATAGGAGAAGGTAACATTCTCAAAGGTTACATCGCCTTTAATTTCAGGAAGCTCTGTTGCGCCTTCAATATCATCAACAGTAATTGGCTCGTCAAGCATTTCAAAGATACGCTCAAGGTAGGCAATTGAGTTGATAAATGAGTTGTAAAGATTTGAAAGGCTTAATATTGGTTGCCAAAAACGCCATGCGTAGGAGGCAATAGCAATCAGTGTACCAATCTGTATCTTAGGCCCTAAAACAGTTAGACCAACCAAATACATTCCAGATACCACCCAAGTTGAAATGTTATCAACAGAGTACCATACGAGGTTTGAGGTATATTGCGCTTTCATCCAGCTTTTGCGGAAGTTTGTGTTTAGCCTGTTGAAAATTTCAGCGTTTTCTTCCTCACGGGCAAAGGCTTGTGTAATTTTTTGTCCGTCAAGACTTTCGTGGAGATATGCATTTAGATTGGAACCTTTGTTTGAAACATCTTGCCAAGCACGTCTTTGGGCAGGCTTAATTAGTATTGTTATAATCAAGAATAGCGGAACCCCTGCAAAAACCACAAGGCTAAGCGCAACGCTTTGGGTTAGCATAAATATTGCAATAATAATGATATTGAAAATCTCAAGTATAAAGTTGATAATTCCGTTCGATAGCATATCAGACACGTTGTTTACATAGTTAATTACCCTTGTAAGAATTTTTCCATGAGGGCGGTCGTCATAATATTGGAATGAGAGTTTTTGAAGATGTTCAAATAAGTCCATTCTAATATCGTAGATAATTTCTTGTCCCACAATTGTCATATAGCGTGAACGCAAAATAGCAAATACTATACTTAATGCAATGCAAATTAGCATTGTCACAGAAAGGATAATGAGCAGTTTGTAATCCTTATTTGGCACAGCAACGTTAATGCCTTGTGCGACCAACAATGGGGCAAACAACGCACTAATTGCAGAGAGTGCTGATAAAACAAGGGAAAGTATCATCTTTTTCTTGTGACGTTTTATGTATTTTCCAGCCCGTTTGAGATGTTCAAAGCTAAAAGGGGTTTCAAGGGTTTCGTCAATATCGAATTTATTTCTAGCCACAAATATCACCTTCATTTCCGTTTTGTAGTAGGAATACTTCTTTATAATAGCCCTCTTGATGAATTAGCTCATCATGTGTTCCGAATTGAACAATTCTTCCTTTGTCAAGAATGACAATTTTGTCAGCTCGTTTGGTGGTAGAAATACGTTGTGCTACAATAATTTTTGTGCATTCAAAGGAGAGGTTGTTAAGCTGGTTTTGAATGTATTTCTCGGTTTCAAGGTCAACAGCAGAGGTTGTGTCATCAAGAATTAGGATAGAGGGTTTTACAGCAATGGCTCTGGCCAATGCAATACGCTGTTTTTGTCCGCCAGAAAGTCCTGTTCCCCTCTCGCCAATGACGGTGTCAAAGCCTTGAGGAAGTTTTGAGATAAAGTCAACACTGGCAACCTTTGCAAATTCTGCAACATCTTCTTCTGAAAGGCTTGTATCACCATAAGCAATATTGCCGTCCACAGTCTCGGAAAATAGGAAAACATCCTGCGTTGCGATGCCTATAGATTTTCTCAAATACTGTAAATCAAGCTTGTTAATTGGAATTCCGTCTATGGAAAGTAGTCCACTCGATATATCAAAAAAGCGAGGGAGTAGGTTAATGAGTGAAGTTTTACCACAGCCGGTTGGACCCATAATAGCAATGGTTTCACCTTGTTTAATTTGGAGTGTAATGTTTTTCAAAACCTCAGTACCGTTTAAGTTAAGCGATACATCCTCAAAGGAAATTTCACCTTTAGCACGACCTGATTTTTTTATTGCATCATGTCGTGACACAATTGTTGAGCGTGAATAGAAAAGCTCAATGATTTTTGAAGCACTTGCAAAGAAACGTTGCAAGTCGTTTAGCAACATACCGATTGTACGCATTGGGTTTGTTAGCGTCCAACAAAGTCCATTAAATAATGTGAAGGTGCCCAGTGAAATTCTTCCCGTAATTAGGAATGCACCACCGACCAACAAAACTGCAACGGATAATGACTGTGAAAGTCCGTCAATGTAGGGAAGGAACTTTAACCATAACATGGTAGCCTTTAGATTTGCATCTTTGAACTCTCTGTTTTTCTCTTCGAATTTTTCACACTCATAGTCCTCTTGTGCAAAGGCTTTTACAACTCTGTTTCCAGAAATATTTTCTTGCGCGCAAGTGTTTAGCTGAGATAGCTTTTCTCTAAGGTCAACATAAAGAGGGCGTACTCTCTTTGAAAAAACAAAAGTTATAGCAAAAATGAATGGGGTTATAGCAAGTAAGCAGATTGCAAAAAGTGCATCTTTAACAATAAAGCAGATGGTAGTTGTTAAAAACAAAACTATACAGTCGATCAACATGCGAAAAACCCAAGATACTGTATGCCTAACCATATCCATATCACCAGTGAGTCTGGTCATCAAATCACCGGTGCGGTTGGTTGAATAAAAGGCCATATCTTGCTTTTGCATGTTTTTGTACAAATCGTTACGCAACTTGAAAATAAGCCCTTGAGAACATACCTCGTAGGTCATAAGCGAAAGATAAGCAAATGATGTTCTTATTAGGGTAAAGGAAACCAAAACAGTTACTAACGATACCAATAGATTGATGATATCCTGCGTTACCACGGGGTTGTTCACCAAAGGGTTGAAAACCTTGTCAATAATTTCTGCAATGATTAAGTTTTGTATCAGTGCCGATCCTGCAAGTAAAACTGTTGAGAACAGCGCAAAGATATATCGTCCTCGATATCCTTTCAAATTTTGCCAAATCCATTTAATTTGAAACATACATCCACCTCCAATTTTATTCTATCTTTGTTTAAAAGCGTAACAACTATTATAAAGGATAATATAAAAAATGAAAGGCTTTTTGCCAAATTAGCAGAGTAAAATGTGACGAAGTTTCATGGCGTATATTGTGCAATTTTGCCAAAAAACGAGAATGATGTATTGTGCTTTAAAAAATTATGGGTTATAATACCAATAATAGAAAAAAATCAGCTAAAATCGGTGGGTGTATAATGATTACCAAGGTGAAAAGTGTTGGGTTAATGGGAATGACTGCATACACAGTTGAAGTTGAGGCAGACATTTCAAGGGGTATTCCACGTTTTGATATAGTAGGACTTCCAGATACAGCGGTGAAAGAGAGTAAGGATAGAGTTAGCTCTGCAATGAAGAATTGCGGATATGAATTTCCTGTAGGCAAAATAACAATAAATCTTGCTCCTGCCGATGTGAGAAAATCGGGTTCAATCTATGACCTTTCAATCCTTATTGCAATGCTTTTAACAACAGGGCAACTAGATGTCAATATAGATAACAGCGTATTTATTGGAGAGTTGTCGTTAAGTGGTGAGGTTAGAGCAGTAAATGGTGTTTTGCCGATGGTAATTTATGCAAAAGAGGAAGGGTATGAAACAGTATTCATACCCGTTGAAAATGCTGGAGAAGCAAGTGTTGTTGAGGGAATTAACGTCTATTCCATAGGTCACGTCAATGAACTTATCAACTTTTTAGTTGGTGCAATTGAGTTATCAACTATTAAAACCTTTGAAAATACTGCACATAGTGAATTATTTACGCCCGATTTCAGTGAAGTAAAAGGACAGTATGGTGCAAGGCGAGCGCTGGAGATTGCAGCAGCTGGTGGGCACAATGCAATATTAATTGGAAGTCCTGGCTCGGGAAAAAGTATGCTTGCCAAAAGATTACCCTCAATTTTACCCGATATGACATTTGAAGAGAGCATTGAAACTACAAAAATTCATTCCATTTCTGGGTTGCTATCAAAAAGCCACCCTCTTGTAACAACCAGACCATTTCGTGCGCCACATCACACGGTATCTCCTGCTGGGCTTTCCGGTGGAGGAAGTATTCCAAAACCCGGTGAAATTTCATTGTCACATAACGGTGTCCTTTTTTTAGATGAGTTGCCCGAGTTTTCACGGCCTGCAATGGAAATATTGCGTCAGCCTATCGAGGACGGAAAGGTTACCATCTCCCGTGTAAATGGAACGCTGACATACCCTTGCTCTGTGATGTTAATTGCAGCAATGAACCCTTGTCCTTGTGGGTACTTTGGACATCCAACACGTCCTTGCACCTGTTCTTCAGGAAAGGTTTCAGATTATCTTTCAAAGGTTTCGGGACCCCTTTTGGATAGGCTTGATTTACATATTGATGCAATGCCTGTCGAGTTTGACCACATCTCCTCGAAAACTCCAAGTGAAAGTTCTGCTCAAATTAAACTGCGCGTGGATAAAGCAAGGCAAATTCAAAATGAACGCTATAAAGGGACGGGGATTACTTGCAATGCTAGGCTAACCCCTGCAAGGTTACAAAAGGATTGCCCTGTCAGCGAAAGTGGAATGCAGCTGCTTAGAAATGCGTTTGAAAAGCTGGGTTTATCCGCTCGAGCATATGACCGCATATTAAAGGTATCACGCACCATTGCAGACCTAGATGAAAGCGATACGATAGAAAGCAGACACATAGCCGAGGCAATACAATATCGCAGTCTGGATAGAAAGTATTGGCAGGTATAAATTTTTCTAACACTAACTTAAGATAAATGATAGTAATATATTCCTTTAAATTTCACAAGTTCTACATAATATGTTTCTAGGTTATTAAAGTTATTTCGTTATAATATTAATTAAGTAAACAAATTGAAGATGAATTGCAACTAGATTCGTTATAAGAATAACAATTCTAAATTGATTATTGGTATTAATAATGGTACAATTAGCCTAGTAAAGGACATCATTCGACGATTATGCAAACGACACAAGGAGATATTAGATATGGCAAAACCTTTAATTCAAATTAAAGACTTGCGGAAAGTCTATAGGATTGGTACGGAAAGGGTTGTGGCCTTGAACCGTATGAGTCTCGAAATTTATGAGGGCGAAATCTGCTGTCTACTCGGAACGTCTGGATCGGGAAAATCTACCCTATTAAATATGATGGCAGGGCTAGAAAAACCGACGAGTGGAAGCATTGTTATCGACAAGAATACGGTTACCTCTATGACAGAAAAAGAGCTTGCAGTATTTCGCCAAGGTAAGATAGGATTTGTTTTCCAGTCTTATAACCTGTTACCATCAATGACTGCACTTGAAAATGTTGCAATGCCGCTTTTGTTTTTGGGTGATAGTAAGAAGAATAGAAATAAAAAGGCGAAGTCAATTTTGAAGGCTGTTGGGCTAGATAAGCATATGTATCACCGACCAACACAAATGTCGGGAGGACAACAGCAGCGTGTGGGCATTGCAAGGGCATTTGTGAATATGCCAAAAATAGTTTTTGCAGATGAGCCGACTGGAAACCTTGACTCAAAGACAACACTTGAGGTTATGGCGATTATCATAAATCTCGCAAAGGTACATAATCAGACGCTTATTATCGTTACCCATGACCCCTCAATTTCCAGATATGCGAATCGTATCGTACATATTCTCGACGGTGACATTGAAAAAGTTGAAATTAATGAAAATCCCATTGTCCCCGAAGAACCAGAGTTGAACGACAGCGTATCAAAGCCAGAAAAAACTACAAAAACTAAAAAAACCGCAAAGGAAATAAAATTAGAAAAAGCTCAAAAAGCAAAGGAATTAAAAGAGTTAAAAAAATTATCAAAAGCAAAAAAGTTGTAAGATAGTAAAAATACGCATATCATTATCCGACGATATGATAGAGCGTTTTGATAAATTTCTTTCGTCGGAGAAATGGAGCTACCAAAATGAAACTTAAAAAACTTTCAGCAGTTTTTCTTTCAGTAATTATGATTATCACATTTGCTCTGCCTCTAAGCGTGAGTGCAGCAGACCCGAAACCGGTGCCGATACCGCAAGAACCTGTTGTGTATACAGACCCGAAACCATACATATACTCCATGGATACAACCGTATTTGAAGCCGGTGACGTTATAGCTGTCCCAATTAAACTGTCTACTATGGATGGATATGCTTCTGATGTTCGGATGAAATTGCAAGGTCCTGAGGGCAAAGAGACCATGTTTAGTTTCTATGATTCCACCGGTTGGATTAAAGTAGGTAGTGTTAACGGTGAAACAGATATTAAACCATACATTCAAATCAGCCCGTCTTTAGCAGATGGCACTTATCCTGTAAGCGTCATTTTTAGCTACAGTGATAACAGTGGAGTATCCTATACCTTAACAGATAAAATTAACCTTGCTGTTCAGGGTAAATCATCCAGAGTGCTTTATGTTAAGAGCGCAAAATTTGCACAAGCACAAATTGGCAAAGAAAACAAATCAAATTTAACTGTAAATGTTATGAATCCAACTGTATTTGCATTAAGCGATATTAAGGTTTCTTTTAATACAACATCTTCAAAAGGTTTTTCGTTATACGATAATGTTCGTAGTGTAACCATTCCATCTATTAACTCACAGGGGTCTAGTGCAGTAACTTTTGGTGTCTATGTAGACTCATCAGTTGCTACAGGCAACTATCCTTTGACAATCGATATGTCCTACAAGGATGCCACGGGAACAGTCGCTACCTCTAGCGAAGTGGTTTATGCACAGGTTACTCGCACGGCAGATGCTGGTACTGACGGTAAAGGAAGTACCCCTAGAATTATCGTATCAAGCTATTCGACAGATGTTAAAGAAATAAAAGCAGGTCAGGAGTTTACTCTTGATTTCACATTGAAGAACACGAGTGCAACTGTCCCTGTTAGTAATATCAAGGTTGTAATGGGTTCCGCTATGACATCAGGAACAGGCAATCAAGCAGGTGGTGCAGTTTTCTTCCCAGCTGAGGGTAGCAACTCATTCTTTATTTCTAAAATAGCGTCCCAAGCAACAGCAACCAATAAGATTAAGCTTATGGCAAGACAAGATGTCGAGCCAGGAGTTTATCCTGTATTATTAAAGCTTGACTATGAGGATGCAACTGGGACTGCGCTTTCTTCAGAGGAGCAGGTTTCATTTGCTGTAACGCAAGAACAGCGACTTGATGTGCAAGCAATGACAATTCCAACAGATGCAATGATGGGTGGACCTATCCCTATCAATTTTCAATACATAAACAAAGGTAAAGCAACAATTTATAATCTTTCTGTATCGGTTGAAGGTGATTTTACACTTGAGGGTGGGAGTCAATATATCGGAAATCTAACAGCGGGATATAACGATTACTTTGATAACATTATTATGCCTAGCAAAGAGGGTAGCCTAAAAGGTGAAATTATACTAAAATTTGAGAATTCAAATGGCGATGAGTTAGAACAACGCACTCCAATTTCCTGTAATGTAATGGCAATGATGGATGGCGGAGAAATTGGAAAGCCAGGTATGGGTGGTGTAATTGAGCCAATGCCAGGTGAAGCAAAGGGTGGATTGCTCGGCAAAATTCTTTGGATTGGTATTCCATTGTTAGTTGTAGTTGCTGGTGTTTTAGCATTTATTATCATAATGAAAAAACGTAAAGCCAAGAAAGTATTGGTGGAAGATGAAGAAGATTGATATATTTGGAATTGCTTTTGGTAATTTTAAGCGACGCAAATTGCGTTCAGTTCTGACTGTACTTGGTGTAGTTATTGGTACAGCTTCTATTGTCACAATGATGTCGCTAGGTATTGCCATGGATGTTAATTTTAGCAANNTCAATGGAACAGATGGGTGATTTGACAACAATTAACGTTAACCCTGGTTGGGATGAAAAAACAGGACAACAAAAGGGAAATATGGATGATAAACTTGTGGCGATACTCCAAGGAATTGAGAATGTAAGTGCGGTTTCGCCTGAAATCAGACTATCGGGCAAGATGATTGCTGGAAAGTATCAGTCCCATGCAAATATTTTGGGAGTAGATATGAAATACGCTAAGAAATTGGGCTTAGATAAAATTGCAAGTGGCTCGTTAATTGATGATACCACCGTATCTACTGGAAAAAACATTTATGCTATCTTTGGTTCTGAAACTGCATATCAGTTCAGTGTGCCACGAAAAGGAAATGGTGGCGGAGGAATGATGTGGGGTGGATCCATGGGCGGAGATGGCGAAGAACGCGAACCACCTCCTATTGATGTTATGGCTGAAGATACAAGAATTAGATACACTTATGACTGGAGTTATGGAGTGAATAACCCATCTGATACTTCGGTTAAGAAAAAACCTGTCCTTTATAACGTAAAGCCTACAGCTGTACTAAAAGATGGGAATTGGGACTCTAATGTTTATATTGATATTGAAACTGCTAAGAAATTAAAAAAAGAAGCTGATAAATTTAATAACTCACAAGGTGGCGGCGGGGGTAAACCCCAGTCGAAACAAACCTATGATGGTATTAGGGTTTTTGCTGATAATATGGAGAACACTGTTGCAATCACAAAACAGATTAATGAAATGGGATACCAAGCTTGGAGTAGTGCTCAGTGGATTTCACAAGCCAAAGAGCAAACAAAGATGGTTCAGATGTTACTTGGTGGTATTGGTTCAGTTTCACTACTTGTTGCAGCAATTGGAATCACTAATACTATGATTATGTCTATCTACGAAAGAACTCGTGAGATTGGTATTATGAAGGTAATTGGTTGTTATCTAAAAGACATTCGCACTATGTTTTTGGTTGAGGCTGGATTTATCGGCTTATTCGGAGGTGTAGTAGGTGTCGGATTAAGCTATGGGCTGTCCACTTTAATGAACGTNNGGCGGTCCAGAATCAAAGCTATCTGTAATTCCTCCGTGGCTTGCTTTGATCGCTGTCGGATTTGCAATACTGGTTGCGTTAATTTCTGGATTTTTCCCAGCAAGACGTGCCATGAAGCTGTCTGCACTAGAGGCGATGAGAACTTAAATTATGATAGAGATATAGGGTGGAAATTTATTCCACCCTATATTTTTACAAATTATTTAAATAAATATATAAAAGTGCTTGACAAAGTAGGTTGGTGTGTTGTATAATAATAAAGCTGTTCGATGACGCGGACGCAGTTTATATGGCGAGTAGTAACCCATCTAAAGGCACCATGTGTTTGGAATTTCNNGGCGTAGCTCAGTTTGGTAGAGTGCTTGGTTTGGGACCAAGATGCCGCAGGTTCAAGTCCTGTCGCCCCGACCATAATTAAAGCCTGAAAAAGATGTCCTGCGGTGAAAACCGCAGGACATCAGGCTTTTTAGAGGGTTTTCTCCATAAAAACCCCGTAAAAATAAAGCTCAATTTTGAGGATGTCATTTCAGTGATTTTTAGTCCCTCTGGTATTTGAACTATCACGAATAGGTCTTTTAGGCACAAATAAGCAGTAAGAATACAACCCAAAATCAAGAAGAAATATATCAAAACATAAGTGGCGCCCTTTTCTAAAATTCGGAAAACCCTGTAATTAAGCGGGTTTGAACGAGCAATAAAAAAGGGCGCCACTTTTATATACGATGAGTAAGGCGCTGATTTCTAAATAAAAGAAGTCAGTGCCTTTTTTCATTCACTCAAAAATTGGAGGTGCAGGAATCAATAACACGAAATACAGCAATATTTTTTAACAATCAGATAGGTAAAATGGGTAGCGCCCTTTGGTAGCTACCCAACACTATATTCCATTGACGTTGACATTCCACTCAACCTGACCTTTACCATCAATGAAAACCGCAACATTTTTTACATCAAGAATGCCAAAATCACCTCCAACAGCCCCGCACCGCTGGTGGTGAAAAGTCATTCGGTAGCTGTGCCATCCGGTGCGCCTGCACTCGTTGCAGACAACACCTTTCCCGATTGGAACAGGCTGACGATGGCACAGACCAAAAATAATTTGGCGGTTTCCATCAACGGTGCAAACCTTTCAACGCAGGGCATCAAGCTTGGGGATATCGATTCCGGATATGAGGCACCAGCCGTGCTACCCCTTAATTTGTCGGTGCTGTACGGCAAGCTGTGGCCCAACACCACGCTGCTTACATTTGATTATGTCATGAATTTGGAGATTTCTCTCGCCGAGTAAACAAACAATATCGTAAGCCAAGAGCTGTCTGCACGGATGGCTCTTGGCTTTTGTTAGGAGATGATGAAGATGATACAGTATTTTTGCCCCTGCGTATAAAGGGAGTTCTGAAAAGCTGGATGAGCTTTGTGTGGTGGCTTCCAGCAAACAACAGCTTTATGACGCGAAAAGCGAGCCGCAGCCCAAGACGGTACTGTCGATTGGAAATGAGCTATATATTCTGCTACCCAAAGTTGATAAGGATGCCGCAAAGATTGTAGGTTTTCTATCTGCAAACAAAAAGCCGGACAAACAGCAATCATAGAGACGACATACCACTCCTTAGCAAATATAAGGTAACAGTCGTCGCCATTTATGACATACGATACGCTCGACTCCTCGTTGTTGATAGTGAAGGAGTAGCTTTCTCCGCCTTCAACATCACCCGGCTGTTGCCTTCTTTAAAGTCCTTTTGCCTCGCCGAGAGTCCACTTAACCACGACTTCCAATTCTCAAGTTCATTACCCTCAATTGCCCATTCGTTTACTTCACCTGAGAGATAGTGGCTTACCTTTACTTGTTCAATATCATTTGGAAGCATCTCGATTGAGAAATCATTAACTTTACTTGAGCACGCAGATAGTAAAAGCAATATCGTTATTGCAAATATAATGATTAATTTCTTCATGATATTACTCCCTTCGTATTTAAATAAGACCAATGATCGGCCGCATAAATTCCAACAGATCCTATTTACCGTTAATCCACCATATGCATCAAGGTCCTTCAAGCATCATGTTTTGTTGTGGGCTTATTGATCGTGCAAGGCATTAGCAAAGGAGTTAAGTGCCTCGCTCTCCTCATACTTCACTTTATACTTTACGTCATCTACGGTAACACTGATATTCCCTGAGAAGCTGATAACTATATCACGATTTAATCTATCGGTTATCGTAATCCTGACAACTTGCCCAGAGGTACGATTGTCCAGAAAGTTGTCTTTACGATGATATATTACCACCTGCCGGAGCAACGAAACGCACTTTTTAACCTGCTCACCGCTTAACGAAATATCAACACTGGGTGGCTCCAGCGTGATAGACATGCTGGTAATATTTTCTGCCGTTAAATCTTTAAACAGCCTTTTGCCCCAAGGCTTGATGTATAGCAAACTTCCCACAATCACCACAAGGATACAGCCTAAAACAATGCGACTTTTGTGTCTATTCATTTTTATCCACCGTCCTAATCACCAGATAATAATGTGGGGTGTCGCTGTCAAGAGTAACCCTGTCAATGCCGCTTTCCAAATCAAAACCAAAGTTTTGACGTATAATTTCAATCAGCTCAGTATTGACGAGTNNCACTAAAATGAAGATTGCTTCCTAAACGAGTCACCATATCATATCCCTGTATTCCCACATTATCAGAGCCGGAGCACCCAAAGTCAAAGCTTGGCTCTTTGTGCATTGATGCTGTGACAGATACAGCTTCTCCAGCAGGGATTATGACTGGATATTCTAAATAAAACACTCGCTTCAGGTTCTTGGTTTCAGAAATAATATCCTCAAGCATTCCATATTGGTAGCGATCACGAGTGGTGTCTGATAATAAGCCATATTGGTAAAGGAATTCCGATACAGCACCTAAGAACATCTCGTCAGGTACGGTTTGCGTGGTTCCATCTCCATACGTTGCAAAGAAATCATCAATCAGTCTGCCCATTACATCGGACAGGACTTCTTGTGAACGAGTAACCGTAACAGATACATCGTCAAGTTCGTTGCCACTCTCTGTTGCGCCGTTTTTGTAACCCTGCAAAGTGTAACCGGTAATATCGTCCCCAAGTACAATGAGCAACTTTGTATTTGAACGCATACTCATACCGTCTGGCACAAAATAGCTGTATCTCCGGAACCCATCATCGCCCATCTCTTCACCCTCAAAGCCGTATTGTAAAATGGTGGTTTTGTCTGGATCAATGGTAAAAGAAATGGCCTGTGTGGCGGCATTATATTCTTCTAAGGGTGCTTGAAAATCTGTAAAATCATAAACTGTTACCTGTTGGGATAGTGCAGGATAGGCGGAGAATGCATTGCTTTGATAACTGCCATCTTTCAAAAGTGATTTGTAACCTGCCCAGCTATTTAATTGCAAAATATTTTCACTGCCGTTTGGCTTATCGTCGCCATAAACACCCGTAAATTCACCTGAATAACCTCCTGCATATAAGGCTGGTGATATCTGTTGGTCGCCAATGGTTATATCAGGCATTTGTTTGTTAAGATCATCAAAACTTCCGACAAAGGGATAGAGGATTGTGACTGTTTTATCTTTTTCGGAAGTATTTGAAAGTGTATAACTATCGGTTACATTCGTACCCCAAATACGCAAATCCTCCTCATTTGCCAAAGCAAAGTCATAGGTGATATTGCGTGAGGCAATTACAGTATCATCTGGCTCACTCAAGGTTAAAGGAAACACAGGTCCAGCATAGGACATAAATACACTACTGCCCTCAGCGTGTCCAGAACCGCTACTTCCGGCATTGCCACCAAACGGCAGAAGGTTTTGAAGTACTAGTGCGCTGCTGATGCCAATCACTACAACTGCACAAGCGGCAATCGCGACCCATTTTCTCCATTTGAAAGGATTTGCCTTTAGATGTGTGTCCAGTGCGGCTTCGATGATGTCATCGTGTATATGGGTGATTCCATCAAACAGTTTCTTTTCTTGCTCACGGCTCATAATGCCACCCCCTTTGTGGTTAAGTAGTTTTGCAAACTTTTGCGCAGGCGAAACATACGCCCTGCAAGCATATTTGGAGTAGTTCCGCTTAATTCAGCAAGATATTGCAACTGTTCACCGTTCCAATATCGGCGCACGAACAATGCCCGGTCTATAGCTGTAAGAGTACCCAGCCAGTCGTTGATGTGTTCTGAAAGTTCTTGAGCTTCCAGAATACTCTCGGTGGTATTGGTGTCAGGTATGCAGTCAGCCAACTCTGATAGTAGTTCCTCCATGCCGTTGTACCGTTTCTGTGCTCGGTTATGGTGCCAGCGATTAATGGATAGGTTTCTAACAATCTTACCCAGCCATGCCCGAAAAGCGTTGGGGCGTTCCGGCGGAATAGAGTTCCAGGCTTTTTGATAGGTATCGCTGACACATTCTTCTGCATCTTCCCATACCGACAGAATGTTCATGGCAAGGCTGTGACAGAATCCCCCGTATTTGTTATCCGTTTCCTTTGNNTCCAGTAAAGATCTATAATTTCAATGTCTTCCATTTTGCTCCCTCCTTTGTGTTGCAATAAAATTGTCCTCATATATATAGACAGCAAAAATGCAATGATATTCGTAATAATTTTACCACACACAAAAGAAATCACCAAATTACTTTGATAAGGAGAATAAACAGTATGAATACAAAAATTCGCTCACCAGCCTTTCGCAAGTATTGACTGGACTATACTCGGCTTATAGACACACAAAGAGCCGTCGCATCAAGATAAAGATGCAACGGCTCAATTCGTGATAAGCCAGATTTTATTGTGTGGGCGAAGTTAAACACTAACAGAGGGTGTGCTCATTTTATTTATTTGCCATCTTTGCTTTTTCGGATTTCTTTAATAATCCAGCAAGTGCATATTACAAGAACAACACAAAGTAACAAGCCAGTAAATCCGATGGCTCTAATGCTTAAATCATCTGCCATAAAAGGGAAAAAATTTAACATTGCACCTGCATACCATGCAACAATGAACCCAACAATTATGGCTATAACTTGTCTCAAATTATTATCTTTCACCTTTTGAGCCTCCACCTATTATATAAATTTTACCCACTGGGTGTTTTTTCAACTACTACCGTTTCGCAAAAGTTTTCTTCGGTAGATATAAAGAATAAGTTTACCATATTAAAGCGAGAGCTTCAACTCTCAGGTTGTAAACAATAGAAAGGATAAGCACTATGTTCTGCGCAATTTGGAATGGTGCAAATGATGAAATCCATCTTACCGAACGAGCAATCAAGCTAATTGATCAAGAATATTTACCAGCAAAGCATAATCTTGCATCCAATACCGCATTCCCAGATAACATTGAGTTTTCTGAAGGCAAAGCTATTCCTATCATATTGAAAAGCATTTCAGATGTTCAGGGGGTAGGAGCAATTGCGGCGAAGTCTCCACTGGAGTTTGGTGATGGCTTAACAGTTGTCTATGGTGAAAATGGGTGCGGAAAGTCTTCATATGTCAGAATACTAAAAGCTGCGGAAAATCCGGAATATGCTAGCGCAGTTGTTGGTAATGTCTTTGCTAGCATAGACACCTCCGCGGTAGCCACTATCACCTTTTCTTTAGATGGAGAGAAGCATCCATTCCAGTGGAATAAAACCAATAATGATAAATACCCTATCCTTATTTATGATACTGATATTGCACGTCAATTTGTCGATAAAGAAAATGAGGTTGTTTACGAGCCAAAAGCTCTATATATAATCTCCAAAATGGCAAATGTATTTGACCAAGTCTCCACACACTATCAAGATATCTCTAAAAACACTTTGAATAAATACACGCAAAAGCCTAAAGACATTGAAGATTATCTGACGGTGCAAGAATTCATTCAGCTAGCAACAATGCGTGATGTGCAAGAATTTGAAAAAAGGGTCATTTGGGAAAGTACCAAAGAGGCAGAACTTGTTGCAATTATTAAGGGCCTTGAAGTAAGCGAACCAGAAAAAGCAGCTAAAACTTTAGAGGCTCAAAAAAAGGTGATACAAGAGCATGAGCATAACATACTTGGCTTATTTCCCCTTGTATGCTTCGGAAACTGTACGGTCTATTTGGATAAGCGTCAAAAACAAATAGACACTAAAAAAACAGCAGATGAATTGACTTGGGCGAGCAAAAACAAGTCTGCATTGGACGGATTTGGGAGCGATAGTTGGAGAACTATGTGGACTTCTTCTGTAAACTATGTTGTTGCAACAGAGGAAATATCAACTGAAGTCCCTATGTCTAAAGATGGGCGCTGCGCGTTATGTCAGCAAATATTAGATGTTGAAGCTAAATTAAGGTTACAATCGTTTAACGAATATATTGCATCTCAAGCAATTACCAATGCAGAAACAGCTTACTGCGACTTTAAAAGCGTAGTAAAGGAATTGCAGGAAAAAATAAAAAGCGTCATAAATATTCCCGCAATTGAAACTATGCTTATTTCTAATGCTATTGATGAGGATATACGAAAACTTATTCTTGGCTTCTATAATGCCATATTAGATAGATGTAGATGGCTCTTGAATTATGATAGCAGCGCAGAGGAACAAATTCCCGCAATTTGCTCTCAGGAGAACATTATAGCCGAATTCAAGAAAATCTCAACCGAAATGGATATACAGATCAAAGCACTAAAGGAAACCGCTCAGCATAGAGAGAAACAAATAAGCCGCAAAAAAGAGCTGCTTGCAGTTCAATGGACCCATGATAATATTGAGATAAAAAACCTGCTAATTATACTTACTGCCATTCAAAGTAAATGTAAAACAAATAGTATTACAACGCTAAAGAAGGACTTGTCAGATATATTGATTACTGATGCGTACATTGAGCGCTTTTCCAGTGAAATGCTCCAACTAGACACAAGTAAGCGAATTAAAGTAGAATTGATTTCTAAAGGTGCAAAGCGTGGCAGATCGTATNNATACCGCGTTGTTTCTCTTGCTGCTTTTTTGGCAGACCTTTCATCTTGGGGAAAACTAATGCCCTTCATCTTTGACGATCCAATAACATCTTTGGATCATATATTTGAGGAACGTGTTGCAAAGCGATTGATTCAGTTATCAACAGAAAGGCAGGTTATTGTGTTTACGCATAGATTGGCATTTGCTCAATTCTTAGACACAAGTGTTAACATATATAATGGGGATGCAGCCAAATATGGGCAGACAAATCGTGCAAAGATAACGCATATTGAGCTGCGCACCGCTCCTCTTGGACAACCAGCTGGGGCAAGTTATGTTGAAAACATATCCCTACCTAAAAAGCTTAATGGTATGATTAATGATGATCTTAATCATATCAAAAGAGCTCAGAAGAATGCTGACTACGTGACAGCAGATAGTCTTATGCGTTCCCTGTGCACCCAATTCCGGAATCTTGTTGAACGAGGTATTGAGCAAAGCCTCCTGTCTGGCGTTGTTATGCGGTTTAATCGCAATATTTCTACACTTAAGCTTCCACGTTTATACGCCATAACAAAAAACGACATCTTGATTTTTCATAAATTGATGACCAAGTATTCTACTTTTGGCCATTCCCAATCAATTGAGGCTCCCGTAGCTTTACCAGGGATTGATGACATTGAGGCGGATTTGCGTGAGCTGCTAGAATGGTCTGCAGATTTTAAGAAACGCTGCGAGGAAGAAGAAGAGAAGGAAAAAGGGAGAAAATAAAGTTATATATCTTATTTGTGGGGTATATTATGAACTTCCCATTATGTTTTATGTTTATAATATGATGTTAGTTCAAATCCCAACAAAAAACCCAACGATATCTTTATAGAGCGGTACTCGCAATAAAAAGTCATGTATGAGGATTTGACCTCATACATGACTTTTTGCTTTAGTTGGGATAGAATTAAAAAAAGAGTATTTATATAATAGGAGGTGCCCTATGTCAGTGATCAAAGGATTGGAATGGACGTTTAACACAGAAGCGGAAAAGTATGAAAAAATGCGTCCAGGATATGTTTCGGAAGTATACGATGATGTTCTTAAATACATTCCAATTGATGGGGCAAGTAATGTCGTGGAAGTTGGAATTGGTGGAGGTCAGGCAACATTACCGATTCTAAAAACAGGATGTAAGTTGACCGCTGTGGAATATGGCGATAATTTAGCTGAGTTATGTCGTCAAAAATTTAAGGATTATCCTAATTTTTCAGCTATAACAGCAAAATTTGAAGACTTTGAGTGTGACAATAATTCATGTGATTTAATTTATTCTGCGTCTGCTTTTCACTGGATACCGGAAGAAATCGGATATGCAAAGGTTTTTGAAATGCTAAAAATCGGTGGTGCCTTTGCTCGCTTTGCCAACCATCCATACAAGGATAAGGGCAGAGAAAAAATTCATGAGGCGCTTCAAAAGATTTATTCTATATATATGTCTGGTTCCCTTGCTTCTAAGGAATATAGTGAAGATGATGCGAAAAGACGCGCAGATATAGCTCGGAAATATGGATTTGTTGATATAAGACACAAGCTATATCATAGGAGGAGGTCTTTTACTGCAAAAGAATATAGTTCACTTCTCGGCACTTATTCTGACCATATTTCGATTGAGGAGAAGACAAGAAAACAATTCTTTTCAGAAATTGAAAAGGCTATTGAAAATTTAGGTGGCGAAATCACCTTATATGACACTATTGATTTACAGCTTGCAAGAAAACCATAACTTTGTGTTATGAGCATATTCTTCGTGAGATGATGGTTCAAGTCTCAAAATAAAAACAAGTTATATACAAAATTGACATCACTCGCACTATATTTATATAGTTTTTTAAAATAGTAGTTTTATAAATACTCTTTTTTTATTGCTCTTTTTAAAAGGTTATGTGATGATTGGTGTTGTTTTTGGTTAGAGTTGTTGCGATTAGTAATGTATATGATGTATTTACCGCCACACAAAATGATTATACAAAACAGTTAATAAGCCATGATGCTCAAAACTTTGAATTGCCAGAAGAAGTAATACACCCTATCAATAAAGTTTGTGTTACTAATAGGGGGGGCTTAATAGCATTGAACAGTTCAACAAACACTGATGAATGTGGTGTTTGTTGGGTTTACAAAATCAACTTTTTCATAATATAATAATTAATATTTGGGTGCTTCCATTTTTAAAAGTGGGCTTTCTAAATTAAGTGCCTCCTTTTATGCTACTCTATTTTTTGAGTTCGAAGGTGATAAAGTTATTATTCTCAACGAGTATTGGGGAGATGACGGTGATGCGCCACAATGGTGATTAGATAAAAAAATTGGTAGACCTATTATCTTAGACGATTAGATATACTGTGTGAAATTACAGCAAAAATGTTGTTAAAAAGCACTTGACAAAATTATCTTTATCGACTATAATTGATAAAGTCGCTAAGGAAAGTATTATTAATTCAATATTTGACGTTAGTTAAGATATGGGTAGATTTTAATGCTGTTATCTTGCGGTAGACTCGAATTTACTAGTAATTTGTAAATTAAGTTTGTGAAAAGTAACTATTTTATATTATAGTGGTTGACAAGTTTACTTTAACTATGCTATAATAATTAAGCGCTTAATTTTAAGTGCTGGTGTAGCTCAGTTGGTAGAGCAGCTGATTTGTAATCAGCAGGTCGGGGGTTCAAATCCGTCCACCAGCTCCAAAAGTAGCGGACACGATTTATTCGTGTCCCTATAATTTAATAGGGGAGATTTCCCGAGCGGCCAAAGGGGGCAGACTGTAAATCTGTTGCTTTCAGCTTCGATGGTTCGAATCCATCATCTCCCACCACCTTAAAACAATGCACTAAGTTTATTTTTGTTAATAGACTTAGTGCATTGCTGCAGTTAAAATAGAATTTTAGTCGACCGTTATTATTAAGTGTTTCCTGTGGGCAGTTCCTCACGTTCGGGTTGACACCAAAGCATATCTAATCTTTGATGCACTGTTATCTCACGTTGGCACTTAATCTGTATACGCAAATGCATATTCTTTTGATTAAGGTATATATCCATAACTACAGTTCATAAATAAGTCACTAAGTTGACACGAGTATTTGAGCTCGAACTCAAATATTGGTCTTGGCTTATTGTTTGTCAAGGTACACGTTGTTAGGGTTTATATTATCGTGTTTCCACGGTAATAGCAAATTGAAAAGCTTCCAGACAGTGCTACAACACGTAATCTGAAAGCTTGACAAAAATATATTTGATGTGCTAAAATAGCAACAGAAATGTACTCTCATAAGTCTTCAGGTGTTGTCGCATCTGAAAGGCGGATGCAGGTTAACTGTTTGCTGACAATTAGCCTGCTGTGAGGGTTATTTTTGTACCCTCTAGCTTACTTTACCATTTTTTAGGATAAAAAGCAATACCTTTGTCAAATTTTAAAGAAAAATATTAGGTGCGACGTTTTTGTCGCACCTTTTTTGCGTTTATGGGACATTATATGGGGGATACGGTGAAGTTGTGTTGACTGGAGATTGATAATCTTGCAATAAATATAATTCGTAAAGTTGTTGTAGATATAGAATACTTGTGATAGATTGAATTGACGATAACTTTGAGCGTGACGTTTTAATACAGTTGACTCTATAACAACTATTGCGTTATTGAGATTATGCTTACTTGTGATAAAATATAATTAAACTAAACCGTAAAGGAGAATTTCTATGTTATATTTATCGGAAAATATAAAGAAGTATCGCATTTTAAAAAACTTGACGCAAGAAGATGTTGCTGAATATCTTAACATCACACCACAGAGCGTTTCAAAATGGGAGCGAGGAGATTGCTATCCTGATATTACTTTTCTACCTGCTTTGGCAAACATATTTGAACCGAGTATTGATTTGCTTATTGGCATGGATACTATTCGTGCAGAGGAAACTCGGTATAACATTCACAAAACTGCAAATGAGTTTCAACAAAACGGTGATTATCAATCAGCAGAGAAAGTTTATCGTGATGCGTTGCTAATTTATCCGAATAAGCCAGGTATGATTCTCGGCTTAGCAGGGGTGTTAGCGTTGCAAGGAAAATCAGAAGAAGCTATAGAGTTAATGGAGAGAGGACTTCCGTTATCTATCAATGAAAAGCAAAAATCAACAACTCGTGCTACACTTTGCTTTTTATATTTAAAGTGTGGAAGAACGGAAAAAGCTAATTCACTCGCATCTGAGCTTCCACACACAAGAGAAAGTCGTGAAGTAATACAACCGTTGATTTCGCAAGGTATTGATGAAGATGAGATAAACAATAGTATAAAAAATATTTTGCTTGGTGATTGTAAAGGTCTTTGGTAATTGTATAATAAATTCAAAGCTTGAGTTGCCTTAAAAAAATCTCTAACATTATTTATGTTAGAGATTTTTTGCATATATAGCAAATATTTCTATTGATAATATCATAAACTTATTATACAATAAGAACAAATGTTCTTTTTAAGGTGGGTGATATTATGGAAAGGGTTATTCTTCACAATGATATGAATAATTTTTATGCTTCTGTTGAGTGTCTATATAATCCAGCCATAAGAGGGAAGCCTGTAGGAGTTTGCGGAGATGTGGAACAAAGACATGGAATAATTCTTGCAAAAAGCTATGAGGCTAAACGGTTTGGAGTTCAGACGGGTGATGCTATATGGCAGGCTAAAATGAAATGCCCCGATATTATTTTAGTACCGCCTAACTTTGATAGATATATGCGTTATTCAAGGATGGCTAAACAAATATATAGTGAGTATAGCGACCAGGTGGAAAGCTTTGGGCTCGATGAATGTTGGGTTGATGTCACAGGGAGTATTAATCTTTTTGGTAGCGGAAAAACAATTGCAGATGAAATAAGAGGAAGAATAAAAACGGAACTTGGAATAACTTCTTCAGTTGGGGTTAGTTTCAATAAGATATTTGCAAAGCTAGGCAGTGATATGAAAAAGCCTGATGCTACCACAGTAATACCACAAGATGATTTTAGAGAGAAAATATGGAATTTGCCAGTTAATGAGCTGTTGTATGTTGGACGTGCGACACATGCTAAACTTTCAAAGTACTCTATAAAGACAATAGGGGATCTTGCTAACACTGATACGCAGTTTTTGCAACAAATATTGGGTAAGAACGGACTTATGCTGTGGAATTTTGCAAATGGATATGATACGTCACCTGTTAGCAACATTGGAGCTAAATCACTCATTAAGAGCGTCGGGAACAGCACTACAACACCATATGACCTTGTTACTGATGAAGATGTTAAAGTGACATTGTACGTGCTGTGTGAGAGCGTAGCGGCTAGATTACGAGAATACCAATTCAAATGCACTACTGTGCAGATAAATATAAGAGACAACAATTTATATTCCATTGACAGGCAGGGAAAACTTGCTTTTCATAGCTGCACTTCAGAGGATATATTTAAAAAGGCTTTTGAACTATATAAGACACACCATACAAGTGGAATGCCTATTCGAAGTATAGGAATTAAGGCTTGCAATTTAACTGTAGAAGAGGATATGCAGTTATCCATTATGCCTGATGTAGCACGTATGCAAAAACAGGACACTTTAGAGCATACAATAGATTCCATTCGTAGTAGGTTTGGACATTTTAGCGTACAACGGGGAATTATGCTTACGGATAAGAATCTATCAAATCTCGACCCTAAAAACGACCACGTCATACACCCTGTTAGCTTCTTAGGATAATGGAGGTATAAAAATATGTCCAGAAAAGTTAGTGTTGAAGTAATCGTACATTTTGACGTTATAGGAAAGATGACACCAATGTCTATCACATGGGAAGACGGACGGAAATATGAGATTGACAAAATACTTGATAAGCGACAAGCTGCAAGTCTTAAAGCAGGGGGGCAGGGGATACGCTATACTTGCAGAATATGCAACAAAGAAACATACTTATTTTATGAAAACCCGAACTGGTTTGTTGAAGGGAAATAGGTAAGGAGCAGACATAACTGTCTGCTCCTTATGGGTTTTAGTGTTGGTTTAGCTTATGGGAGATTTGTTATAATAAACATAATGGGCAGTTCATGCTACATCAGTAAGCTATAGGTTATGCTCATAATCTCTTCGACAAATCGGAATTTGAGGAGCTAATATGATCCTAATCTGTGACAGAAACATATTTTCGAACTTTTTAACGATTGAATAAACTATCGCAAAAAGAAAATATGCTTTTTATAAGAATCAATCTTTATCCCAACGGTTTGCATCAGTCCAACGGAAGTTTGGATCTGTATTGCGATCTACAAATCCTTCTAGTGTGTCTGTGGCATTTATATCCTCTATACCACACCATGACCTCAGTACATTGAAAGAATTATTAAAATCAGCTTGTCTAACAGACGAGCTTCCAATAAGTTTATGCGGTAAAAGCTCATCAGCAGAAAAATATACCATCTCATAGCTACACTTTGAACTATCGTATATAAACAGCCCATAAGAACCTATCGAAGATACTGAGGCGTTATATAGCAAATCCCCCGGAATAAACATTGGAGCAGAAGTTAACCTTGGTCTTTGGGAAAGCAGCTCTAATTGAAACAAGTCTGTCTTGTTAATTTTGGTTCTGCAATTATTGTTTTGAAACTTATTTTGCATAAAAGTTACTCTGCATTTGTGATTGCTTGGACTATAAATGAGAAATAGAATATCAGCAAGTTCTTTACGCTTTCTAAGCGTACCGCTAGACCTAACCCATCCTGTAGAAGATATAAATTCAACGAAACTTCTATAGCCATGAATTTCAGTCGGATTAATGCAATGTGTAAAAAAACCCACTGAATTAATTGCTTCTATCAATAATCGAAACAAATTTATCTCTCCAATTTTGCATTTTGTGGTAGAAACATGATAATTAAAGACACTTGCTACATATGTACCAATGCTCATAAATTAAGTATCCTCCTAAACAAACTTCTTGTTGCTAATTCTTACGCTTGTCCAACTAGACATAATGGGAAATTGAACACTACATCTATCTATAGGTTATGCTCTTTATTACCTTGACAAACTAGATTTTTTACATTTCGGCTTTTCTTCAAACTGAACACAATGTAAATCAGAACTAATCGAAAAACTTCCCCTTGTAAAAATTCTCATTTCCAAGTTTCTTTGCCATCAGGCTAAACATTACGCATCCATCTGGACATACTATGTCCTTTCTATATTTTCCGTGACCACCAATGTTCTCTAAATCTCCGCCACTTCTGACNNTACTCCTCATCATACCATTTTTTCATCATTAACCTCCAATTTCTAACTCATCTTTTAGTTGGATTATTTAATTAACTTGAGTGTATAAATTTCTGTTATTCTGCTCGCGAAAAATTGTACATTATCAACGTTAATAGGTTGTCTATCTTAAACATAATGAGAAGTTTAAAACAGTAGATTGTGCTCATAATATTTGCTTGATGAATGTTGCCGCTTGTATATATTATTTGCTTATAAGTTTGGATTGGATTTTTATTAGTATTTCTGCAAACTGTTCGTGTTCTTCCAATTGAGGAAGGTGACCTGAATTATCGAATACAATTAATTTTTTTTGTGGTGCATCCAATTCATCGCAAAATTTCTCAACTAAAGCAGTTGGTGTAACATAGTCGTATTTACCAGCAATAAAAAACATTGGTATATCTAATTGTTTTAATTCTTTGAAAAAATCTATTTTCATCACTTGGGAGTACATAGTTTTTGCAGACGATAAACAGCTTTTAAAATAATTTAGTTTATGGGTAAAATTATATTCTGTTGATACCATCAGAGATGAAAAAATACTTTTAGGAGGATTTGTCTTTATAACCCCGCCGATTCTGTGTTTTCATTTGTGTCCTCCTAGTATTTACTATTTGTGAAGTAACTTATACCCGACTTAATCCTGCATACAAAAAATAAATAATCTTTAGTATCCCATTATCCATGGAATGGGAATGTACCTCTTAAACATAATACGCAATTGAGTGCTAAACAAGAAAACTACAAGTTATGATCATTAGCTTCAGACTATTTTTGATATATGATCATTAGTTTCAACGACCGTCACCTTTGCTGTGTCAATCTAGGGATAGTTGATATCTTGATGAACATCACCAGAATACATTACCATTGGAATATAAAACTATGCTCAATTTTCACAAAGTTAGCCTTTTCCATTTTCTAATTTTGCTTCTAAACGACTTAAATGGTGCGACCGTGTTTATATGTACCCATTTCCAGATCGGCCATTTTGACGGGGGAGATGAGGCCAATCTTCTGACGTCGTGACTGAATAGTTGATTATCCGCAAAACCGTTTAACCAATTAATCAATTGTGTTACGCCTTCCTTATACAGGTTTTGCAATTCACCCAAGGAATAGTCAGCATATTCTTCATAAAAGCTCTGGTATAATCTACCTAGAGCATTCCACTTGTATTCAGGCGCAGGTGTAATAATTTCTTTACCATTGAGTTCATCTGTGTCCCAACGTATAATCAGCTTCATCCAGCCCAGCTGGTATGCAATCATTTGTGCAGGTGTATGGTCAACCCCTTCGCAGAGACTGTCTTTGTGCAATCAAAATATAAGTACTATTGTTAATAATTTCGCGTTTTTCTCTACTTCCATAGATCGTTTTCATAACAATCTTCTCGCCTTGTGTCGCTATGTCTATGTCGTTAATACCGTTTCCATTAGTGTTGATGCATCCATTTTCCTTGATTTTCTCATATTTCTTAAAATACAACCCACCAATAAGAAAAGGAGGGTTGGAATTATTCCTACTATCGGTGATACTAATATTTCTTTTCCATTTGCAATATGAATAAAACCATTCAAAATAAGTGGATTTACAATCGCATCCTCCATAGCGTGCAAAAGTACACATGGCCATATTGATCTCGTTGCTAAATACAATTCTGTAAACATGAATGACCAAACAACAATTACAACAAAAGAAATTAGTACAAATTCTAACCTGCTTACATCTATAAATTGCTGAATATCCTCAATTGGTAAAAAGATCATGTAATATGGAATATGCCAAGAAGCCCAAATAATACCTACCAATAGATAAAGTTGCCAAGCTTTCAATTTAAAATGTATTAGCTTCTCTGTTAAGTAGCCTCTCCAAACCGATTCTTCAAAGAAATTCTTAAAGAGATTAAAGAGAAACATTGCAGCAAAAACTTTCACAAATTCAGTTCCTTTAAAATTAGATATATCAATCCAACCGAAAACATAACCAATAAAACAAACGATTAACATAACTATTGGAAATATGCAAATAGATGATATATAGAACCGAACATTTTCTTTTAAATTAAGTTTAAAGCCCGCATCTTTCCATCCATCCTTAGCAAAAATTCTTAATAATAGTGTTGTTATTAGGGGTAAAACTAACCAAACTGTCATCCCAAGTGTTTCTCGCTGCGTTGGCCCTCCTATTATTTTATCTACTAATACTCCTATCCATCCTGACAACACTACAGCTATTACGAAAATGAACGTATTTCTAACATGTTTATTCACTACAATCTTCCTTCCATTCTGATTTTCATACCACTTACTATGTCATCACCAGTATCTCGTAACATTACAATAATTCTTTCATCTGTCAATTCTGATGCAAACGATTCATTTGTTGCCATTATGGATAAGCCTGCTTGAAATACTCGCATTTTCATTAAAAGTAGTTTTAGTTCTTCGTCTGAAAAGTTTTTAAGCTTTTCATCTTTTTTCATTTCTTGAATGATATTATTGCCCACTTGCTCATCATAGTTATCTAAGTAATGATTGTTTTTCAGTATTAAGTCTTTGAAAATGACGCTATAGTCTTTTGCAAACTTAACGCTCGCTATTCCTATATCCAGAAATACATCACCACTATTTTGGTTTTGCAGTATTGAATTGCTAATTTCATATATTTTAGAAATTACTGCTTCCTTTAATTCCTCAACATCTTTAAAATTCACATAAATCGGAGCAATCGAACTGCCCAAATTATCGGCGATTTTTCGTATTGTGATATTATCTAATCCCTCCTCTCTTGCAATTTCAAAAGCAATTTCTATAATTTGTTCTTTAGTAAATTTATTCTTAGGTGGCAAGTTAATCGAACCCTTTCATATATCATTTGATATATATCATTATATATCTATATTTCTAAACTATCAAGTAATAATAAAAAATTTACTATAATTAGCTCAAATAGTCACACTCTTTCTATTAATACTGCAAAAATGCACTTAACTTATGTTAAGTGCATTTGGGAATGATACGGTTGCATATAAAATCTAAGTTTTTTCTTTTTAAAATCAATACTTTGTCTTTTGTTCATTAAATTGCAATCCACCAACACACTCCAAATTTATCTATAACAGTCGCACAACATTTGCTCCATGGAACTTCCTGAATNNGCTTCCCATCTCAAAAACATTAAACGTCATAGTTTCCCATTTCATTTTGTGGACTATGTTTATGTCACAAGGATTCGCTGCTTCACTTAATGCTAAAAATCCTTCACCATCTACAGATAATTCACAGTGTGCATAAGCCGTTTCGGTATCATTTATAATTTCAAATGTAATTTCTGCACCAAAAGCTTTGCAATACATTTCTGCCGCTTCAAAACTGTTTTTCACATAAACCTGTGTATAATTTTTCATATTGCACCCCTTCCTATTATATAAATAATCTNNCATAATGGGAAGTTAGTGTTATAGAGGCTTAATATGGTCCATGGAAAGTTTAAAATTGAGCATTTATATTATTTTACATGCTAAGTGATGAATAATCATAACAAAGCACGCAAAAGCGATACCGTTCAAAACAGTTTGCTTCTCGGTTTGCAGTAATTAAACAAAGTTATTTACAAAGAATTATATATTGTTAATTCGACTTTTAAGGCTAAACTTAGTATCAACCTTATTCTATATCTTCATNNTCGATAGAATTCGTTCTTTTAGATTTAATATATTTTCTTCTATTTTAGATATTATTCCTGTAAACTCCTCATCACTTTTCCCCGTTGGATCTTCTAATCCCCAGTCCTCACGGTGCTTACATGGTAAGAAGGGACACTCCACATTGCACCCCATTGTGATTACAATATCCACTGGGGAAATATCAGCTAATAATTTTGAACGTTGAGTCTTCTCCATATCGATGCCGTAACGTTCTTTCATTAATCTTACCGCATCTTGATTAATTTGTGGTTTCAATTCCGTCCCAGCAGAATAACTTTCAAACACATCACTTGCGAGGTGCTTTCCAAGTGCCTCTGCAATTTGACTTCTACAGGAATTGTGTACACATATAAATGCTGCTTTTGTCATTTTAATTTCCTCCATTTAAAGTTCCAATAACGTATTACCTTTAATTTCTTTACTGCTCCATTTAATTGCAGCAAAGTTTCCCTTGGAGTGAGCATCAACCTTGTTAATCCATTCAATTTCATTGCTCGCCTTAGCTTTTAGCATTTCATTTTGAGTGTCGGTAGCATAAAGAGAAGAATTGATAACCACCATTTTGTCGCAATACCTGCACGGTGTAAATCTTCCTCTAAACGCATTGCTTCAAAAACTGGTGTTGTTACTGCAAGTGTTACAATAATAACTACTGTTTTTCTATTTCCTTTGGAAACCAATTTATTGTTTTGTTTGCTATTTTCACAAGAACCAACATAACAGGAACCTCTACTAATACACCAACAATGGTAGCAAGTGCTACTGGACTTTGCGCACCAAATAATGCAATTGCAACAGCTACAGATAACTCGAAAAAGTTTGATGCGCCAATCATGCCTGCTGGAGCAGCAACATTATGAGGTAGCTTTAAGAGTTTACTTGCAAAATAGGCAATAAAAAAGATAAGAAATGTTTGAATCACTATTGGCACAGCTATTAGTATGATGTGTAGTGGATTTGCTAAAATTACATTTCCTTGGAAAGAGAAGATGATGATTAAAGTTAATAATAAGCCGATGATGGTTACATTATTAAACTTAGGTATAAATGATTTTTCGAAATACCCTAACCCTTTCTTTTTGGTTATAATGCTTCTTGTTAATATACCTCCGACTAGTGGGATTACAACAAATAAAATTACAGACAAAATTAGAGTATCCCAAGGAATTTTCACTCCACCTATTCCAAGTAAAAAAGCAACAATAGGAGTAAATGCAATTAAAATTATCAAGTCATTTGTTGCTACTTGAACTACAGTATAAGCTGGATTTCCTTTTGTTAAGTGACTCCATACAAAGACCATTGCTGTACATGGAGCAGCGCCTAGAAGTACTGCACCAGCTAAATAATCTTTCGCAAGGTCAGGAGTTATAAATGTACTAAATATTACATAAAAAAACAAATACGCAATACCAAACATAGTAAACGGCTTAATCAACCAATTAGTAACCCATGTCACAAATAATCCCTTCGGATTTTTTCCAACATCTTTTATACTTTTAAAATCTACTTTCATCATCATTGGATAAATCATTAACCAAATTAAAATTGCAATGGGAATTGATACCTTTGCATATTGAAATTGTCCTAAGAAAGACGGGATTGCAGGAATAAACTTACCAATCAGCACACCTACAACCATACAAATTGCAACCCATAGTGTAAGATACCTTTCAAAAAAACCTATGCCTTGTATTTTTTGTTTCTCCATTACTAATTCTCCTTTTTGTTATTAATTATTTTTGCAATTACACAAATCTTTACCTTTAAATTTCTTACACTCCTCACAATCTATTTGGTAAGATGGAAGCTTTTTCAACATACGTACAAGATACTGCCAAAGTTCAGAATTTTCTGATTTAAAACGCTCACTAGTTCTATAATACACCCATTGTGCTTTTTTATAATTTTCTAAAATTCCACAATTTTTTAGTGAATTTAAATGTCTTGATATATTTGATTGTGTAAGACTTAAGCATGCCTCAATTTCGCATACGCACATTTCATCTTCCAGTAAAAGAGATAGTATACGTAATCTATTAGGCTCACTCAGAGCTTTAAATAGTTCTTCCATATTGTCACCGTCTTTTCTTTATTACTATATGCGCATTTAATCATATAGTATTCATTTTAAAAGCCATTTGTTACAATGGCTTTTAAAATGTCTATGCTCTAACCTTTTGAAGTATTTTTACAACTTCGTCTGTTTTTAGTACTTTGCCGAAAGCAACCACGTTTCCATCTACAACCAGTGCAGGGGTAGTCATAACACCAAAGGCTGCAATTTGGGTAAAATCAGTAATGTGATCCATATTTGTGTTCATACCAAGTTGTNNTCTTGTATTGGCTTCAAGCTGATTGCATTTTGCGCAACCACTTCCAAGAATTTTCACACTTGCACCTTCTGTTTTGGACACTTCAGCCTGTGCTATTGTTTCTGCGTTACAGTTACCGCCACAACAACTACCTTCATTTTCTTCTTTTTTCTTACCAAATAAATTCATAATAAGTATCTCCTTTTTAATTGTTTTCAGTTAACATATTTTCTACAATCTCAGTTGCGTCCATTATCATTTTTGGACAAACGGTTGCAAAAAGATTTTTCGCCTTAATCTGCTTAATTTCTTCGGAAACGGATAAGTCATATCCAAGTAGTTCTTTGCAAACAATTGAACCATTTTCCTCGCAGAAACGCTTGTTAAACTCAACAGCGAGACTATATGCTTTTGCTTTTTCTTCATTATCATCAGAATGATAATGTCCGAATTTAAGACCTAAAACCATTAGCGCACCTGATACAGCACCACATATCTGACCACATCTCGCACCTCCACCAAACTGTGTTCCAATTTTTAGTGCAAGTTCTTCAGAAAGTCCTAACTTAGGAGCAAATGTCGCGAAAACAGCCTGTGAGCAATTATAGTTACTGTCAAAATAGGATACTGCTTTTTCTTTAAAGTCCATTTCTTATCTCACTTCATGCTAAAATCCTAAATAAAACATATTGAAACCGATGAGCAGAATATGCAGCCATACTAATAATTTTACTAAACTTAATTTTTCTTTTCACATATCTTTATGTTTATTCCCTATATAAACATAAATTGAAACGCATTAAATAAATAGCCTATTAGAATAATCCCTACTGAAACAATACCTATAAATACAGCAAGTAATTTTGGTTTAACTGCCTTTTTTAGCATAATCATTGATGGTAAGCTTAGTGCTGTTACACCCATCATAAAGGAAAGTATAGTACCAAGACCAGCCCCTTTTGAAAGCAATGCTTCAGCAATTGGAATAGTACCAAAAATATCTGCATACATTGGGATACCAATTATAGTGGCGATAAGTACCGAGAATGGATTATCACTGCCAAGAGCTACCTCAACGAAATAAGCAGGAATTACATTGTGAATCATAGCTCCGATACCAACACCAACTAAGATATATGGAGCAACCTTTTTAATGGTAGCAAGGACTTGTTCTTTTGCATATTGCCACCTTTCTGTTTTGGTCAACGTTGGCGACTCAATATCTACCGTGGAAGCACCTTTGATGAAATTTTCAACATACTTTTCCATTCCAAATTTTTCAATCAGCGTACCACCGATTACTGCAAGAATTAGCCCTACAATGACATAAGCCACAGCGACCTTCCAACCAAAAATACTAGCTAAAAGCACCAGAGAACCCAAGTCAACAAGCGGAGACGATATTAAGAATGAAAATGTTACTCCAACTGGCAACCCGGCACTTGTAAATCCTATAAATAAAGGTATCGACGAACAAGAGCAGAAGGGTGTTACTGTACCAAGCAAAGCCGATAATATATTTGCCGAAATTCCGTGAAAGCGACCAAGTATTTTTTTTGTTCTTTCGGGAGGAAAGTAACTTTGAATATAAGATATGATACCAATAAGTACGGATAGCAGAATAAAAATTTTAATCGTGTCATAGATGAAGAATGCCAATCCTCCGCCATACCAAGTTGATAAATCAAGTCCAAGAGCAGATAAGCCATTCTTTATGAGAACGTCTAACCAATGCATTCCAAGAATTTGGTCTTGAATAAAAAGACCTATATTTTTTGTAAATTGCATTTCAAATCCTCCTTGCAATTAGTTGTGTATTTCTTTGTAATTTCAGTTAGTAAGTTTTTTGCATACTCTACTCCAGCATCACTTATTGAATAATGAGTCCATTTCCCATCACGTCTTGCACACACAATACCACTCTCAACAAGTATTTTCATATGATGAGATAGTGTGGATTGACCCATGTCAACACTTTCTAGTAGCATACAAGCACATTTCTCTCCACTCTGCAATAGTTCCAAAAGCATAAGCCTCTTTTCATCACAAAAAGCTTTGTATATCTTTGCATTTTCTTTATAAATATTTTTCATTAATATCTCTCCACATATATCTATAATATTCGATATGTATTATTATATGCCTCATATCTAATTATGTCAATATGTGTTATTTCACTTGCGTAAAATAACTATGATAAACAGCAATTTATTTTTATATTATGCTATAATAATTTGAGAATTGTAAGGATACGTACAAAAAATTAAGCGATTAACATTTTGTTAATCGCTTTTGATAGTAAGTGTGTATTACTGGCAAATGAAGTATCGATAATGAGAAGTTTATTTGCTTGGCTCATTATAAACATAATGCGAAACTATCTTGCATAAAGAAACTATAAAGTATGCTCATTTGATGCATAACTTCTTTGAAAGATATACCATATCAACAAGCTGTATTCCATCTTCAAACATAGGATGGTCATAGTTGTCTGTAAAGAAATTTTTAACTCTATGTGATTCAACAAATCCACATTTCTGGTAGAATGAAAGTATCCATGGACTGTCACCTGTACCTACCAGCATAGTAGAATATTGCGAGCAATAGTAGTTACAAACAAAAGCAATCAATTGCTTTCCATATCCCATGTTTTGATATTCGGGATAAGTAGCGATGTTCTTTAATTCGCAGACACCATTACCTTCATCGGTTACAACACATATGGCTTTTAAGTCACCATCAAAAAGCACAAACATTTCTCCACGTTCGAGATATTTATCAATCATGGATTCTTGTTCATCCGCAAGTAGCAGTAAATCTAGATACTGCTTTTTGTTCTCTTTTATTTGTGTTATCAAGGTTTAATACACCTCCATCAAATAAAAATTTTCTACACTATTGTATTTCTTATATCTTCTATTCACTTTAAACATTAAGCGAAGTTTGAGTTAGGGGAGAAAGACCCCAGTTGGCTTATGATCTTACTGATAAACCGGAATTTATACAGTTCGGCTTTTCTTTAAGATGAACACGATAAAAATTAAAGTTGATCAAAAAACTTTCACTTATAAAAATTCTCATTTCCAAGTTTTCTTGCCGTCATCCTAAACATAACACAGCCATCTGGACATACAACATCCTTACTATATTTGCCATTTCCGCCGATGTTCTCTAAATCTCCACCACTTCTGACCGACTCCATGATTGGGAACATAATCAGCATTACTTTGGAGCAAATACCCTGCCCATCTATATTTACAGGACATCCATAGGTGCAGGTGTACTTATCTCCGATTTCTTCACCGTTTCGGCAATAGTTCTCTGTGTGGTCGCCCCGAAGAAACCCTGTTACCTCGATTTCCCATTCATACTCCTCATCATACCATTTTTNNTTCATGATTAACCTCCAAATTCAAACTTGTCATTCTGTTTTATTATATAAATAATCTGATTGTGCCCGTGACGAATGTCATTAAACATAATACATAATTGATATTAGTAGCATAATGGGAATGAAAGAATTTGGTACTATTAAAGCGTTTGCTTATTAACTGACAACTCGTGTCTTCAAAATCTGTGCGGTAGCATTTTACACAAATTTTATTAATTTTCAGTTGGCTCACAGCTTTATATTGCTGCCTTCACGATCAATTCATTAAGTAACGCTTTTTCACTTTCGAGCTCTTTATCAGTAGAGCTGGAAATAGCGGCCAAACGGTTTATGACACGCTCAATCTGGCTTTTGGTATTCTGCACCTGAGTTTGGGATTGATTAATTTTATCCAACACTGCCCAATCTGCAAACAATCCATCAAAGAAATAGTCGGCAAAGCATAGAAAGCCATCAATACTGACCTGCATATCCGCGCGAATTTTCACATCGGTCAGTTCTGTTTTGAAGCGGCGCAACTGTACCTGCAGATACTCCACCTGCTGCTGANNACGCTTTGCCATATCCGAAAGCAGTCCTCCGCCCAGCAGATCCCAAGTGCCCCAGCCCTCTGCACTGTCAAGGCTGGACAAAATGCTGTTGGTAGTACCGAGTGCTGCCTGCCCGGCACAAAGTGCTTGTTGGATTTCTTTCGTTTGACTCTCGAGGTAACCGATGCGTTCCTGAGCCCGGAGGATTTGTCCAGATTGTTGAGAACCGATGGATTTGATAGCCTCCAGCTTTTCCTTCAATATCTGTTCATATTGCTGTTCGCATTTTTGCAGCTGCTCAAGTTCTGTCTCATAGCACCTGATATCTTTCTCGACCGCGGAAAATTCACGTGCGGTGACATCATACTTAACGCTGGCAGCGTAGGCATCCTCTCGCTCTTTATCCATCTTTTCATCCATCTTTCCGATAACGCCATAGAAGAAAGCCGCTAAGCTGTGGCCTTCCAGACGGTCAACATCGGCCTGCTCGTCCAACTTACTCTTTCTAAGCTTATCAACTTTGGCACTCAAAGCCTCACGCTGGAGGTATAATTCTTTTAACTTGAACACTTTGCGCTTTTTCTGTTCTACTTGTCGCTGGAGAATCTGCATTTTTTCATCATAATATGCCACAAAAGGACTCCTTTCTATATGACTAATAATTTTTTAAAATAGCCATACCATGTAATTGTTTCATTGGAAAGGGTGTTCAGCCATCTGACCGATATGAATTAGTCCATAGTTGCCAAAATTTTTATTCATGGACACACTTGCGGGCATGTTCACTATCTAAACATAATGCGAAGTCAGGAGTAGTTCCTTTAATGCCTTCAAAATCATTAAAAGTTTCTATTAACCATCTGAAACAAATGTTCGAAACGATTTAACGTCTCCACAGAAAAGGTAATCATTCCGATATTTTTAGCCATGTAATTTGCAGGCAAATAATGATTAAACGTCTTATTGTCGTTTAAGTGCTTTAACTGCCCCATAATGGGCTTTTGGCTATCAAGTTCGGTAATTGGAATTGCTGATGTAAATGCCCCATTGTATAGAGTAAGATACTCGTTCTTATCAAACAAATCTTCAATGTCAGCAAAGTCCTGCTCTAAAGAGGAATGATAATAGATTATCTTTTTCTCTACAATAATTTTCTGTTCAACCATACGTTTCAGTCGGGCTTGAGCACTTTGATCAGTAAAGGTGTCGAGCAAGCATACTATCGACAAATCATTCCCCCGCATCAAAGAAATAAATGTAGCAATTTTATCCGCACCGCCGACAGGGACGATAGTAATATCATCTAAAAGTCCGGTTCTTCCCATTCCTTTGAGAATTGCAGAAAAGTGATTTAGATATACCAGGTCGGAAATTCCTTCAACCAACAAATTTTTGGAGGAAACATACAGATTTTGAGCAATTGTATATCCCAAAGCCGCTTGTAACGGAAATAAGGTATCAGAATCTTTTTCTTCTAAAGCATCCGACACAATACTACCAACTTTGGGATTCTGCGTATCGTAGACGGTTCGTACTTCATTAAGCTTTAGAGAGTCAATCATAAACGGAGAATGTGTTGTATAAATGACTTGATATTCTAAAGCCAACTTCTCATCGATAAATCTCATTAAATCGTTTTGGGCTGCTGCATGTAGGCTCAGGCCAGGCTCGTCCAGCAGGAGAATATAACTACTCTTCTTATCTCCCTGAATTTTACTAAACCAAACAAAGAATGAGAAAAACCACAAAAAGCCCTTACTTCTGTTTTTTAGTGGAAGCGTTACTCTGTGTTTTGTATTATAAATTCGGATATTAAGAAAGCGTTGCCCGTTATCTGCATGCTCAATTTCAAAACGAATTTCTAAATTTTTGTTTGTTGTCCAATATTCAAACATATCATCTGTTATTGCATTTGAAGTTGCTTCAAGCTGTGCCTTGAACGACTCGAAATTTGCTTCACTTTGAATATCAGATGCTTGCAAACCACTTAACTCGAACAGTGCCTTGGCGATTTCGTACTCATCTTTTGATAAACTACTGCTATTGCTCCAGTTCGCGAACTCCGAAAGGTTAATACGACACGGCATGCTCAAATAATCGCTAAAATACCATGCTTTAGGAAGATTGGGTTTGATATAGATATTATAGATATATCCCTCAAGTGGGTCGCTAAAGCCATTAGACTTAGAAACCATATTGTCTAATTTTGCTTTTACTTCTGTCATTCCCAAAAGATCAGAATTTTTAGAGGCTAAAGCTAATAATTCTGACATCTCTTTTGCACTGGTAATTATCTCTTTGCTTTGATCACTTAATTCATGTATAGAAACAAGCCAATTCTTAAATAAAATAAAGTCAACAGAGATACCTGACGTGGTACTCGTATTATCATAAAATGTGGTCACATAAACATTTCTTTCAGTAATGATGCCCTTTAGAAAATCATTCTCAATTATAGCCACATCACTATCCAATAGTACGTACTCACAGGTAATCACCTTAGGATTATCATTACGAACACGAATCAACTCACTTCGAGGATAATCCAAGTCTTTGTTAAATCTAAAATCAGCATTGCTTTCAAAGTAATTGACCTTAGCCAATGATTCAAGCAAAGCAGTTTTTCCTGATTCATTCTTTCCTACAATTCGAGTAACCTGGGTTTCTACTTCGAACACCTGTTCTGCTAGGAAACTTTTGTATTTGTGAATTCTAGCTTTCTTGAGTAACATAAGCACTTTTCTCCTTTGATATTAATATATTAGGTTTTATATGTATGATTTCTTCATTATGATACTAATTCCATTCACATGTAAATAATATGTTTTTACCATCCTGAGCTTAACTATCGTAAACATAATGCAAAAACTTTTGACACAATGCATTAAATGACGCTAGACTATAACTTAATCTCTTTTATTCTTCTAATTTTAATACAATATCAAAAAACGTTAAGAAACTTGATTCTATACAAAATCCAGAGCTTTCTACATTCAAAGAATTAAAAGAGTGTAAATCTTCATCTACATCTCCACTTTCAGTCTCGAATATCTCATCTACAAACCCTGTTTGTTTGATTCTCATAAACGCACTAGATAATTCACTTCTTGTAATGTTATTCTGCATGGTATAATCTCTTGAAAAGACTCCCCATCTACAATAACTAACTTTACCCTTAATTTTTTTTGAATTTCTTTTTTCATTCTTGCTTTTTTCTTCACAATATAATTTATAGTCTACCAAATACTGTATTTCTCTATATGACATAGTATTTAAAGTATTTAGATATTCATCAAACAAATTACTATCTATATGATTTCCAGACAGATAGCCATTTCTTATTAGATTACCAAAAAATTCAACTTTGTCGTTAGTAGCAAGTCTTCTAATCGCTTCAATTACCCTGTTAAAATTTATAATGAACTCTACATCATTCACCATTGAAGATGTTATTAATGTTCCATTTTTTAAAATAAAGTTTGCAAGTTCTTCCTCCTTTTCTTTTTGATAATTATCTAACAATTTATTTGTAGAAGAATCGATTAAATCCCCTATAATAGGTAGCGCCCTTACTGGTGCTAATAATACCGAATCTACAACAGGATTATTTTTCATATTAACTAGCTCATTTGCATTATGTAAAGAGATTTTTACTAATTCAAAATCACTTGGCATATTACTATCTCCTCCTTATTTTAAGTCATCATTCAAATTGTTTTTGTTCAAATCCATAATATGACTTCGCATTAATTAGTAGTTTGTATTTACCGATTAGGATTTCTTTGTTTTAATCCTCGTCTATGTAATTGTGGTCTATCTAAACATAATCTGCTATTTTCTTTTTTTTGTTTATCTTGCTGTTCGCAAGCCCAAGGGGTGCCCCTTGGGCTTGTCCTAATTAAAACATAATAAATATGCCATATATCAGATTTATTAAAGGTTGTCTCATGAAGGGTCATACAAAAAATGGATTAATCTATTTGTAGAGACTGCTCAAAAAGCGCTTCAATACCATCAGGTGAACTGCCAGAGTCAAAGTACGTATTAAGCGTATCAAAATATAGCACTATGTTTTTGTTTCTTATCAGAAAATGTCTGGTGAGTTGAAATGCCTCGATATATTCTTGAGGTGTTACAGGAGCATTTCTCATACCAGAATAGATATGTTCGAAAATCATATCACCTGTAATTCTTTGGTTTAAAATAGAAGCATTTTTGATTACAACTGCAACGAAATCGGCCAAAGTCAAATAGGAGATTCGAGTCAGTGAAAAGAAAATATTAACCCATTTTAGCCCCATTTTCATGTCAGGTAAAGATATTTTTCTATAGGCAAATACTCTAATTGTTTCAGCTTTTTCAACTGGACCCATAATGCAATCTTTTAAGGAATCTGAAATAGCTTGCAATTGCTTCTCACATTCTTTGTCAGATAACTGTGGATGTTTAATTGCAAACGTTGCCTCCATGTAAATCGACTGAATAGCTGAACTAAGTCGAATTGATGTAGTAAGAAAAACCACAATTGTGAACATGACCCAAACAACAATAAAACTAATAAAAAGTGACGTAGTCCAAGTTACAGTATAAACCGTAAACAAGCCAGCAGATAGTGCTAATACTGCTTCTCCATAATTTTTGGACTTAAAATATACAGCAATAGACGAAAGAAATATTACGGAAGTAAGCATTCCAAGCTGAAATGTTGTATTACTACTGATTTTTTCCGCTACGAAAATTGTTAGAAAAGTAAAGGTAACCATAAGTAATGGCATTCCTTTATACAACGTTTTAAGCAGGGATATTAATGCCATCCATGAATTGTGTATATTATCTAGAATTTTTTTATCCTTCACCTTTGTCGCCCTTTCCACTCCATATATACCCAAAATAGCGCTGCAGAGTTAATCTTATATTTTTGTGCTACTTTTTCAAAATCGGATTTAACCAGCGGAAAGGCTATATCAAAAGGCAGATTATCACGGAGTAATAATCTGTTTACCACTAAACTAGCCTCTTCTTTCACAAGTTCATTCATGGATCTAATGTTTTTTAGAATTTCATCATTACTAGATTTACAACCAGTCATTTGTCGTGCAATTTCACATTGTTGGTCTACTGTCAATGGGATCACTCTCCATCCAATTATTTATATTGATAAAAGCTCTGTTGTTCTTCCCTTCATTGCTATCTTGTGCTTGTCTATCATAAACATAATAAGAAATCAAAAGATTTTCACATTGTTAAAATACACTTGTTTTAGTGCCAAAATCAGAACTAATAATAAAACGAACCACTTAATTACAGTTAACAATTAATTATACTTAGCCTTTAGTAAAGCTACGTCCTTATTATTATTTAGTACTACCATACTACTTAAAATTTTATTTTCAGCTTCAGGTGACCAATATATCTTTAATTTTTTTCTTGCACGGGTAATTGCAGTATAAAAGATATTATGAGTAATACGTTCTTCGGTTTCATTTGTTATGACTATCTTAACCGAATTGTATTCTAAGCCTTGTGCTTTATGAATTGAAACAGCATATGCGATTTGAAAAGGAACTACTACATCTGAAGAATCATCATCTTCATCTGTACTTCTATACTTATTTACGCTAAATCTTATTATAGAATTTCCATTTAAGGATTGTCCAATTAACTCGAAGTCATATCCATATGCGTCTAACTCATTTATGACGATATCAAGTTCAATATCAAACCATATCTGGTTTTCTGCCACATTTATTTTAGTAATCTGCCCTTTCATATTATTATAAATTAGTGGTGCAAACCTTTCCGTTTCATTAAAAAGAATTGGATCTCCAATTTTATAAATATTAGTACTCCATTGCACTGATGGATTAGGGTTACTATTTTGTAAAAAACGGTTGATGTTATTAATCCCATAAAGACCATCATAGTTTAGACATAGGATAATCTGATCATATTCAGCTTGATCAAATATTGACTCATCGAGTTTTGTAGAGTAGTTATTTTTAACCAAAGGTTCTAGTATTGCTATATCAAGATTACGCACTCTATCCCAAACTAATAACAAATTATCATCTTTACTTCTATATGGTTTTGTAAGCTCAAAAATTGATCCATTAGGAACAAAAGACTTTGCAATGCTAAACCAGTTCCCAAAAGAAATAGATTCAATCTGGAATATATCTCCGACTAAAACAAGGAGTTTAAAATTTGCCTTTTCTAAAACTTTTCGCATATCCGAGTTACCAAGCGTACTGCACTCATCTATGACTAAAATATCGCATTCGGTGTCTACAGTTTTATTAGATATAAAACTTGCAATAGTTTTAAAATTACTATTCCCAGCTTTTACTTTACGGCGCATATTATCAACGGCAGGATTAGTATTCGCAAGATATATTTTATTTTTATCAGCAAAAAAATTAGAAATATGATTTATTAATGTTGATTTTCCAGTTCCAGCAGACCCATAAATAAAAGCAACTTTTGAATTTGAAAACATTTGTCTTAGAGCAGTCTTTTTTTCATTACAATCAATATCATAACTAGTCTGTTGCAACCAAGAGTCAACTGAACTAGTATATTGTCCAATACCGGCATTTGATAATTCTTTAAGTTTTTTAACTATAAAAGCACTATCATCTGCATATCCTTTAATATAAATATGGTTGTTAAAAATTTCAAGTCGCCGATGATTATGTTTGAAATATAACTTGTTGTTATATTCTTCTATTAGACTTTCAATATTGTCAAAGCTTTGGATATCTTTAATTGGGGTAAACAGCATGCCTTCCGTTTCAGTGTTGCTTTTGATATGCCTCGCAAATAATTCATGTTCACGACCATTTGCTGAAATGCACTCAAACAAATCGTAAAGTCTTGGATTATGGTTTCTTAAAGACGTATTATATGGCATTTTATCAAACGGAATACAGCCATAACCTAGATATAGGTTTGACAGTGCATCACAAGAGTCTCGCCATAACTGCCACTTTATCACTTTATTATTTAATTTATGGAGTAGATAACGAATGATATTACTACCCGGTAAGTCTTCCATCACAAAGTCTCTGCATTGATCTAATATATCAAAAAAATGTGTTACCCTTGCGCGTGTTGTAATTGATGATTTTATAAACTGAAAATACTCTTCAGATGTTGTAATAAACTCTGTAAGGCTCATTTTTGTTGCGGTAAGAAATTTCATTATTTCCTGATATTCGTTAGTACCACCTTCGATTTTAGGATGACTGCCAAATATATCTGCAAAATTGTCTAATTCACAAGGTCTTATAGAAACTGACCAATTATCAATCACTAAAATACTCATTGTCTTACCTAGAATCTCAATATTATCGTTATGTATTTAGAGCTTGACAGCATAATTACTTGATATATCTAAACTAGTGAATGCTATAACCCTATCAAATTTGCTAGTCTTATTATTTGCAAGCGTAAAAGTAACCTCATAAAATATTTGCTGATTTACAAAAAAAGGTTTGATTTTTTGTATATAATATCGCTCGTTATAGTTGGTATGTGTAGCGTTATTACTAGGTTGCGATACCTTTTCAGATATCTTTCCATAATAATCTGCTAATTGAGTATCATTACTTAACGGAAAATCTCCAATGTTCTTTAAAACCTCAAGATTATATGTATCCCTTAGAAATATCTTTATTTTTAACAAATATTCATAGTACTTGAGCATAAGTCGTTCGGAGCCGCCCTCGTCAATTGTATAGTGTGATACTGATTTTTGTAGCAGATCATGAAATTTATTTAAAAAACGCAGATTACCACGCGCTTGCAAATATTTCAGTGCTGCAACATTCATTTCATAATCATTCGGATCAACATCTGACCCATTTGCGTAAACTTTTACAGCAATATATTCAACAAAATTACGAAGCTGTGCCAAAATATTTTGACTAAGTAAGCCACGCTCGNNTCAAAACAATCAATATTCTTACATATATTTTTATCAGTATTTAAAATTGCTAAATCTATTCTTAGCATAAAATGCCTCCGTATTATCTGTTGTAACTCAAAATTGAACTACTTTGTGATATGTAAAGTTATGTACACTGATCATCTTCTTAGAGCTAACTTCACATTGGTACTATATAAGTACAAGAATCTAACCAATGTACAATGGTTGGAAACTTGTGCTTATTTTTATTATAATAAGAGAGTTAATGGCCAGACGTAACTTCGCATGGATTTCGCATCCGAGCAATAATCAGTTAGCCATCCTCTTGTTATAAGCATTCGATTCAGCAGGTTGAAACTTTTAAAGCTTTCGTGTAACTAACCAATGTGAGTGTTAATAAGCAAGGATGTAAGCCATTACAAATTAAAAGGAGGTCTTTTATGGTTAGTGTTGGTATTGACGTTTCAAAAGGGAAAAGTGTAGTTTGTGTTTTAACTCTGTATGGTGAGGTTATTCACAAGCCTTTTGAAGTTACGCATGCAGAAAGCAGTTTGTCCAACCTTGTAGATCTACTATCTTCAATCAGCGAAGATGTACGTATTATTATGGAAGCGACAGGTATTTATCATCTTCCAATTTTAAAGTATCTAAAAGACAACAATTTTTTTGTTGCTGTTATTAACCCTTTAATAATGCATAAATATGCTAATTTATCAATTCGCAGAGGCAAAACCGACCCGTTAGACTCAATTAAAATCTCAAAATACGGTCTTGATAACTGGTATAGCCTATCTGACTATGTTCCAAATAGTGAAGTTTATGATGAGCTCAAATTACTAAATCATCATTATCATTATTACATAGCATTAAGAGTAAAAGCAAAACAGTCACTGACTATTTTATTAGATAGGACGATGCCTGGTATTAAAACTTTACTATTAAATCGTTCTAACGAGCCTGATCGTGATAAACTTTGTGACTTTATTCGGCAATATTGGCATTATGATAAAATAACTAAAATGAGTGAAAGTGCTTTCATAAAAAGTTATAATAACTGGGCAAAAAAGAAAGGATACCAATCTAGTGATAGCAAGGCTAAAAAGATTTATGCTCTTGCATCAGATGGTATCCCTACATTAGCTTTCTCATTACCATCAACCAAAATGTTACTTGAGGAAGCTGTAGAGTCTTTGTACCATATTGATACAACTCTTGCTAATATTTTATCGAAAATGAAAGGATTAGCAAGCACATTAAAAGAATATGATATTGTGATGCAAATGCCTGGGATAGGCGAAATACTTGGTCCTCGCATTATTTCTGAAATTGGTGATGCTACAAGATTTCATAGTGCCAAGGCATTGGTAGCTTATGCTGGACTTGATGCACCACCTTACCAATCTGGCAACTTCACCGCAACTAACAGGAGCATTTCTAAACGCGGTTCCTCATCTTTAAGGAAAACTGGTTACGAGATTATGAAATGTCTTAAGACGGCAAAGCCTCAGGAAGATTCCGCTGTTTACGATTTTATGATAAAGAAGGAATCTGAAGGCAAGCCGCTAAAGGTAGCCAAAATTGCTGCGCTTAATAAATTTCTACATATCTATTATGCAAGGGTAAAAGAAGCATATCAACAATAATAATTCAAACAATTTTTAGGCCTGCATATATCAGGTCTTGTTTGCTATACCCACTTTTAATTGTTTATAAAGAAAATAGTTTTTAAAAACAGCTTGACTTTTATTAGCAGGATTATTGCTATAATTGGCATCCTACCGTATACCAAGTTTTACGCCTTATAGGAAGTTTTTCCAACTTCCAGTTTAGCCATAACAACTATCTTACATTGCCAAACGTTTTGATTTCATCCATAATAAGGGTTATAAATATACCCACAATTATACTTGAAATAAGTTCCAATATCAACATCATTATACTAAATAACCTATATTATCTAGTTNNAAATTTAGTTTCTATTACTAACAAAAATATCTTTAGAAAGAAGATATCTCTAGCAGCATCTTATTCATAAGGGGATACCTACTTGCTTTCTTGACCTTTAATAAGCTTATCTAGTGTTGGCCTTGATATATCAAGCTCCTTGGCTAATTGTGCCTTACTAACTTCCCTGTTCATGTATCTAATATAGTGTTGCTCAAAATTAGATATGCATATTTCTTTACGTCCTTTAAACTTGCCTTGAGCTTTGGCAATTGCAATGCCTTCACGTTGACGCTCTAATAGGTTAGTGCGTTCAAATTCATTAATGGCACCTATCATAGTGAGCATAAGCTTTCCTGTAGGGGTAGAGGTGTCAATATTTTCTTTGTTGCTTACAAGGTGTATGCCTTTTGACTGTAGCATCTCAACTATTTTCAATAGGTCGGTTGTACTTCGTGCAAGTCTGCTAAAATCGTGTATGTAAACGGTATCACCCTCTCGTGAATACTCTAGCATTGCATTTAGTAGAGGTCGGTTGGTATCTTTAGCCGATACCTTTTCGGTAAACCATTTTTCAATGTTGTACTTTTTCAATCCTTCTATTTGCCTTTGCTCATTTTGTTCAATTGTTGATACTCTTACATAGGCTATATGAGCCATAATTAAAAACCACCTTTTTAAATGTAATATTTATAATACAACAAGGACTAGAGTAAAATTAAACTCTAGTCCTTGTTTACTGTTTGTAAAATAACTGTTTTATTAATTCTATTTTTACTAAATAGGGAAGAGAAGAGAAAGTAAATTTAGGGTAGAGTCTATTATGATTTTAAAAGCAACGAAATTACTAAATTTTGAGTAGCTTTATTTTATTCCATTTTCTCAACCCAAATGTCTGATGTGTATTGTCATATTTTGTAATTAGTGATAATATAGAACTAATGGATTTTAAGGAGTTGTCAAATTGAAAACTAAAATTATAAATATTGTTTTGTGGATCACCTCCGTTTTATTTGCTTTTATAGGATTATGTGGTTTAGTTTCTGGCGATATAATAGCAGCATTAGCGTTNNAACGCTAATGCTGCTATTATATTTGGGACTACAATTACACCTTCAGCAAATGAAACATTAGAATCATCAAGGCATACAAGCTCTATTGATACTAATGTAAGCAGTATGACAACAGAAGGTGAAAGTAAGATAACTGTTTCCTCTGATTCCTCGATGGTCAAAACAAGTAGTTCCTCTGATGTTGCTTCTAAATCTGAAATTACTGCAAATGTGTCATCCGAAAGTGCAAAACAAGACATAACTACATTACAAAACTTAAAAGTGCATTTCTTAGACGTGGGACAAGCAGATTCTATTTTTATTGAATTACCTAATAATGAAACAATGCTTATTGATGCTGGCAATTCAGTAGATGGTAATGACATCATTAAATACATTAAAGACAAAGGGTATTCGACTGTTAATTATCTCATTGCTACCCATCCTCACGCAGATCATATAGGTGGCATGAACACTGTAGTTGAAGGTTTAGATATCAAGAGTGTCTACATGCCAAGAGCAACACACACTACTAAAACATATGAGGATTTGCTTACAACAATACAAACTAAAGGCTTAAAGATTAAAACAGCTAAAGCTGGAGTTAGTATCATTAATGCAAATGAATTAGCAATAGATATTGTAGCTCCCAATAATGACAAATATGAAGACTTAAATGATTACTCAGCTGTTATAAAACTTAAATACAAAGAAAATTCATTCTTATTTACTGGAGATGCAGAGTCTAAATCTGAAAGTCAAATTACAGCAAATATAGATGTTGATGTATTAAAAGTTGGACATCACGGAAGTAATACTTCAACTTCTAATAACTTTCTGACAAAAACGTCTCCTAAGTATGCTGTAGTCAGTGTTGGCATAGGAAATAAATATGGACATCCTGCAAGCGATACTTTAGATAAATTAAATAAATCAGGTATTCAAATCTTCAGAACAGATGAGGTTGGAACAATAATTTTTACCAGTGACGGTGAGAAAATTACAATAGATAAAAAAGCTTCTACTATAAAAGAAAATGCACCGCCAAAATCTGCCTCAGTAAGTAGTGAAAGACAAACATCAAACGAAAAAGTTGATTCTGCTGAGACAAAAACCTTAACTGTTTATGTAACTAAAACTGGAGAAAAATATCATAGTTCAGGATGTCAGTATTTAAGAAAAAGTAAAATTGCAATGTCTTTGAATGATGCCAAACGTAGCTATTCGCCATGCAGTAGATGTAATCCACCACAATAAGGGGGTGAAAATTAATGCAAATAATTATAGATAGATTTGAGGGCGAACTTGCAATTGTTGAACTTGAAAATAAAACTATGGTAAACATACCAAAAGTTTTATTGCCAAGTGATTCACTGGAGGGCGATGTTATTACCGTTGAAGTTGATAGGGGAGAAACTGCGAGAAGGGTTGCAAATATTAAAAAATTAGAAAAAAGTCTTTTTGAAGACGCATAATAAATTCAAGGCCAATGATTGGAGATTTATATGACACCTGATTCAATCCATGTTTTATTAATTGAAGATGATTTAACTCAGTGCGATATATTTAAAACTATAATACGTGTCCGTTCAGATATTGAATTAATAGGTATTACAGATAGTTCTACTAAAGGCGTTGAATTAACCAAAAAGTTTTTACCTGACGCTATAATTTTAGATTTAGAATTAAACGAAGGTGATGGCATTGATTTTCTCTATCAAATCAAGAAGATTAGTTTGAGTAAATATCCGTTTATTGTTGTTACCACAAATACAATATCAAAATCGGTTCTTCAAAATTTAAGGGAAAATGGTGCAGATTTTATATTTACTAAAAATATAAAAGGGTATAGCCCAAAACAGGTAGTGAATTTATTATTGAGAATGCAGAAATATTATGGATGCAACTTCGACACGCCTATAAATTCTTGTGGAACAGCTGCTAATCAACTTGACACAGAGGAAGTATACGAAGACGGGTTTCAACAAATTATATCAGAACAATTAGTTAAAATAGGTATTCCAACAAATTTTGTAGGATATCAATATATTATTGAAGTTGTAATATTATTGATTAAAGCAGGTGATTTTCATAAAGAAATAACAAAAGATATATATCCTGCAATAGCTAAAAAATACAATACGACTGCGGCAGGTGTTGAACGTGCAATACGAAATGCAATCGAAAAGGCATGGAATACAACAGATATTTCCATATTGGAAAAATATTATTCACAATCAGTAAATCCCGAAAAAGGCAGGCCCACTAACAAAGAATTTATTTATTATTTAACTATAAGAATTAAAAATATTATTAAATAATGTTATTGCAATTTTATACAAAAATATCTTTCGTATAAATAGCGCCACTATATTAAGTGGTGCTATTTTTATTTATTGTCAAAATTCGACATAATTTAAATGCAAACATTTAAGAACTATCTAGCTTATAAATATATATTAAAGTAGAAGCGACTAGATTCGACAAATAATAACGTTTTATTGTGACGTAAAACATAAATAACTCATGTTAATTTAAATATATCAAATATTTATATTAACACGAGAGGAGCAATAAATATGTTTATAAAATTTCTCAATGATCTAATGTCTTATATTTCTTACATAGCTAGAATCTAAAATTTATTTGCCCCTTAGTAAAAGCACATTATAATAGATGTGCTTTTATTGTTGTGTAAATCATTTTATGATAAAATGATTAAAGACGACAAGTAGGGGGAGATTATAAATGATATATATTGTATTCATTGNNATTGCTTATTTAAAAAAATAATGCTCCAACAAGAAAAAAGTAAAGATATCTTTTCAAATCTATTTATTTTTGACGTATTATTTATAATTACACGATTCATGCTACAAAGCTATTTTTTAGAACCATTTGTAACGCTTGCAACCATTCTGTTTTCGTCTATATATTTGGCTTGTTTTACAAAATGTAATGTATTTGATGCGATTAATTACACAATAATCGCATATGCTTTTGTTTCTACTATATATTTTAGTGTGAATATAATCACATTTACATTATTATATCAGTTTACAAATGAAAGCAGTATTAATATTATAAATCTAGTATCAACTTTATTTTATATTATCGCTTATTTCACATTGCTTAAATTAAAGTCAATTCAAAATATTATAAAGCTTCAAAATGGAAAATATATTATAAAAACATCTACAGTACCTTGNNAAAACATTGGTATCTTCTTTTGTTTTTTGTTCTGTGCATTGTTTCTATTATTGTGTGGTTATTTGAAAAATTATGCATTCATAAAGAGAATGTTAAATTACAGGAAATAAATAAAGAGCTTTCACGTGAAATACATCGCTCAAGGGAAATTATACCTTCGATAAACAGGCACTTAGAATTTCTACAACAAAATTCTGGAGAATTTTCAGAAGAGCTCAGTTTAGCTTTAAAGGAGATGAATCGTTTGAATGAAGACCAACTTACAGATACTCAAAAAATTGTACTTGCAAACAAAGAGTTGCCTTCAACTGGTTTAAAATTATTGGATAGTCAACTCCAAAATTATTTAAGAGAAGCGGTTACTAAAAATATTGGCTTTGCTATTATAGTAAGGAATCAAATTAGATATATTGTCGAGGATAGTATTATAAGTCAAACACAATTACAAAGATTAATAGGAGACCATATTAGAAATGCTTTTAATGCAATTGAAAGTATGAATGGATACTATAAAAATCTAATGATAGTAATGGGCTTAACAAATCAAAATATTTATCAAATCGAATTTTACGATAGTGGAATAGATTTTAATTTAGAAACCCTTGTTAGATTAGGTGAGCGAGGAGTAACTATAAATGGTACTGGTAATGGATTTGCAGACACGTTTGAGACACTAAAAGAGTGTAAAGCCAGCCTATTAATCGAGGAATTTGAACCTGAAGAATATTGTTATAGCAAGTGTATCTCCATAATTTGGGATAATAAGAATCAATATAGTATAAAAAGTTGTAGAGCAGATGAAATTTTACTATATAATGATAATCGCAATATTACTATTACAGCGATATAATAAACATTGTAATAAATAGAGATGAGATATTAGTCCAAACATAATATGGTGTTGTGTGCATTCATTTTTCTGAAGAAACACCTGCTTTCTTAATTTATTCCAACTGCGGCCCAGTAAGTATTATAGGCAGCAGTTAGTGAACATACATTCTTTGTGAATCATTCTTAGATAATCATACATATTTTTCTAATGAATATCGTAAGATTTCAGAAATTGTTTCGAGGATTTCCCTATCAGTGTGTTGAGTACTATGACTTAATTGGCTGTTAACTAAGTCGTTTGTAAGACAAAGTGCTTGCTTATTTGACGCTATATTGCTTAAGATAATGTCAAGCTTTTTAATTGTGTTCGTGATATTTACACTCCTTTACTTTTTCGATTTGTATCTTTTTAGCGTTTTCTTGCAAATAAAAATGCGTGTTTATAGTACTATGTAATTAAGTATAACTGTATATTGTTCTTTTTTATTAGTAAACTATGTGGGTATAATACCTGTTTGGGAAAATGAGTACTACCTCAAATTCTCAAAAACCTATTGCATTTTTCTTGAAAAGGGTTTATGATACATATAAGTTGATTTTGATTAGTGCGTACCGGCAAAGTACGTGCTTTTCTTTTGTCCTTTTTTACGTTACAGATGAAATGGATATACCTATTGTGTCTGTAAGCTCTTGTGCGTCTGTAATGGCGCTTAATGCGATTAAGATAAGTAAATGTTCTTAGGTGTTGTATAGCCTTAGATACACGTCCACGGCTGATACCTGTGCCGGCACAAATCGCTGATAGGCTAGGAAACGCTTGCTTATCATTTTCAGACATCTTACACACGATAAAGCAATACACCATAAAATTAGTTGCTTTGATGTTGGTTTTAAATATTTCTCTGTCAACCTTAAACCAACTTTTGTTGCCTTTGATAAGATTGGTAATATAATATCTATTTGCAAGATATCCTCTACAGTTATAACGATTTTGCTTGGCAACAAGCTTGTGCATCTCAAGTTCTGCAACCGCTGAGCGTATCGTTTTTACGTCCATATTGCAAGCCTTTGATATTGTGTCATACTTAACAGAAGTTGTCTGTAAACAACTCACACGTGAAGATAGATAGGTATATACAAATAGAGCTTTAGGGGATAGGTTATAGTCAAATATACTATTGCTGACTTTTACAAAACCAAGCATTTTAAACATCCTCTCAATTAAAATTAAAGTAGCAGTTGCATTGATATTTAATGCAACTGCTACTTTTCGCTTATAGCTTAACTTTTGGTCTGATTATCGTTCTCAAGGTATTCTATGAATGCCTGCTTGTTTTCATAAGCAAATGTTATCATTCGTCCAACCAGTGTGGTTCTTGGTAGCTTAAAGTTCCAATGATTTTCAGAAATCCAATCTATAATGTCGGGACGAATTTTACCATATGCGTTTATTAATTGATTAGGGTAATTTTCTCTAGTTCTTTTTCTTGGCATGATATAATTTCTCCTTTACTTCAAGTTGTATCTACTTTCAAGTTTAATTTCTATATCCTTGGAAAATAGGGGTTGCGACATAAAATAAAACTGATATTCAAGAGTGTATGTTACATGGGACTTTAGCGTCTTATCAGCGATAAAACGCACGTCCATATCCTTTATTGCAAAAACTCTTTGCCCGCTTGAGTTATAAGCTTTGAACCTGGTAGCAGTACCAAGTTGGTTATCAAAATCATTAGTGAAAACCTTATCATTCATTAGTCCTACATAATCATGCCCACTCTTTATTGAACCTACAGCTTCCTTGCCGGTCTTAATTGTATAAGCATCTAAAGTGTTTTGACTAATGCTCTTCACGTGCGATATTTGTGCTGCAGCTTGCCCAAATACAAAGATAGGGAATGAGAGCAGGGATACTATTAACACCATCAATAAAGCAGCCATTATCCCACTTCCTTGATTATCGGATAACTTCATTACTACACCTACTTCCAATACTGCATAGATTGCTCTGTGCTTTTAGTAGTTAGTGTTTGGGGGATATAGTAGTTGCCAAAGCCTATTAATTTGCTGTCAAAACTTAACTCAACCGTTATGGGTTCGCCATATTGAACAAGTTTTTTTGCACTGTTGTAATAATCTGCAATAAAGATATAGTTGGGTTTAATTCCGGTAGTATCAACTAATTCAAGGTACCGCTTTTCAATCTCAACACCGGTACATTTTCCGACTTCACTTGCCTTAGAAACCATTTCTTGTGCAAAATTATTTAGCACATTAATCTTGTGCACTTGAGCGAGCACTCCAATTATGCAGGAAAACAGAATACAGCAGATGAGTACTGTTCCAAGCATAGAAAAGCTTGTGCTCAAACCTTTTTTATCTTTCAAGATAGTTATCAAGAAACTCACCACTTCCTTTTTAATATTGCGACAATATACCAACCATAGCGACTACCAGTAGCACTCCAATCGACCACATTGCACGAATAAGCGACAAGGCTGATATTTTAGGCTTGATTTTTAAAGCCTGTGCAGTTAGTCGTTGTTTGCGCATAGCTGACATCTTATGCACAAGTTCATCAAAATGGATTGTCATGTCCTCACCACGCATTGTGGCAAGGATACCACGAACGAGTTGGGAGAGCATTGAATTGTTCATGCGTAACTCAAAACGCTGTAAAGCAATTTCCTGTGAGCCTGTACGCATATCTGCAACCGTCTTTTTAAGTTCGTTGCTAAAATATGTATCATAATTTAGCGTGTAGGTATCAAAAATATTAATGACATTGCGATTAGTCCTTATAGAATGTGAAAAACTTTCAATAAATCGGGGAACTTCGTCTTCAATTAATTCCTGAACCTTTTGTGACTTATCTTTCATCTCGCTGTCTATTATGACAACGGTTATAATAGCAGCTACTAGTGGAATTAATATTAGCCATGGAGATATAAAGGACAGGGGAACAGCAAAAATACAAATAAAAGTAAATGTGAATATCAAACGTGCAACATACTGGTTAGGTGTTTCAGCACTGCCTGAGCTTGTAAGCAATCCTTCAAGCTTCAGTTGTTTAGATAGACTTAGTGTAACATATTTTGATAGAGGTTTAGACAAGGTAGCGAGGAACTCAAATGGATTCTTTTTCACTTCACTTGCTTTTACATGCTTTGCAATATTAAAAGATACTTTAAAACTCGGTAACTTAAATAATATTGCAAGGATAACATAGAGTGCAATGGTTATAAAAATGGCACTTATAAAGAAATAAATCAAATAAATCCTCCTTAAAAATTAATATCTTTGGTTAACAAGAACGTCCGAAGAGAGAAGAAAAACAGCATAAATATATCTATTGCCATAAGTATATCTGTAAAGCTTGCATCAAAATTCAACCCGAAAGAATTGAAAGCAGCAGGTAAAACCCAGTAGGTAAGTATCATAAAAACAACTGATATTAGTGAAACTGCTCTGAACTCACCACTCGCTTCAAATAGAATATTTTTAGCTTCAGCTGATGCAATCTTTATATCAGTAATGCGGTCTACAATAGGTCGCAAGGAAGTTTTTAAAGACCTATCCTTACTACACCTTTTTAAATTATCACACCAATCAATAAATACAGATTGGTTAATCTTATCCTTCATTTCGTCAATTGCCACATCCATTGGCACGTTATGCTGAATGGCGTACAAAAACTGACGAAAGACAGTTTGCAGTGGTTTGTTTATATTTTCAATGTTCTCTATAAACGATTCCTCAATGTTTTCAGAACGTTCAATGCTTGATGTAATTACAGATAGCCCTGTTTCCATTTCGTCTAAAATTAGAGTTTTGTATTCGATATATTGCATACGAACATAGATAAATGGCAGTAGGGAAAGTGCAATTCCCAACACGATTGCAAGATAAACATTTCCAAAGGTAATACCTGAAAATACACCTAAAATTATTAGCAAAAAGCTGAAGAGAAAAATATAATAAAGATTGTTCATCTGTCCCATCGCAGTCAAGGCAATTAATATATTCTTATAAAAAACTCCTATCTTGCTTTTTTTATTATCCTGCTGTGCAAGCTTTTTTAGGGACTTATTCTGCTTTAATGAGCTAAGTGTTTTGTTTATTGTAGTAACATCAATTTTAAAAATGATTAATATAGCCACCACGATTAAGATAAAAGAAATGCCAAATAAAAATTTCATTATGCGATAATACCTCCCTTGTGCAGGGATTTCAATTCATCTGCTGTGATACCATACATCTTCATGATGCTAACAAGGTTTTCAGATGGATTATTAACCTGGACATAGTCACCTTTTACTGTAACACTACCATCTGCATTTATAACATTTTCCTCGACTTGATATTCCCACAAAACGTTATAGTGTATTTCATCTTTACCATCAACATAACATTCAGATACGTTCATAATGCGACGTACGTTATCCTCTGTGGTATGGATAAAGACACCCAATGGAAAAGCTTCACAAGCATTTGTTAATGCGGTATGATAATCAACAGGGTATTTCTTGTTGCATAGCCCTGCAACACGCTTATGACTTTGTTTTACACTGCCTGCATGAGTAGTAGACACAACAGTATTTCCCGCTAAACTTGCCTCTTGTGCGGCATATGCTTCAACATCACGCATTTCTGCCACAGATAAAATATCAGGGTTTAACCTTAATGCTGCTACAACAAGTTTTTCCTGTGTGATGTTGTTGCTACTTTTTTCACTTGCTCGAGTTAACATATGTACAACGTTATTTAAAACATTTCCGTGCTCATCTTCCTTTACCAAATTCATTTCACGTGCTCCAGTCTCAATTGTGACGATTTGCATCGTATCGGGCAGACAGTCTAGTGCGTGCTTAACGAGAGTAGTTTTGCCGGTATTGACCTTGCCACTTAACAAGGCAGAAACACCACGTTTTATTGCAATTTGAACTGTGTTTAAAACTTTTTTAGTAGCAAAATTCTTTTCAATATATTCCTGCGTTGTAAAAACCTTATCTCTAAGCTTTCTAATATAGCAGGCGACCCCTATATCTTTATCTACAATTGGATACATAACTGCCTCGATACGAATGTTACTACCTATGCTTGCTTCTGCAACCGGCACGGCATCATCAATAGTAACATTGGAGTTTTGCAGTAATCTTTTTATAATCACAATGGCATGGTCGGAGGAAATAAAGCCTTGAGCCTTAATTTCCTTACCATTGTGATACTTGACACGTATATCTTTCCATGAGTTAATGTTAATACCCTCAACCTCTTCGTCATTGAGATATTCAGTTAAAACTGAGTATTCTTCGATATCGTTATACAGTTTTTGAACAAGTTCACCATGAGTGTATCCATCATAGCTTACTTCTTGAATTTGCTTTGAAATAAATGCCATAACCTTATCCTGACGTTCTTTTGGAGAGATATTGCCTTGAGCAAGTTCCCAAAGTTTTTCTGTTTGTGCTTTTTGTACCTGCGTCAATAAAGTTTGGTATCCTATAGGTAGTTTTTTAGCAACATATTTTAAAATCTCAATTGTTCTATTGTTCAATTAAAATCACATCCTTTTCTATTTGACGTAATAGTTTATCATATTTGGGAGGACACACGACATCATCGAGTAGGACACCATTATAGATACATTGCAAAGACTTACAATAGTCCATTACATATTTTACGTGATGCTTATAGGTTTGACGTATATCCTCAAACGGGTTAAAAGGGCTATCGTTATAGATGATGTGGCATACACTATCATCAGTCATATTTTGTCGATATGCTAGACCTTTGTAGTTAGCAGTTGTAATACAAATTTGACTATCACAATGACTAATTGCATACTTATCAATTGCATTTTGACAGGTATTAGTATCAACAATGATGTAGTCCACAAGGGTTTTTAAATTTTCAAATAAATCTTCTATGTTTTTATCCAGTATAGCAGGATAGGTATGTTGGCTTTCACCCAATGCATAGGATAGAAGTCCTATATTCTCATTTTTAAATGAAACCATATTTGCCAAGATACTTTTTTCATCTATCACTGCAAGGCTTAAAATTCTTCCTAATGATTTGCGTTGATTTTTATCAAGCTTCATAAGGTAGGGAACGGTAGGGGTGTAGCTATCGGTTGATACAAGCATCACACGGCTACCATTACGACAAAGCTTTTGCGCTAGCAGATATGAAAAGGTAGTTTTGCCTGCATTACCCGTTATCGCTATTAATTTGCTCATCTGATACTACCTCCGATATATTCATATTTTCAATTGACTGTTTTTGTTTAGCAAGAAACTCACTTTTAATATTTTCATCGCCACGATATACTAATGCTAGATGTAGCTCTGAATTTTTATCGTATTCTGCAAGTGCTCTTGCTTGTACAGGACTTGCTAACAGGGTTACGGTTGCAAGGTTTTCTTCTGTTTTATCCCCTGGTCTTTGTTTGTCAACACCACTCTGTGTGGTAGTGGTTAAAACCTCAACATAATTAAGTTCTTGTGGGATTGTGGTGTTATCCTCAGATGTCACAATGCAGGATACAATGTCACCACTTACAATTTTGTCAGATAGTCCACGAGCAAAATCTTTTAATGTGACAGAGATTGCTACCCTGGTACCGTCTAGCTGTAAAAGTTTTGCATCAGCTGTAGGTAGACTATCTGAAGTTTTAGCTGTTTGAATGAAATCGTTTGGGGTAAAATCAGCAAGTGCAAACTTTCCAACAACTTGTTCAGTATTCTTTGCATAATCCTTAGATATGTTATAGCTACCAACAGTAGTGATTTTCACCATCTCGCTTTGTATTACATCACCCTTTTTGATGTTCGAGGATACGGTAACAATTGATATTGTTTCATTTTGTGCATTGACCAAATTAATTCCTGAGAAAATACAAAGTGCCGCAATTATAATACATATAATTGCAATAAAGAGTCTGCTTTTTAATAGTTTCATAGTAGTTATCCTTTCAAAAATAACGTAACGAGAAAACAGCCAATGCTCAAATATGGAACCAGGGCAAAGGGTGTATTTATTTTCTCTTTTTTAAGTAGTTTTTTTAGTGGTACAATCAATATTGCTATCACCATTCCAAACATGATACCGAGTAATCCATTCATGCCTTGCATTATAAAACCACACATACCTGCAAGTTTAACGTCACCGCCACCAATTCCACCTTTTGCAACAGCTACAAGGAATATGGGAAGAAACGCTATGGCATAGCCTGCAAAAGATAACAGGCTTACGTTAAGTAAGCCTGTTAAAAGCAGTAATATATGTACATGTGTTGGCACTATTCGCTTTTTAATATCAATATAGGAAGCGTAAAGCAGTATTAAACTAAAGATAATAAATTTCATATTATTTGTAATTGAAAATTTCTTTAAGCTTGTCAGCAAGACCGGGAAACGCATCATTTTTAATAAGCAAAATAAACAATCCTGTTACAACGAGTACAATTGCAGCACCTGCTGCACAGTATAACAAAATCTCTGTAGTATGTGAAAGCCCATCCTTGTTATTCAACGTCTTAATAGCATTATCCTTTAATTCCATGGCTCTTAGATATTTTTTAGTAATAAATTTTTTCATTATAATTCCTCTTTCTTATTTAAAAATATTTAAAGTTATATACTGATTTTTCTTCTTGTAGCTTTTGGTGGGTATATCATCTTGAATTAAATGCTTTAATATATACCAACTTCCATCAGTATGATTGCCGTTTGCAGGCAAAGAGTTTGCTGTCACAGTTACATCAGATAAGTATGTACCTTTTACATAACCATGATTACCAGAGCCTTTGCAGGTAGAACATGTTGATGTTGTTGTCCTAGAGCCCGAACCGCCACAACTTCCACAAGTATGAGAACGATTTACTGAACCTGAACCATAACAGCTTCCACACGTCCAATATCCACCATCATTCGCACTAGGCCCACCTGGGTGTGAGCTACAAGGATAATATGAACCACATATACCACATATGCTTCCGTTATTTACCCATACTTTTCCGCTACCGCTACAACCTCCACAAGTTTCAGACCCTGACCAACTACCTCTGCCACCACAACTTCCACATGTGCCAGTTGATGTTGTTGTTCCTCTTCCACTGCAAGTTGAACATGTTGTAAGTACACAATTATACTTTTCATAAACCGCAAGTTGCGGGCCAACAGTAATTCTTACATCATCAGTGACGAGCTTGTTATTCTCTATGTAGCTAATTTTTACAACTGTTTGTCCCTCAAGGAGTCGCACTAGGGGGTAGGTGTATCCAGTAACGTTAATTACATCCCCATTATCATATGTGACTGTAACAATCATTCCATCAGGTCGAAATATAAGTCCTGCAGAGTAGCTTGTTTTTGTAGGTTGTTTAGTAACATCAAGTTTAGTAGGAGTTTTAGCCACAACTGTAATTGGCTGTGTTACAGTAACTTCTTTGTTGTTTTCTTTATAGCTTACAGTAACAGACGTTTCACCCTTAATGAGTTTGTCTGTTGGAGCAACAAAGCTAGTAATATTGGCGGTATCACCGTTGTCATAAGAAACTTTCACTACCATACCAATTTTGTCAAATATATTCCCCTCAATGTAACTTGTCTTATTAGGCGGAGTGACAACCTCAAGCTTAGTAGGAGTTTTGGCCACAACCGTAATTAGCTGTGGCGCTATAACCTCCCTATTATTTTCCTCATAGGACACAGTAACAGACGTTTCTCCTTTCATTAGTTTTTCTGTTGGAACAACAAAGCCTATAATGTTGAAAGCATCTCCGTTGTCATAGTAAACTTTCACTACCATACCAGTTTTGTCAAACACATTTCCCTCAATGTATCTTGTCTTTGTTGGAGGGGTAGTAATTTCAAGCTTAGTCGGGGTTTTAGCAACAACTGTAATTGATTGTGTTGCAGTAACTTCCTTATTATTTTCCTTGTAGGACAAAGTAACAGACGTTTCTCCTTTTATTAGTTTGTCTGTTGGCACAGCAAAGCTAGTAATATTGGCAGTATCACCATTGTCATAGGAAACTTTCACTACCATACCGGTTTTGTCAAATACATTTCCCTCGATGTATCTTGTCTTATTAGGTGGAGTGACAACCTCAAGCTTAGTAGGAGTTTTCTTTACTACCTTAATTGCTTGTGAAGTGTTTTTAGTAATACCTTTATCCGTATAACTTACAACAACCGCTGTTGTGCTAATTAGTAGGGGAGGGCTTATAACAGAGTAATCATCAGTTGTTGTAGATGTTCCATCACTGTAATGAGCCCTTATTAAAAGTCCAGTTTTATCAAAGGTATTACCCTCAACGTATTCCGTTTTAATAGGTGGGATAGCAATAGAAATTGAGGACAATGTTTTTATTGTCTTGTTATTATCACTGCCGATTTCAAACCCACCATTCGGATTCTTATTAGTGACTGTGTTACCACTGTTATCATTTTTTTGAGGTTCACTCTGACCGTTAGTATTATCAGGCTGTATCGGGGATATAAAGATTTCGTCGTTATCATTGCCAGAAGTAGGCTTACTAGAACTATCATCTTCATTATTTTGAGGTAGTTTGTCAGATGATAGTAAGCCGATATTCACCTTCGCATCACCAAAAATAACGGTAGCATCTCCGCTCCATTCTCTGCCTAATTTCATTCCGTCAGCGTTTTCACGTCCATCCATAAAAATAATTAAACTGTTAATGCTTTCAAAGGCTTTATCAGCTATTGAGTTAACAGAAGGGGGAACAGTAATTGATTTTATAGGGAGATTGGAGCAAATTGAACTAGCAACTCTGATAACTGGTGTGTTATCAAAATCAGTAGGAATTACAATATCTTGTGGTGCATCAGGTGTTAGTCCTACAATCTCATATCCTGATGATGTCAACTTGCATAAAAAGTATCCTTTTGCTTCTACAGTTGAGTTCCTCAAGGAACAAAAGATAAATACTATGAGTGATATCAACAGTAATAAAAGCAATATTAATGAAGTTATTGTTTTTTGTTTTGGCATTTTTTCCATTTGATTTTCCTTTCTACTCTCGTTTTCGAGCATGACTTAAATACCAATCCTTATACATATCACCCTCAATTGTAATTGAGGACACATCCTGCGTTGTACTGAGCATTCCGATTGGTGTCCACACATCATAGATATATGTTTTCAACTTGTACTCGCCGTCAGGATACCAAAGAGGGCTGAAATGAACACGCTTAAAGTCTTGGATGCCTTTATCAGTTATTGTAAAGGGGTTTCTAGGAAAGTTTAAAACGTTTGGTGAAGTTTGCTCTAACGTTCTATAACTTTCTTTGTTAACCTTAAATCTGTATTCGGGCAGATATGCGTTACCGTTTTGAACCGTTGTGTATGCGTTTGAAGAGGGCAAGTTACCCGAAAGATTGCCAATGATACTTAGTTCTACACCATACCCTGAACGCATTTGCCAAACGTTTGATGCTAAAAGCTTATGGGATGGAGATTTGTCATCAGGTTTTAGATCATACGATGCAGATAGGTTGATGATATAGTTTCGTTTCACATAATCACTTGACCATTCCCAACATTCATAATTAATACCTGAGAGTACACTGCTAGTAATATGCTTGGTGGGGGTGACTTCTAAGCCACTTGGCTTTACAAAACTTGAAGGTCTGTTTTCAAATATTGTATCAGGTGGTATTTGCTGTTTGAATTTTTCTACGCCATTCACTGCGATTGCAGTATTGTCATCGTAGGATGTTTCGTTCACGTTATGTGAGGGATTTAATTCACATTGCAGGGTTACAGTGTCAGCAGTATAATCCTTTGGTACATGCCATTTGAAGTACACCAAATTTGTACCTCCTTTTGGCACTACGATTTTATTAACTACACTAGTTGCAATTACCTCATTGGTTTTTGGATTGGTTGCTTTAAATATAGCTTCTAGATTATGTTTAGGACGAACATTCAAGGCACCAATATCATCTTGATTAAGGACTAGAAATGAGGATATGACATCTGTATCTGTTCTAAACCCTGCATTTGGAATTACATATTCAATTTGTAGGTTAGTAGCAGGGATTACTTCAACTGACGTAGCTAGGGAATTGTTATCGGTTATGTGCTCCGTATTTTTAGCATCCCAATTTATACGAGAAACAACAGATTTAATTCCGATATCTTCACCGGCATTTAGTAGTGCATTAACAGATATTGTGCTGTCAGCTGATAGGGTAACCGTTTTTGTGTACTTGAGCACACCGCTTATTCCTCTTTTATAGTCAAGACGAGCATCTTTTACAAATACTTCAACTGTTGTGGATTTAGTAGGAGTAGCGTATTCACTCCCTTTTTTATACCACAGTTTTCCTAAATCACAATGGCTACAATTGATATAGCACTTGTTGCATAGATGTGTCTCATAAACAGCAGGTACCCAATAGCCACCACAATTACAAGGCTTAGTATTGAATACGTCACAGGAACTATAATGGGCCCTATATCCATCTGATATTTTAACTTGATATTTACCTGTTAAATTGCATTGAGAGCAAGTGGTTACGCAGTACTTACAGTCAATCTCCTGTTGATAGGAAAAAGTTGTTGATGCGTTAAAATCATTTTCCTCTCTAATGGGGTTCGTTGAGATTGAAAGTTTGTCACAAGAAAAGTCATAGCGGTATTTACCTACTTCACTAGGAGGGTGGGTTGGGTCCGTTGGGTCTACTGGTGGGGTTTCTTCATCATTAAAATAAATAATACCTATACCAAGTTGAGCAATTGCACTAACGTTATTAACATACTGATTATCACCTAAATTTGTTTGCCCTGCATACGCTGAAATTCCAACTGCATTATCATCCTTAGCGAGGAAAAGCGAAATAGGGGCTTGCCTACGCAAAACAGCTGCGAGGTTATATGATACCATGCTATCAGCTTGACAAGCCTTAATACCCTCTGTGGCTGTCATAGCGTACAACTCACTTGCTATGTTAATATACACTAGTGGTTCAATTAACAACTTGTAGTCGGGACTGTCAATAAGTAAGTTGTAATCAAAGTTTAGTTTGTCAGATTGACAAAGCCACTTTAAGTTTTCAGGTCTTGTAAACCAAGTTTTTACTTCTTCATATCCGTTTGAGCCACTTCCCACTACTCTAGGTAAAGCATTCTTTGTTTCAATATAAGTGTACTTAAATTTCTTTTCACTTATAGGTGAGCCTGATATATAGTCTAGCTTATTGTTTTTACCAAAGTGCTGTTTAACATTAGGNNTCGTAATGTCAATAGGAGCTTTAACCTTTGTACCATTTGCCTTAATTAGTGTTACTCTGTAGCCTTGAGGCTCAGACATAGGATAAGTGTATCTCCCATCCGTTACACCACTACCACCTGAACCACCGCCACCACCAATGTTGTCACCAATAGCGGCATAAACTGGAGTTGCAAACAGTGTACTAATTGCAAGAACTAACAAGATAACCTTGCATTTTAGTCTTTTAAATCTCATTCATAAATCAAACCTTTCTAAAATAAAAAAGAACAACAAATATGCTGTCCTTAAAAAATTGTATAAAAATAAGGTATAGTTCAAAAACCATACCTTATTTTTATATATTAAGTTTTACCCCATGTTACCGACAGGTGGACAAGTACAAGTAGATCCATTTTTATTAGTAATACCTCCGCAGTCTTCACATATCATATCCTTGCCATCGTCAAGGATAATTTCGCCACCATTTTCAGGAGCATCAAAATGCCATTGTCCATCCGCTGCCCAGTAGGTGTACCAATTACCGTTTTCTAATTTTGTATCTCCGTCAGCAGGACTAGTAGTTGTGGTTGGGGGAGTAGGCTTATTGGGTTTTGGGACTGCGGGTTTACTTGTAGGCTTGCTCGAAGTGTCTTTGGGTTTCTCTGCAGGTTTAGATTCAGTTACCTTTGATGCAGGGTTGCCCTCAACCTTTAATTCGGTAACTGGTGCTGATGAGGATGATGCAGTCGATGAAGTTTCAACAATTTCAGGTACAACGATTTGAGATACTGTATCGCTTGAAGTATCTTCACTGCTACTCTGTACCGTTACAGGAACTATGTCATTTGTAGGAGGTCTTATTGTCGCAAGCACAACAGCAATAATACAAATTGCAACAATCGCACTTGCAGTGCAGATGGCAATGATTAGATTGTGCTTGATTGCAAAAAACTCCTTGAATTTATTCATTATGTCAACTCCTAGTTTATAAGTTTGATAGCACCGATGCAACTGCACCAACGGTTGCCATATTCTTTGCTTTTCTTGCATTAAGTGCGGCTTNNCTTGTTGTGCAGCTGATAATGTTAGCATTTGGTTATGATTAATTACTGACATATTAACATCTGTTACAAAGCAGTTAATAGCTTCTTTTAGGGTGTCTGCTCTACAGCTTTGTAAGTAGAAAAGAAATTGATATATTATTTGTGGTTCACAATATATGTATGGCAGAACTTGATAACCACTATCAAAAAAAGCATTATAATGATTGAAAATCTCATTTGAAAGTCGCTCAATGTCTAGTTCTAGATTAGCACATAATCTATTGAAAACTCTAGTTCTATGAGCTTTATTAATCCATATAATTAAGACGGATAAAAAGCAGGGGACACCATACATGAGGAGTGTTGGCATAATCATTAAAGCAGGTGAAGTCCCTTGAAGAAAATTTCCTAATTTAGAAAATATAATACGGGGGAGAATTAAAATGAAAAACACACAAATTAAAACAATTAAGAAAACACAAAATCCACTGGCCTTATTATGCCTAGAGCTTCGAATAGTGAAATCTAATTTTGATTTAGAATTAGATAATGCTTGAAACTTTGGTGAAATTCTATCGTAGTATTCATAAGACTTTTCTAGTGAATTAAACAATTTGCCTTTTTCGTCCATAATTCTTTACCTCATATTCTTCTTTTGTTTTGTCAAGTTATAGTCTTATAGTTGGTGTACGTTATGCTTGATAGCATCTTCGACAAAGGAATTCAACGAGATACCTCTGGCTGATGCCGCAAGAGCTGCTTTACGATGTAGTTCTGGTTGTATTCTAATATTAAATGAACCTTTGTAGGGCTTTTCAGGCAGTTTGTTATTTTGCTTGCAAAACTCTAAATATTCATCAACCGATGAATGAAAATCGGCTTTAAGAGTGGCAACACTATCACCTTCATAAGAAATTAAATCTTTAATTCCTATTAATTTTCCGAAAAAACAATCATCTTCTTCAGAAAATTCAACACTTCCAACATAATCCTTATAATGCATGCAACTACTCATAGCAATTTCCTTTCTTCTAAAGCAGAAATAACATCTGCGACTTGATATGATTTTAGTATTTTGTTTGGGTGGGGTTTGTGAAGTCTTATATACTCGCTACTTCCATTTGAAAAAGCTACTCTCGAACCGCTTGTTTTTCCGATTGAAACTTGTGCATAACCAAAATAACCAAGTAAAACAATTAATTCATCGAATGTAAAGTCTTTTGGTTTTTTCAACAAACGTGCAATTAACTTTTCTTTTTTGCTCAATTTATCACCTACTTATAGTATACTACATTATTTAGAATTATGCAACTATTTTTAGTTGCAATTACTACAAAACATTTATTCGTATTCTTGTGCAGTTTTATCCGTGCTTAGTGTAAGCCAATCGTCATAACCTACTAGGATAGCTGACTTACCATCGTCACATAATATCTTAATTGGTTGATGGGTTTTATTAACGGTTTCAATTAATGACGACAACTGTTCTTTTGCATTTGATATATTTACGATATCCATATTTTCAGCCCCTGTACTATAGTGTGTAGATATATTATCTCCATTCTAACCAATATTCCCACATTATTCAAGTTCTTCTTCAAGCTCATCCACATTGTCATTAAATTTGAAACTAATATCTTCAGGAATATCTTCATCAGGGCATTCCTCGAAAATGGAATCAGCCGTCTGTCCTTGCGGATGAGAAACAAATTGAATTTCTTTGCACTCTTGCCAACGATAGGTTTTGTTATCTGCTTGTGATGGAACACTCTTGGTTGAGCTTGCTACCTCAATGAAATCACCTTGTTTTATGTATTTACAAAGATAATCTGCTGTGTTTCTCCAGGCAATAAAGAAAATAAAATCTGTATCATAATTACCATCTTTATTTTTATAATTTCGCTTTACTGCTAATGTGAAATTTGTTTTTGATATGCCATTAACCTTTGTTAGTACAGGGGTTTTGGTATTTCTACCACTATGAATGCAATTGTTCATTTTAAGTTCCTCTTTTTCAAGTTATTTTCCTTCCAATAATGCAAGTCAACGATAAATTTGCTACCTCTCTTTATAGACTCATCAACATTCTGCATAACATCTAAAATATTATCAGATGAAATACATATATGTCCACCACATCTTTTATCAGCAAGAGTGAAAAACAGGGCTAAATGCTCATCTTCATCAAAAAAATGAGATAATACTAAAATTAATTGTTCTCCATCAAGGTCACTTTCACGTTCAATAAAGAAATTAAATATATTCTCTTCATCACTTGTTATAGTGAAAAACGTGGTTGTAGCAAGAGTTTCAAATATTTCTCCTACGTGGTTTATCATTTCTCCATCGGATGAAACACCTGCACATCCGTTTTGATATGCGTTTACAAACATAGATAAGTCAAATAATGCATTTTGTAATTGAGATTTTGTTTTCAAATCATGCAATATTAACGTTTTTATCTGCTCATTTTTTTCAGCCATTTCAAATTCCTCACTTTTTATATTTTCTATCATGTATTAACCACCTTCAAAAATAATTCAGCAGTTATATATAAATTAGATGTTATTTTAGTTGCCATATGCCATATGTCAGCCTGTTTTGTATTTTCGAAATGTCCGTTACAAACTCCCATATTGCAGCAATCCATATCTATGTTTTCAGCAAGACAGCTTAAATCAATTCTACAAATGTCTCTAACATTGTCTTGTGAAATACAGATCATTGAGTTTTTATCTAAAAGAGCATTTTTATAAAACAACATATATCCAACAATAATGTTATCTAGTAAAATTTCGTATTGCTTTATGTTATCAAAAGATTTTATTAAAAAGTCCCCGTTATTAATACCCAAACTTGGACATTCTCCAATAAAACCATCAATATTTTTGTCAATCACATCTGCACTGATGTTTGCAATCTGTAGTCCACATTTTTCACATTTTCCAAACACCATAAAAGAATCAAGTTTTGACCAATATTCTTCAGGACAATCTATTGAATCTCCATCAAGATAAAGGTATTTTTGCTCACACTCAAGACTTGGTTTATTATTTTGAAGTGAGTATTTTATTAAGTGCTGTTTACAATGTGGGCATACAAATGAAATGTTGTTATTCTCATTGAATTTAAATTCTTTATTACTAATTACTGATAAAAAATATAAATCATTTATTGTCATAAAAATTTCTTTCCCTTCATGTAATGTTTTTTAGCTCACCAGTTTTTTTAATCAATGCATAAGTCAATTCAGAAAAATCAAAAGTCTACAAACAATCAGTCTTACTGGATTAAATTTACCAGTGTGTTGAATTTCACCTTCTGTTACTTAATTAATAGAAACTTGCGACCGGCAAAAACAATAACGTACATTGTTATTGCAAAGATACAAGTATTTGTCCAAAATTGATTAAGGTCACGTATAGTAGACAAATGTCCGAAAATATACATAGAAAATCCACCCCAATATATCGCCCAAATATATATAAGTTTTTTATGAAGTGAGAAAAAAAGTTTTATGTATTGCTGAAAAAATTCATATTGTTTAAATTTCCTCACTTTAAAACAAACTTTTGTAAAATGATAAACTTGCAATAAAAAAGTTGTTATTATTGGAATACACGAATACATTAAAGCTGTATAAATAAAATTTAGTTGAAACCTTGATGTAAGAAAACTTGGCAATTGTAAAAAATTATTCCATACAATAAATATAGTTAAAACCCAAGTAAGTATGATTAGGCTTATATTCATAAAAACAAGTCTTTTACCATTATTTTGACTATTAAATAAATCTTTCATTAATTCTTAATTCTCCTTTTTCTCTATCCTCATTTTTCATCAACACTAGTTTATTGTTAAAACACATTCCTTTTCCCGAAACACCCATAACAATAAGATTGAGTTTTGAATTGTCTTTTGATACTAAAATAGGCACGTCTTTTTTCACCATAAATATGTCCTCACTTTCTGCTACTCAATATTAGCTTGTTGTACATCTGCTTTTCAGTATCGGATAGTTCAGCAAACATATCCGGGGAATACTCTGCGAAATACGTTTTCGTCCAGTTCGTTTCCATAAAATCTAAGATATCGATTTCTTCTTTTTTATCAATAAAAGAAAACAAATATTTTACATCATCAAAGTTTGCTACTATCTCCATAAGTGGTGGTAGCTTGAAAATCTCCCATGCTTTAGAACCGGCAACGATAATAGTTTGATAGGTAGAGTTTAATGTATCGATAGGGATGTCTGAATAGTCTCCAAAGTCGCAAATGATATACTCATAAGCATTTAAAACATATTCATTGATGTCAGTACACAAATGCAAGTCTGAATAGATTGTAGTTGTTTCATTGATTTGCTGTGCCTGGGTAAAGATATTCTTAATTAAAGTCAAATGTCCACTTGAATTTTTCTCTACATAGCAAGCTTTATAACCGGCTGAAACTAAACCCTTTGTAATTCTTAGTGCTTGTGTTGTAGTGCCTATCCGAGGACAGACACCTACAACTTGAATTATGATTGGTTCAGCCTTTCTACGAGATTTGAAGTTAAAAAGGCTTTTCTTTTGTGGGGTCTCTTCTACGGATATAAATTGAGATACATCTTGGAGCTCTTTGCCTTTTATACAGTCACTCATTTCCTGCTGAGCGGTATCTTGCACCCAGGATAAAACGAAATCATATATCCCTAAATTTACGAGTTTGTCTAAGAAAATATCTCCAATACATTTACCTTGAGCAATGATAATTACCTTAGTGTTGCTGGTAGCTTTTAGTTGATATAATGCTGACAAAATATCATCATCAGTATTAGGGAAGATTGATATGTCAATTATTATATAAGTGTAATGATAAGCGTTTTTAAGCATCGAAACCAACTTGTAAATATCAGTAATGGAGCTAATAGCCTCATACGCAGTTCGCTTTTGCACTTCCGGTAGTAAGGTTAGCTTTTCAACTGGAGCAATAAATGCTATCAAATTAATCACCCTTTCAACTTAAAAATGTTTTGTGGATTGAGAAAATCACCATCTTCGTTTTGACGGAGCTCGAAATGCAGATGATGTCCAGTAGAAGTACCAGGGTTATTGTCTGACTTGTTACCGCCCTCAAGCCCTATTGCTTGTCCTTTGGTAACCATCTGCCCAACACTCACCGAAATAGAAGATAGGTGAGCGTAAAAGCTGTAGAAAGTTTGATTATTAACAGTATGTTTTATAGTAATGTAATTACCGTATCCGCTAGTGGCTGTGTTGACATTGACTATTTCACCATCTGTTATAGACATAATTGGTTGATGCCACTTGCCACTAATGTCAATGCCTGTATGTAATCCAACCTCGCCTGATATAGGGTGTATCCGTGTGCCAAATGGAGAAGTAATAACTCCGATGCAAGGAGCAACAAAATTATCATCAATCTGAAGTTCAGGGTAAGGCTTGAAATATTGTAGCATCTCAACTTCTTGACTGGTAAATAAAAATGGTTCTTGTTTTACTCTCTCCATAATTTCATCAAAGCTTAGAAATAGTATGATTTTTTTATCATAAGTCTCATCGTCAGCAGGGTCATCGTTACCTTTATCATCAACAATAACAGTTATAGTTTCTTCTTTACAAAAGTAGTTTAAAAGAAATGTTTTAACCTCGCTTATATTTTCAGATATTGTTGAAGTATGGAGCATATAGACACACCTTATTAAATCTCCATCTAGTTCGTTTTCAATTTCCATATCTGATTTTAACTTGGTTACCGATAAAATGAATGTCTCATTTTCATCATCGGAGCGATAGAAGAACATAGAGGATACCATAATAACAAATACAGAAGGAACAGCAATTATTGTTAATAAAGCTTTTCTTTTATCTTTATCGGTAAATACCTTTGTAACTTCAATTAAAGCCTTTACAGTTGAGGACACTGACATTACCTACCACCACCAGTTCCCATTAGTTCAAAATGATGATGTGGTATTTCAAAGTCAATACTTAATCGTCTTGAACCAATAAAAATAAGACCTTTACCACGCTGTTGCTGCATTAGCCTTTCTTCCTCTGCATCGGTGAGATTATATAGTTCTTTTAGTTCTTTCAAATCTCTGCCTTTGCCAACAGGCATAAGTAATTTAATATTTGGTTGGTCAAGTAAAGTCTGCCCCTCTTTTCTTATCGCTTCATCCAAGAAGTCAATTAGTTGTTGGGAGCAAATCCAAACGGCACTCTCAAATTTCCTACAAGATTTTTCAATGTTTGCCAATCTTGAAACTGTTGCAGGAAGACGTTTATCAATTACGTTGTGTGCTTCATCAACAATTAAAATTACTCGTTCGTCTTTGTTTTTATATAGGTAATCTTCACAATAGTTTAAAACCGTATGATATAGCGTTGTCTTAATATTATTTGAATTGCCGTTTACTGTGGTAGTATCAAATACAACAAAATCTTTTGTAGTGTTTACTGTAGAGTGACCATTCCAAATAAAACTATCAGAACCAATTGCAATGTTACGAAGTAATATTCCAAGTTCCTTATAGTAGTTTGTTTCACTCCGCTTTAGCTCCTTTTCATTTTCTTTTGCCATTTGTTGAACTACCTCATATAAGTCGGACATAATAGGGAACTGTTCGGATTTAACTTTAGTTATATCAGTTTCCCAAACTATACCTTTTGACTTATATGTAAGCTCAATACATTCTTTTAACACTGCTGTTAAAAGTGTATTTAAGTCAAGATAAAGATTAAAGAAAACTTCCAAGTTATTAATATGGATTGCAAGGTAATTAAGTGCTTTTTTTTCTTCTTCTTCGGTTTTATCCTTAATGTAAATATGAAGGGGATTTATTCTGCCACCAGTACCACCAACAACATCTATCCAATCACCATCAAGGTTTTGGCACATTTCCTTATACTCCCCGTGGGGGTCGATAATAACGAATTTTGTTCCAAGTTCCCACTCGTTTAAGATAAGATGCTTTAATGCAGTAGATTTACCGACACCTGAAACACCCATTAAAACTACATTTGAATTTGTTCTATCGCTACCACGTCTCCACGGGTCTACAACGATTAGCCCTCCTGAGCTGTCTTTGCCAAAGACAGAACCCTCGCCGTCATTATACCCTGAAAATGCAAACGGAAAGCCTCCTAGCATGGTGCTAATTGGCATAAGTTGATTGGTAACATCATTCATAAGCTCACTTGAATTATCGCAGGGGGACACAGCTCTCATGATTTCCTTTTGCATGAATGGTAGAAGAGTAGCAATGAATTTGTTTCCTACAAATTTATTTTTTACAGCTTTAGCTTTGTTTCTAGCATCCTGCCTATCACTACCAATGACCATAGTATTTAAACTAACGTAGCCGATGCTCTCATTATTGTTCGCAATTTGTTCTATTGTTTTTGTTCCATCATCAACAATTTTTCTGGCTCTTACTTGTTCTACAGGGTTAGTTGATGCTGTGCCTTCAGCAATGGGAGTATTATTTGATACGGTGTTACCAATAGCTTTTAATATTCCTTCTATGTTTTGTTCAGGTGTATATGTAAGCGATGTAATCGTGTTATTTAGATTACACACATCTGTAAGCCACCCATATGTAGCTGATGATGGATACCTGGTTACGCTATAGCCAATTGCTTCAACCTGTCCCCAAGAGATGACGTCTTTTTCAAACTTTAATGCGGAAGGTGCAACGATATTAACCAGGCTATTATTTATAGTAGCATCCAACATTTTTCTAGCCATTAAACTTCACCTCTTCTATTTTTTTCTTATTGTGAATATGAAAAGGATTTATCCTGCCATCAACAATATCAATTAAGTTTCCATAAAAGCTCATGGTCACTTCTTTATACTCACCTTGGGGGTCGACAACAACAATCTTTGTGCCAAGTTTCCATTCATTTCTAACCATTAGTCAAACCTCCTAAAAACGTGAAGTTGGGAGTTTTATCATAATTAACAGTAGAAAAAACAGGGTCATAGAAAAGGCTCACAATGTTAGTTATTTCAGTTTCGGTACAGATAGTTGCGACCACTCCAGTATTATTTAATGCATTTTTAAATTCAGTTGCCTTTGAATAAAGTTCTTCTTCACCTTGCGTATTTTTATCAATCCACAAAGCAATAAAGGTTTGACGTTCTAGTATTCCCCCTGACGTTGCCTCTGCCGAAAGATAATTCATTGTCTTTTTTAAGTTATCTCTCTTTTTGGTGTTGCCAGTCATTGAACGAACTCCCTCGTAATACTCAATAATTTTTGTAATATCAGTAGGGCGTGATAAGAATAATATTTTAAATGGCACACCAATAGGGGAAAGCTCTTTTGACATTGCAAAGGTAAGATGTGCTTTCTCATCCTCAGTCATCAGTGCAGTAGAAATTGGCATTACCTTTAAGAATTGATAGATATAGTTATCTTTTGTATAGAGGAAGTTTGCTCTGATATCCGCTAAATTGATATATTCACAAGTTGATATCTGTTTGGTTGGCTTTTTAGGTTTGAGCATTAAAACCACTCCTTTAGTTTTTTGTATTTATAATACTTTTGTCCTTTTAGATAAGCCTTAAGAAGACCAACAAAAATATATACAGATAAGTTGATAGACGTTTTTAAAACAATCAAATAGGTGACACAAGCAAAAAGACTACCGGTAATTACTATTGAAATGAGAACTGCCCGTATTCCACTCATTAATAGTAGACCTATAACTAACCCAATAGGTAAACTAATTAATGTCCCTGTTATGATGCGTTTTACTTCTTTTTTACCAATTCCATTTGCAAAAATATTGTCTTTATTTATTTTTGTTGGTATGAATAAGTCCATTAATATATACCCCCTAACTAAAATAGCGATTGATAAGACTAGGTAGTGCACCAGTTCCTGTGACTAATATTGAAATAACAAAAGCGATTAACGCATGTTTTATCTGCTGCTTATAACCACTTTTGTCACCTGTTTCAAATGCCATACTAATACCCAAAATACTGCATCTTGCTACGCAACCCAGGGCGAATGTTCCTCCTAAAGCTACAACTAACATTTGTAAAGTTTTCAATTCGATTACCTCACTTCTTTATGAATTTCATCACATTTCCGACCCCTCTGCTTAATGAAGCTGCTTTTGAGCCCATTCCAGAACCCGCTGAAGATGCAAAGATTTCAGTTAAATCATTAGTTACTTTAAGGCTATATGAAAGAATTGCAATAGAAATCATTAACGATGCAAAGGATACGTTTGTTTTTATTGGCAAAATGGATATTTGGACTAGTATAAGCTGAACTAGAACTGTTACTGAAGTTTGTATTATCTTTTTTATGAAAACAGAGAAAATGCCATTGTCATTATCAATTAACCCAATACAGGCAAAAGGTATCCCTACTCTCAAAATAAACAGTCTAACTCCATTCATAAGAAAGTGAATGTATATAATACAGATAAAAATAACATATATTACTACAAAAATAATTAAACCAGTTGTCGCACCTACTATTGTTTCTAATTCAAATGGTTGTTCTCCTATAGCTGCTAGTAGTTGTTGCCCTAAGTCACTTACAATTTCAAAGAGCCAATTGTAAATGACTGTAAAGCAAAGTGTCACAATGATACCTTTGACGTACCCTTTTACATATTCTAATGGATTGGTGGATGCATCTCCGTCAATTTTAAATATGTAGATATTTAAAAGCTTATATAATAACTTTGCTGTTAAGAGCGATGAAGCAAATCCGAGTATAATTAAATTAATGGTGTTTAATACGTCATTTGATATACCCATCGCACGTTCAAAATAAAATACGTTTAAAAAGGCATCTGTGAAAAGTGTCTGGCTAAAATAATCTAAGATTGGTTGGATTAACGGGATTACGAGATATTCTACAATATTCAATGTATTTCACCTCTTTATTTAAAATATCCTGCGATTATAGCAACAATTGCACTTGAACTAAAAACAAATGCAAGTACAATTAAAACAGTTTTTTTGTTCTTGCCCCACTTTTCTTTGTCATGGGATTCTGTACTCATTCCTTGTATTAAAGAAAAAATACCAAATAGCAAACCACACACAATTGGGGCAATTATTAATAGGGCAACGCCGCCATCAGTTAACATTTTCATTAATCCTTTAAAAATAGATGATGATGTTATTGCATTTTCTTCAGCAAAAACTGATAGAGGGAACATGGTTAAGTTTGCAATTAAAATTGATAATAAAAGACCTGTTCTTTTTATTTTCTTCTGTTGTTTTAAAACAAATTGTTTAAACCGATATTTCTTCATGATAAAACTTCCTTTCATAATTAAAAGCTATCAGATAGGTTGTTACTGATAGCTTCAAGCATATTATTTGATTGATTTTCGCCCTCTTCTTTTTGCTCGACTAAATGATTAATATACGGGAGTATATCCCAAAGTTTTAACTTTTCGGCCTTCCGATTTGGACGAATAGACTCTCTGAATTGCCTAAGGTTCGTGTTATGAAGCTCATTACCCATACCAAGTATTTTATTGAATTTCCACTTGTGTAAATCAGGTATCTCTAAAATAGAAGGATACCCTTGAGCTATAACAAGGAGATAAGGTCTTATAATCTTTGCAATTTCATCTGAAGCTAATAGTGAGCGTGAGATTAACTGTGTAGAAGTAGAAGTAGACCCACTTGTATTGGTGCCTAAACTTCCGTTATCATTCATCGATGCTGACGCAGAAGTTGAAAGTACGGTATATTTACCTAGCTTTTCGGATAGTATGTTTAAAGTTTCCTGCCCGCTCGTACTAAGGTATATCCAGTAGTGACAGTTATCCAAAATAATACTTGCAATGTCTTTATTGTATTTTTCAGTCAATTGCTCTTTAGACTGGATATATAGATGAAAATGTATGCCACGTCCTGCTGCAACTGTCATCTTCCCATCGAAAAATGGTATCTGCGTAAAGTTACCAAACTCATCAAGATTAAATTCAAAATCTCTTTCAAGCCTACCACCCCGTTCATCTGCAATATCTGCAATGTATTGATAGTATTGATTCACAAACAGACTTGCCAATGGATAGTATGTTTTTTTAGAGTCAGGCAGTATCATAAAGATTGCTTTCTTACTGTTTACATCTAAAATACCCTTGTCTGTTTCTGATGTCATTGAAGCAATATTCGGGTCTGTAAATAAGCTTAGAGTGGCAAGTGCAGATGTTACAAAACTACCTCTTGTTTTTGATGGGGCAGATTGTGCAATTGCCATGATTAATTTTGATGGATGGTCATCAGGTAGTACTGCAATAATGTCTTCAAGGAGTAGGTTTTTTGTTTTAGAATTTGGCACAGTCATTTTTGATATGTAGCTAAACAAGTTCGTACAATTTTGATAGTGCCGGTGCTTAGTTTCATATAACCTCTTAAGTTCGGTATCATTGGCATATGGATATTGTAATTTTAATCCTTGTGGGGAGTTGTCATATACTACTTGCATTGTTGCGGCTGCTAACAATGCTTTCTCTCCATTCGCCCATAAAGGGTTATCGTTTTTACTTTCTTTCACTG
>DBGA01000088.1:9665-24034 GCA_002295325.1 Ruminococcaceae bacterium UBA866 | reverse complement strand
ATAGGTGTACTGATATAATTCACCTTTGGGGTCACAATTTAACATATCAACGCCGCTTAATGCCTGTAAAACAATACTCTGTATTACAATTGTTCTCGTCTTACCACAACGTGTTGCACCAAAACAAACGGTATGGACATCACCAATAATCATTTTGATGGACTCTTGTGTATCAGCAAGTACGTTATATGCAACAGGAATGCCTGCTTGTTCTATTAAATTTGTGGTAACATGAAGTCTATTAGCATCTCTTACCTCGCCAGTTTTAACTGCATTGTAATCCTCAAGTCCTTCTTGTAATAGCCACTTGATTATCTCGTCGGAAGCATTTATCCTTACTTCTGTAAAATATTTTTTCTGTTCTTCAGGAGTAGTGAAACGTGCACTTCCGTATTGAAATTGTCCTGCTGCTTTTGGAATTTCAATAGCAGGGGTAATCTTAATCATATCTGTTTTGGTAGGTGCAATACTTCGTTTCCAAAAGCACATATAGCAAAGTAAAAGGAAAAACATAATCATAACAATAAAAAATAACATCAGATGTTTCATATCTGATGTTACACTTTTAATAAAGATATTGAATTTTAAAATATTTTCTGTACGCTGTGTAATTGTCATAATAAAGAAATTTGAAAATAGTGCAGCTCCGATTACCGATATTGCAAATAATAATACAATTAATGCAACTTTATATTTGGCTTCCTTTGTTAGTTGCATATTAAAATTAACTTTTATATTAGTCACCCCATTCTAAAGATACGTCTTTGCTCTTTTTAATCAAATCTGCCTTTTGAGCCTTTGTCATATCTTTATTAATTTTTTTATTTTTATTGGTATCTACTGGACTGTTGCTTTCAGTGACAGCATCAAATATTCCTTGTAGCATATTCATTGTCATTGTGCGATTATATCGATTGATTTTATTTTGTAGTTCAATGCTGTTATGTTCTTTTTTTGCTGATGATTGGACTGTTCGCATTTCCTTAATAGTTGTCAATACCTTGTTACCAATCTCTTTATATAAGGAATATTTCGCTTTATTAGCATAATCTATGACATTCTTTTTACCACCATAAATGCCTGCTTGATTTTTAGCTATGTCAATATAATTGTTAAACTCTTTTGCAATATCAGGATTATTCTGGATGATTTCCTTTGTTAATTCGTCAAGCCTTATTTTTAAATGTTGTGGTAGGTATTGATACTTTAACGCACCCTTTGGATAGTCAGTTTTAATTTGCTTATCAAGTAATAATAATTTTTTAGCCAGTTCATATACACTTCTATTTGCGACTCGTCTATTTAAAATGCGATAATTGATTTTTTTCTTTTGGCTTAATTTGTACACGTCTGAAAGTTTCATGTTACAAAAAGCATTCCTAGGATTTTTCAATATACTGTCTTCATCAGTGTATATCTTGTCAATCAGTTGGTTGTGCTCCAAATCCTTTTGCCTCATAATAGCCTTGAAATCATCTTGAAACAAGTCTTTCGTGATAGCCTTTCTAATATCATTTGCAAGTTCAGGCTTGAAAAAGTTAACACCTATTTTTTGTTCTCTGTCCCAGTACATTAGGTGAACGTGGGGATGACCTTTTTCCATATGTACTGCACCTACCCATTCTAGTGTTCTCGGGGGTATGCCCATAGTACGTGCAATATCATTAATATGGTTGTTTACTAAGTCACCCCAGTCGCTTCGAGAGGTTAGGCCCTTGTCAATTGCATCTTCTTCTTTTAAAGAAATAACAGCGTTATAGATTGTCTTTTTGTCATGTGCAAGGTTTTCTACATATCCTCGTGTAAGTTCTAAATCCTTTATATCACCCATTTCGTTCATATCAGAAAGCTTGCCAAATAGTCCATGAGGTTGCTCATCAGTCGCAACACCTTTTCTAGTGGCAATGTACTGAAGATATAACTCATGCTCAAATTCTGTTTCATTGCCCATTGTTTCAAGTTCTTTTTCTAAATCCAACGAACCTAATTCAACACCCTCACGAGTTGCAATGTATTCCATCATTCTTGATATTGCTTTTGGTGTGCCTGATTTGTTAGGCTTATATATCCATTGCTTAAAAACCACCTTGCTCATATGTTCACCTCGTTTCGGGAATAGGAAAAGAGATAGAAATTAATCTATCTCTTTTAATATTAGTTTTGTCTAGAGTTCAAGTTATATGGATAATGCGAAATTGGTTTGACTGTAGATTATACTCATTTGACGTGGTTGCTTTTTATAATACATTCAATTTCATCAAAGCATTTCTCTAATGGATTTGCACTATCAATTACATATTCGTCATCAAACGGATTTATATCTGCTTTGCTATAATGCTCAATTAGATGTTCGTATGATTTAAATGATTGATGAAGTAAAGGTTTTTTAAGCCTTTCCATATGACGTCTTTTCCATTCTTCCTCAACAGTACAATCAGTAAAGAACTTTACAATAGAATTATTTTTAAAATCAAGTCTATTAAAAAACCATGTTGCATTATTTCTGTCGCCAAGTGCAATATCTATGATTAAATCGGTTCCTAAATTGAGATTAGTTTGTATTAAACTATACAAAACGTTATAACATACTTCGTTGTTAATACTTCCTTTATCAATGTTTTGACTACTTTTCAAAGCATCAACAATATCATCTTTTCTTATGACTGGAATTGATGTCTTTTTCGCCAACATATCAGACAATGTAGTTTTCCCAGTTGCAGCTTTTCCTCTAAAAATATATATTGTACCCACTCTGTCACCTCCACCTAATATAAATAATTCTTATCCATCTTCCCATTATTAGCTTTATATGAAGTCTTACCTGGTTCTCAATTTAGCCAAAACCGTAAGCTAAACCACATACTCTTCAAGTTCTGAAATCTCATCTTCTGTAAGTACGTTACCCTCAATGTTGCCAGTCAAAAATCTTTCTAAAGCGTCCTCACGAGAAATTTCATAGAAGTTCGCCATGTCCTCAATATATTGAATATCTGCACCTGTTAAATCGGTATACTCCACCTCGGTGTTTAGGGTTTTTACCTCTGCCATTTTGCTCCACATCCTTTTCTTTTAAATATATCATTTTAGATCTAGTTTATCAAGTGCGATATCTTCACTTCTCATAAAGTCGGCAAACTCAGTTTCGCTAAGTTTCAGATATGCAATTGCCATTGCCTTTGAGTTTCTCTTAATATCCTCAAAATTTACTTTTGTGCTTGCGGGTAGAATACTGTCCATGATGTATGCAAGCAGATAAAAATTTGCTACCGATTGATAACCGATTTTCGCTTCAAGTTTTGCTAACCTATCAAATTGAGGAAAACAAGTAGCCTTAATTTCCTCGTGAATTTGTTCTCTTACAAAATCAATACTTTCTTTTGCAAGTTCTTTTTCAAGCCCCATTGAAATAAGTCGACGTATTAAAGCTGAATTTGAAATGTGTTTTTTGCTTGCTAACGTGTTTATTGTATTAAACATTTCGTCATTCATTTTAATAGGTACATAGTTTTTTGCAGGCAATCAGTATCACTCCGTTCTACAAATTGAGATTGGCTCAATGTTTTTTGTTTTTACCAGTAAAATGGGGCTGTGCCCCAAAACCTCACCACGTTAGTGGTAAGGCAGGAATAGTCGTGTTACACACGACGGACAACAGCTTAAAGCCACAGGCTTTAACAGGTGTTACCTGGGGGAAAAAGGTGTTACAATCGTAACACCTTTTATCTTTCATTTTCTACGTCATTTTCAATTGACTTCTCTTTTCTTGATGATTTTTCATTACATTTTATTGATTGTAAGTCACGATTTAAGTCAATCCCTTTTGCAAACTTCTTAGAAACTGATACCTTTTTACTGGTAACCGCTTTTTTAATCTTATTGTATGAAAACTCTCTAAAGTCAACAGGCTGTTTGGTCTTTGGGTTAATTGATACTGCCCTATCAAGCATTACCTTTACATCTTTAATGTTTGGGTAATTCAGGATAAACTGATTAATTGCTTCGCAAGGATTTGATATGCAGCATATGTAATTATTGTGGTTTTCAATTCCTTGTTCTTTCATGTAGGTCTGATGGGATAGCATACTGATTGGATTATTAAAAACAAGCAAGTCGTTAGAATCACCTTTGTGTGATAAATAACTTCTTGCTTGTTCCTCGTTTTTGTATTCAGCTTTAAAATCAGCCTTCTCTTGACTTGCATTGTAATTGACTGAAATTGCATAGACTGGAGTTCCAGTTTCATCTTTTTGTACGAAGATAGTGTTAGAGAATGTTTTTGGGTTTCCTTCCGTATCAAGTATAGTTTTATCTGCCTGATACACACTACCATCATTGAGCAAACCATTGACAATATCCTTATCCAACTTCTTGGTTTGGGTTAAGTGCATGAATGCACGGTTATTGTTTGGAGCCTGTTCGGGAATATCAATCACAGGTTGGTTCTTTCTAATGATTTCACGTTTTAGCTCAAGATTGTAATCTTTAAGTTTTGGATAATTGTCTACTACAAGATATTTATCAGAATATTCTTGTTTTAATAAATTACCGGCTACAACCCCATGATTTACATCAGGTGTACCATCTGACTTTAGAGCGTTTTTGTCATTATTGAGAGCAATGTTAATTGTTCTTACATTTTCATGTGTAGAAAGAAAGCGGTCTATCATTTCAATCATTAGTCTAGGGTTTTTGTCGCTTATTCCATTAAGACTGAGAAAGTGTTCATCATCAGTTGTCTGATTTTTCATTTTTTGCAATGTCATTTTGCTTAAAATTTCAATTGGAGACTCGCAAATAGTAAGCCATTGTGCATTCGGCTTTCCCTCTATGATGAAAGCATAAGAACGGTCAGTTCCCGTAGCGTTACCTTTGTATCCATAACTTTCATTATCATTTACGCTTCTTAACATTGCACTTTTTGGAACACCTTTATCATCTTTACCAACGAATACGCAGTTGTCAAACTTAAAGTTTTTATCACCTTTATTAATTTTAATTTCCCCCTGGTATAAAAGTCCATCATCAATGCACTTTTTAACAATATCTCTATCAAGTCCTCTTGATTTAATAAGATATGCAAATACACGGTTATTATTTTCTGCGTGTGGAGGTAGCTGTAACTCTCGTTGGGGTAGCTCTTTTTGAGGTTTGTTTTTAACAAACATTTTTTGAGGGTCAAACGTCTCACCTATTAATTCTTTTACAGCATCTACCATATTTTTATTTTCATGCTTTACTAAAAATGAAACAGTATCACCACCGATTCCACTTGCCATATTGCTCCAACTATTTGTACTTGGAAAAATAACTGTGCTGTCATGTCCATCCTCAATAAGCTTGTAGCATGAACCGTGTGGTTTTACCGTATATCCATGTGTTTGAACATAGTTTAACAAGTCCACGTCTTTCGCACGTGCAAGTTGGTCTTGCGTAAAGTTCTCTTTTTTATTAGTACGAGCTTTTGGATTTGCCAAGTCATTCATCCTTTCTTCTGATTTCTCCCATTCTGAAAACAATGATTTCTCAAGTGTGTTTTCATCTACATGATAAATAGGAATATGCAGCTCATCCTGTGCAATTCGAATTTCGTTTGCCATTCCGTTTGAAATTCGATTGCCGAATACCCAAATCTCGTCCGATTTTTTTAAGTAGTCAATTCCCATTTTAAGACCCAACTCACGTTCTTCAGGTATAGTGTCATTAAATAACTCCGTGATATGTGGGGCTAGAGGCGTTCCACCTTGTTCAGCTACAAACTTGCTGTATTGTCTAGCCTTTTGTATATTCTCTTGAATCTCTCCGGCGAGAGGGGAGCACACATAAATTGTTTTACGGTTAGTTGGTTCTTTGAAGGCAGAAGGGATATCCTCTTCTAATGCTTGCTTCGATAAAATTTGATTATCTCTATCACGAATGTTTTCAAATATTAGTGAGGATAAATGAGAAAGTTCTGTATCCAGAGTTGTATCAGGATTAGATTCGAGGAATAATCTCATTTTAAGACTTAACTCATTTATGTTTTCTCTTAAATATGAAAAATCATTATCACTAATATTTGAGTTATCGTGCATTTCATCAAGCTGTCCCATAATTGTGTCTTTGTAATCTCTAAAAAAGAATTCTATACCATCCACTGCAGATAAAGCATCAACAAATTCTTTGTTTGTAAAGGTGCGACTATTTGTTTCACATATTACCTCTAAATTAGAATTTACAATCAACATTGGCACATCAATGTTTTTAATGTCATTTAGCATAATATGATACTGCATGTCACCAATCGAAATGCTTTCAACAGAAGAATACGTTTCGGTATAGGATTTTAGTTTAACTTCCTGCATTTGAGTTAGAATGTCAGGAGCACCCCATTGTTGATATTCTTCTTCATTCATACCTAAGAACTCTCTCAAAGTGTTTCCCGTATCATGTGTATGCCAGTAATCTACAAGGTCATCTGTAAAGCTGTCTTCTTCAAAGCCATTATAAACACCAGTCGTAATTACCTCTTGTTTGCTGTTTATTATGAGACATTCTGTTTCATCACCATATTTATCATTTTCCATAAGGTAGTAGGTATTGCCGCCAATTTCCTTTTGGTCTATAGATGACCACGTCCCTGTGTATTCATTAATTTCTATAGTAGTAAGACCAGTTAGCTTGTTTAATAAATCGTTTTTGATATTGTTATGGTTGTAGAACAAGTCAGCATCATATATAGATTTTGATAAAAAACCATGATAATTATCTCTTAAATCATCTATTTTTTTATTATTTATACCTATGATTTCTAGAACATCTCTTAGTCCAGTATTATGTTGTTCACCTATACTAAGGCAACAATCATATATAGCATTTTGACCTGTTAAAGTATTAGTAAAACTATACCTATAACCATTAAAATAGCCATCATCAAAATAACTACTTTCCATTATTATACTTTGTTCAGTTAACCATTCAACGCCATTATCCTGAATATTTTCATACGCTATTTGAATTTGTTCTGGTAATTCGAAAAATAGATTTCTCACACTTTCCCCGACATATTTTATGTTGGCACTTCGTTTGCTTGCGTTTTCAAGTATTTGATTTGCAAATTGTTTAGCTCCTTGTTCATCAGAGCCAAACTTACCAAGAGTTATTTCTCGGTTTTTGGTGTCAAGCATTACTACGCTATAAATTGGTCCGTTTTGTCTCACGCATAAAACCTCTATAGTACCAGTTTGCTCAAGAGAATTCTCAGCTTGCTCAAGATCAATTTGTTCTTGATTTTCTTTATAATCAAACCCAATATCATTTAAAATTGAAACTACCTTATCAATATCAATACCTAAGAATTTCAAATCGGCTAATTCAGACACATTTAGTGTGCTTCCATAATGACCATTTTCATAACCATCACCATCAGAATACTTATTCCAGATTACGATTTTATCTGGGGCGGTAGGAGAGAAACCCACTGCTCTACTTTCGCTTTCATCGAGAATGAAATACCCTTGGTTTTGCTTTAGGGTGGGGGAATGGGATTGTATTTTCTGTAACATTTCATATTGTTGCTGTGTAACTACTTTTGGGATTGGTATATAATCTTTATCTAGTTTTTGATATGAGAATAATTCATTTTCACTAAAGATATGCCTCGTATTAACTCCGATAAATGTAACTTCGGGGTTAAGTTCCTCAATCGGCATGATATTCATTTTAACTTTTCTTACCTTTAATTGAGGTGAGAACATCTGACCAGTGCTTCGTTGCCCGTCACGTTCTCCTGTAAACCAAAGGAATTTTTCTCCTTGCTTGTGCCCATTGATGCTCTTTTTTAGTTCTACAACTGCGACAGGTCTTGCAAAAGCATCAAAATCGTAAAAGTTTTTAGAGTCTTTGCAAAGCTGTAAAAGTGTATCAAAGTCTTTAGAATTCCTTGCTGATAACCATGTTTCTTGATAACCCATAAAAAAACCCTACCTTTCATTTTCATCTTCATAATTTTGTCGAATTTTATCGGTTCTGTTTTCCTCCTCACTTATCAAAATTTCGCTAGGTTTGTTGATTTCCATTTCAGCGTTTAAAGAAACTTGCCTTTGTAGTTTTTCAGCCAACTCCTTCTCATTAGTAAAAGGCTTCTGTAACTCTTCCTCTGCATCAACAAGTAGCTTATTAAAGTCAACAAGATGTTGCTCCGCATCTCTAAGGGAGTGGGCTAGTGCATCACTCACATTTTCAATTCGTGTCATATTACCAGTATCACTCGAGCCTAAATCAATTCTTGTTTCAAAATTACCGACAACACCAATTTGTATAGTTTCAAAATAGCTCTGTGNNTAGTTTCCGATGACTGCACCAATGCTCTCTATCTTTGAGTTGAGCAGCTTATTAAAGTGATTGCCTGCATCAGCACGTTCATCATAAGTAATACCACCAATTGTAATTGCAAAGTCCTTTGCCTTGTTTGAGTATAATTGAGTGATATCGGAGATAATACGAGGGATACGTTGATTTAAAATATCAATCTTCTTTGGTGTTTCAAGAACGATATTTTGTAGCTTTATTTTTTCTTTTATGTATGCGGATTTTTCAATTTGAAGCATATAGATATCGTTGTCCAGTTGCATTTTCTGCTTTACCCTAGGGTCACCCGTCGCAAGTATTTTAATTTCAGCACAGTCAAGTACCGCACTATCAATATCATCACAGGAACGTACAGGGCACTTGTTTGTCATAATCTGAGTAATGAATTTCTGCTTGTTTTCTTGAATTTGCCATAAGTAAGCATCAAATGTATTTTCAGTAATATACCGATAAATATAGACTTCATCAAACATATTTCCTTGTCGGAGTATTCGTCCGTCACGTTGCTCGATATCAGCAGGTCGCCATGGACAATCCATATGATGAACCGCAGCTAGTCGTTCTTGCACGTTAGTGCCTGCACCCATCTTAGAAGTACTTCCAATTAGAACACGGATTTCTCCACTTCTAACCTTTGCAAAAAGAGTTGCTTTTTGTTCTTCTGTCTTTGCACTGTGGATAAATGCAATTTCATCTTGAGGAATACCTTTTTTAATCAATGTACGTCTTATTTCTTCGTAAAGATTTGAAAAGAGGGAAGTATCAATTTCAGCTACACCATTAACCATTTTCATTGGTATCTTACCATTAGGTGTAGACACGTCAGAGAACACAAGTTGAGCACCACGTTGCTCTGTTGTTTTGAGCCAAATATCATAGATCTTATTACAACACTTATACACCTTGGAGTTATCATTAACGGGTGCATGTGGGTCGATAATTCTTGGGTCAATCGCAACTGATTTTCCTTCGCCTGTAATCTTTAGCATATTGTCATCCCATGGGTCAACGTTACCATTTCGAATATCCTCTGCACGGTCAGCAAGCTTGTCTATATACCTTTTGATATACTCACTAATAGGGGACAACACAATAATTGGCTTGCCAGTAGCAATGCGAGGAACAGGTAGGTTTAAATCTGCAGCGACTTTGATGTCTGCAACCTGTGCAAACATATTCATAAGCTCAGGTAGGTTATGGAACTTAGCAAATCGTGTATTTAATCTGTATCCTGTGCCTTCAGGTTTTAGCTCTAGGGCAGTAACTGTTTCACCAAAGGTAGAAGCCCACTGGTCGAAGTAGGACACCTGTGCTTTTTTGAGTGCATCCGGTTGTAAATATCTTTGCATGACAAACATTTCAGTCATTGAATTAGAAATAGGAGTACCTGTTGCGAAAACTACACCCTTGCCATCATTTCTGTATGTAATGTATTTTGATTTCATTAGCATATCAAAACTCTTTTGTGCATTGGTCGTTGTAACTCCAGCTACATTAGACATTTTTGTATGTATGTAGCAGTTTTTAAAGTTATGTGCCTCATCAATAAAGATATGGTCAATTCCTGTTTCTTCAAAGATGATAACATCATCTTTTTTCTTCTTATCAAGAGTTTCAAGTCTTTCCTTGAGTTTGATTTTTTGAGCTTCCATTTGCTTGATAGAATATCGTTTACTACCTTCATCCTCTTTCATCATAGAAATTGCAGAGGTAATTTCAATCATCTGATTTTCAATTTCAGACCTCAAAAAGTCTTTTGACATGGGTATTTTCTCAAACTGGGTATGACCGATAATGATAGCATCGTATTCTCCTGTGCAGATACGTCCAAAAAAGCGTTTGCGGTTTAATGGTTCAAAATCCTTTTTCTTAGCCACTAAAATATTTGCGTTGGGATAAAGCTTTAAGAAATCACTGCCCCATTGTTCAGTTAAATGGTTCGGAACTACAAACAAAGGCTTATTTGAAATGCCGATACGCTTGAGCTCCATAGCAGCAGCTACCATTGTATAAGTTTTTCCTGAACCAACAACATGACCAAGCAGTACATTTCTGCCACTATATAAACAACGTGCGACTGCATCTTTTTGATGGGGACGTAAGGTAATTTCATTACTCATACCCTCAAAGAAAAGCTTGCTACCGTCAAACTCCTGCAAGCGGTATACATTAAACCTATCATTGTAGGTTTTGATTACATCATTTGCACGGTTAATATCACTGAGTAGCCAATCCTTAAACTCGTGACGTATAAGTTCCTGCTTTTGTCTTGCAAGACGAGTTTCTTTTCCATTTAAAACAGGCTTTTCCTTGTCATTAACAAATTTTATGTCATAGACTTTTGTATCTTTCAAGTTTAGGCTATCCTCAACAATAGAGTAAAAGGACTTTCTGTCTGTACCATAAGCAGAGTTGGTTTTTACACTGGAATAGTTGCCTTTTCCGTATATGGTATACTCACTGGTAAAGTCATTGTAGACAAGTGTAATTTCGTCTTTAGATTGTATACTTTCGCTAGTTTGCCAGTATCTGCGAGGGGTTTCAGACTTCTCATAGATAAATTGCTTATAATACTTAATGTCAATAAAACTACTGCCAAGCTTCATGTCAATCTCATCAGCAGTTAATGGAGTAGGCTGTACTAATTCAAGAGCCTGTACATTATCTGTATAAATTTCGGGAGTCTCCAGTGTTTTCTCTTTTGCATAATCAAGCTTTTCTTTTACGTTGCCACTTAGGTATTGGTCTGCTGTTTCATATTTATCATTATGAGGATTGAGATAAATTTTACCCTTTAAGTTATCAATTACATCTGAGAGCTTTACGTTAAATTGGTCAGCCATAAACTGAATATCTAACTCACCTAAAGTAGACATTGAAAGGGTAATTAAATCCTCGTAACTTTGTGGGACAAAGTCTGTATGGGGTTTAATCGTTGCTTGTGTAAATATTTTTGCTTTTGAAATAGCACCGGATGAGTCAATATTTTCAATAGATAAAAGTAGGGGATAGTCACTATCGTCTGCAAATGCACGTTTGTTTACCTTGTCGTTAATATATCCATGCTTTTTTACAAAGTCATCATATTGAGAATTGAGTTTGTATTGTGCAGAGGATAAATCAGAGCTATCATAGGGGTGACTCTGTATGAAAATAATCTCACGCACTGTTTGCCGGATTGCATGGAGTGCCTTAATTCGCTCAGCTTGTTTTCCATCATAGATAGACATACTTTCATTCTCACGATAGTAAATTTTATCCTCAATAACGGTGTAGGTGAAGTTTTTAACATTAGGGTCTGCTGCAATGATGTCTTCAATTACTTTCTGCTTTTCTTCAACTACAAGGTCTTTCTCAATAAGCTTCCCTTGCGTAAAAGCGTTTATTGTATCCTCCAAAGTATCATATAAATTGAAGTCCTCAAATGGCTTTAACACTGCACTTTTCCCAAATTGTGAACTTTCAAAAACCATTTCACCCATGAGATTTTGAGGGTTATCAAGATAGTATTGATTGATAGGAACGTCGTTTTCATTTAAACTTGTAGACACCCAGTTAGGCTCGTCTACAACCATCTTTTCACGTTTGCGTAGGAATATGATATCGGTAGTAGCCTCTGTCCCTGCAATGGCTTTAAAAGCAGTATTAGGCAGCCTTACCGCACCGATGAGTTCAGCTCGTTCTGCCATGTACTTTCTGAATGTTGGGTTTGCTTTATCTAGTGTCCCTTTACTTGTAATAAAAGCGATGATACCGTTTGGCTTTACTTTATCAAGTGACTTGGCGAAGAAGTAATCATGAATTAAAAGGCTATGCTTATCATCACTTACTTTAAACTCACCAAATGGTACATTGCCGATACAAACGTCAAAAAGGCTATCTTGAAACATTGTTTCTTGATAACCTTTTATTTGTATTTCAGCCTGTGGGTGAAGTTTTTGTGCTAAACGTCCAGTTAGGTCGTCTAGTTCCACACCATGAAGCTGTGCGTTATTCAGTTTTGAGGGGAGCGAAGAATAGAAGTTACCTGTTCCCAGTGCAGGGTCAAGTATTTTTAATTTACCAGTTACATTGGTAAACCCTAAATTTATAATACCACTCCACATTGCCTTAACTATTGCCGGTTCTGTATAGTATGCGGTAAGAGTAGATGCTCTTGCTTTATTATACTCATCATCTGTAAGCAATTCTTTAAGTTCAATATATTCATTTTGCCAGTCCTTATGGCCCGCATTGAAAACATTGGATAGACCACCCCAACCAACATACTTTGCAAGTATTTGCTGTTCGGATGATGTTGCAGGGTGGCCATCTTCTTCAATTGCTTTAAGAAGCTTAATTGCTTCAACATTATTTCTGTACTTAGTTTTAGAACCTCCGAAATTAATGACGGTGGTATTATGAAAACGGAAATTTGTTGTATTAACTAAATTGCCTTGTAGAGTTCCTCCCTCACCATTTCGTCCACTTGTTGGTTTATCCACTCTAGGTGTTGCGTTACCTCCAAGATGTTGTCTGTCACTGGACGAGGGTTTTTCTTGAGGATTTGTTCCTCTAAATTCTCCTTCATGGTTAAAAGAGCTTCCTCTCGATGGTGAAGTTTTTCCATTAGAGTTCGGTTCATCATCAGTTCCTCGAACCTCTCGTTGTGTTTCTCGTGCAGATATTTCATTAGAGTTCGACCATATCTGCCCAAAGGATAACTGTCCTCCTGCGGTACTATCTCTATTTGAGGTGCTAGGATTGGGGTTCCCGATACTTCGCTCAATTCTTTCTTGTAGAGTATCCCGTTGGAGTGGCATTTGAGTAGACCGTTGTCCATCATTGTGTAGTTCTCGTTGTTGATTGTTATATTCATAATCATGACTCCTTATTTCTTTTAATTTAACTTCTATTTCATTTAAAATTTTAAGTGAGGTAGTGTTTACCGATTTTCCAATAGAGGGGATTAGTTGCAAACTAGCATGTTTAATATCATTAAATTTGCTCGTATAATTTGTATTGGCTAAAACTCCAAGCTTTTTGCATATGACATAGTAGGTGCTGTTTTTAATTAGCCTCTCAAATGGTTTAAGTTGACTTGATAATGGTGACACTTGGTAGATGCCTGCAATTATTTGCTTAATGTCGTCGGCTAACTTTTGCGACCCAGTATGATATTTTTGAGATAACAGATGATGTAGTGCTNNTCACTTGTTAATATGAATTTGTTTGGGTCAACATTGACCTCATCACCATAGGTTTGATTTACGTCATACAGTCTATGTTCGATAATGGCATGACTTTTAGTGGCTATGGTTGTAATATATCTTGCACCAAAGTTTAAATATCTACCAATCTTATTCCATGTTTTTTCATCAGCAACCATCGTGACAGTTTGGTCTTGCCCAAAAATCATTGATTGATTGGGAAATGTGTGCTTATAGGTTACGATTGAACAGTCTAAAAATCTTGTCCAATTTAATTGTACATCTTGTAAGCACTTATTGTAAATGGGTATTAGCTTTTCTTTTTGGTCAATTACTACATTTTTAAAATTATTGTTGGGTTTTCGAGTAGTTTCAACAAGTTCTAATTGCCCTTGATGTGTTTCACCAAAACTGTGTAATCTTTTTTCAGACTTATTTGCATGCTCAGCGAAACTTTCAAAAGTAAATTTACGAACATAGGCTAAGTTATTCTCTTCAAGCTGTTGCTTAAAGGAGTGAAAATATTGAACCAAACTACTGTCCTTTTTATAGTTATCAATGCTATAGGTGGCTTCAACTTTTTTGATAATATCATTTGCAAGGTCAATAATGTAATTTCGTTTGGCGTAGTAGTATTGAGGGACTTCAAAAGGCGTCTCCTTTAAACAAATATCAGGTAGCGGTTGATGAATATCAGAACATAACTTTTCAATTTCTTTCTTATAATAAATGATATGATTTCTAACTAATCCAAGGTTACATCCGTCAGACCAAAATGGGTCACTACCTCCATTTACATATAGGTCTCGCCATCTGTCAAACCCTTCTTCTAAG
>DBGA01000088.1:0-9653 GCA_002295325.1 Ruminococcaceae bacterium UBA866 | reverse complement strand
TTAGCTCATAGAATCCATATCTGTATTAAATGAGTTATGAGCAATCTTATGAAATTTATTTAAGTTATCATCTGTTTTTTTAGTTACTTCAATAACCACATGTAAATATGCTTTGCAATCTCCAAAAGAATGTTCCTCGTAGCAATCCTTGATTTCTGCATATTCTGGTATATTATCTATTGCAGTACATAGCATCTGCTTTACTTTTTCTTTATCCATATTATATCTTCTGATTTTTATGCTTTTACTTATTTTTTTGCTCTTACTTCTTCTTTTACTTTTCATTTTAAAACCCTTCCATTAAAGAAATAACTTCGCAACAAGTTGTCGTAAAGTTACTCATCATAGTCACATTCATAATTTTGGGTGTAATAATCCTTGCTAACAAATGAAATATTATTTTTATCAACGTGTAGTAATTCAGCAAAATCAGCCTTATCAAACGCATTTTCCAGTTCCTCTTGTGTGTATGTATTTGGAGTTTCTATGGTGAACTTTATTCCACCAAAAGCATCCTCACCAGTAGTTACATCCTTGGCTAGTCCTAACACCTTAAAGTATAAGGTGTAGGAGTTTAGATTTTCATTATTCATCATGGTTACCTCTATTTTCTTTATAAAACTCAAGTGCCTCTACAATGTACTCCCCATATTTATCAACGGTTAAGGCTGTAGGCATAAACGATTGTATTTTTTTCATTGAAAGATTTACAGAAGTAACTTTCTTTTCTTTTACATTGAAAATCTCGCCTGATATAATAAGTCTAGCAGTATCAACATTCAACTTGTTTTCTCTCGAATATTCCTTTAATTTTTCAGCCTTTTTCATATCCATCTTGTAGTCTGATGTGTCAAGTACATCGGCTATGGTATATTGTTCACCCTCTTTTAAGAAGGATAAATCAACAGCAGGGCGAATGGCAATTGTTTCGTCATCCACAAGGTCTAGTAGGGGAGGGATGAGGTTATTTAAGCGTATGTATCTATAAGTAGAACGTCTTGATAAATCATTCTTTTCACCCACAATTACTGCACTATCATGCTTTGTGCCCACTGGGCACTCGGTTGATTTTTCATTAACATCGTTGTTAATTATATTTTCAAGGTTCATGATTTCATCTAATTTAATCATTAAGTCTGTTCGCTTCCCTTGGCATTTTAATGCATCATATTCAAGTTTTAAAGCCTTTGCAATTTCACTTGGTAACATATCGGAGAAGCCACGTTGACGATTGCTCTCAACTACAATTAAAACTGCTGTATTATCATCAACATTTTTAATAATAGCGGGTATATTATATACCCCTGCACGTTCAGCAGCTACACGTCGATGATGACCGGCAAGAATTTCATATGAACCTCTGACCTCAGGGTGAACACGGACAATTAAAGGAACAAGTATTCCTTGCTCCTTTATACTTTGGGTGAGCTCATCAAGACGCTCCCCATCTCTTATTTTGAACGGATGGTCTTTAAATGGAATAAGCTTGTCTATTGAAAGGCTGTCAATCATATTGTCAGCTTTTTCAAATATTTCCTTTGTATTCTTAAATTTGCTTAATGTTTCACCATTTGCTTGTGTGGTTGGCGATGAATTATTTCTAAGAAAATCTACATTAAATTTACTTGCCATTTTTATCCCTCCAAGTATTCATCTACAAAATTTAGATAGGCTTGCACACCTTTTCCATTGTTATCATAATCGTAAATATTTTTACCATCATTACATTCCGCAAGCTTAGTACTGATAGGAATAGGTGAAAACACCTTTATATCATCGTTGAATATCTGCTTTACAGCCACTATAAACTCTTTTGCAATGCTTGTACGATAATCAACCTTTGTAGGTAAAATTCCCGCTATTTTTAGATTAGGATTTTTCTTACGTTTTATTGCTGTTATTTCATCAAATAAACATTGAATTCCTTTGGTAGAAAAATATTGTGGCTCGGATGGAACAAGTAATTCATCAGCAACGATGACAGCGTTTTCTGTTAAATTGCCTAATGATGGTCGGCAGTCAATAATAATATAATCATAATTTTTTTTGATAGGTTGTAGTATGGTATCTAGTGTATATTCACCGTCTCTAAATGCGGATAACATTTTATCTAGGTTTTCTAAGTCTACATTGCCAATAAAAAAATCAACACCAAAGATTGTGTTGATATAATCACTATATTGAATTTCATTATTGCGTTCTTGTATTGTATTTAGCATAGCTTTTGCAATTGTATTTTCTACAGTGTCAGGAAAATTAACTCCTAAGCTCATGNNATCAGTAAAACTTTATATCCTTTGTTGGCTAATCCTATGCCCAGTGCATTTGTTGTAGTAGTTTTTGCAACTCCACCTTTTTGGTTTACGACAGCAATTATTCTAGTCATTATTTTCAATCTCCTTTAATTATTAATATATCCACTTGTTTGTTGATAGTTAATTCCTTTGTTATATCCATCCATATATCCAGTGTTGCTACCGCCAAAGATAGCAGACGTTTTAAAGCTGATATTTTTGATTGTCACTTGTTCATTATACTTCCTTTTAACTTCTTCATTTGGTACAAGAATAAGTCCCCAGTTGTTTTCCTCAACCTGTTTAGCAAACTTTTCCTTTAACCCATCAATAAAGCCTTTTGTAAAGTTATTACGTTCTTGAGATGTCTCACTTTGCGATAAATAAACTCCACTTCTTCGCAAACATGTATTATCTTTGTTTATACAATCTAGGTAATATCGTATTTTAGATAAGCAATCTAAAAAAACAGCACTTGCTATTTCTACATCTTCCTGCTCCCCGAAGAAAAATAATTTTTTAGGTTGCTTTCGCACCCTTAAGAATGACATAACTTTAAAGTTATCAACTATAACCCAACTCAACGGACGAATATACCAAAGCATTCTTCATGAAGAATAGACACAGTTTTCAATAATATTTAGTTTTTTAGGAGTTGAATTCTTAATGAACTCATTTTCAGATAGTTTGTATTTTATCATAAGCTCCTGTGCTTTCAACATTGCAGAGTGGCTTTCTTCAAGGGATGAATTATCGTTCGCAAGCTCAAGTAACTTTTGAATTTTATCAGTTATTTTATTCATTGTCGTTATCCTCCTTGTTGAATGGCATTAATTCTTTAACAATATTTTCTTTGTACGAATGACATCAATGTTAACAAGTATTTTGGGGTTAACTGTGGCAATACCAACCACGTTTCCAATACAATTTTCAATTGCGAATATACTTTCACTAATATCTAGTTCGCTAGTATAAGAGGTTTCGTAATCAAACGAACCATCTTCATAAAATTTCTTTATAATCCCATTGTATCTGCCTATCTGATATTTACCAATTTTCATTTTATTTCTCCTATTTTTTTTATTGAAACCTAGAATATAAAAATGGAAAAGTATTCTTTAAAAAATTTATAATTGGTAATAAAATTCGTGAGCAATAAACTGCGTAGGAAATCCACATTATAATATGAGCAAATATAAATTTTCCAACACATCTTGCAGTTGAATAGAAACAATTTATTTCTGTATATGCCATAACAATGCCTAATAATATAGTTATTATTTCATAATGCCAAAAAGAAAATTGGGAAGAAGCAAAAAGTGGATAAAACACTATATTTGCTAATAAAATTGCTAAAGTAAAAGCTAGTATACAAATTGGTATTAATAGAGCATATTCTTTAATAAACGTTTTAAAATAAATACTCTCTGAATCTATAATTTTACTCATTGTCATCCCCTCCACACATACTACACAAATCTTCTGCAATCCAATAGCACCCACCAGGGCAAGCATTGTCTTGCGTACAGCCACACACCCTACAACTTCTTGGCTTAATATCTAAATCTATATAAACCCTTACGAATGAGCTGTTGCGGTTCTTTTCTTGATTTGATACCTTTATGACATCGAAACATCTATTTAGGTTTTCGGTGGCTTGGGTTACTTCCGAGGGCAACCCTGTAATTTTAGCTTTTAACATTTTCATGCTCCTTATCCAAAACTTTCTCCCTGATGTTACGTTCATAACCTAATGGTTCAGTTATGAGCATAATGCTATTTAATGAGCATAAATCATCACCAGGTTTGCTTTCGCTTAAATCAATACCATTTTTCTCACACCATTCGCAAATCGCCAAATTAACATCCAATAATTTACCCCCTAAGTGTGTTTGCCTATCAAGCATTTTAGATATGTATTTTGGTATTTTCATTTTAAATCACCTTTCATGTATTGTGGGCTTTTGATGCAAGTTCCATCATACCTTTTGAAATACAATCAATAATTTTTTCGTCGTTCATATCACACACTCCTTCTTTCGGGGACACCATACAGGTGAATATTTAATTGTTATTTGAGTTGAGCCACGAACACAACGGCATATCATCATACTACCCACTCCCTGAACAATGATAGGATTGGTACAATAATATCTGCTTGCACTTCCGTTGTAGTTTTCAAGTTTGCAGTGAGGGCACTCGATGCACTTGATTTTACACATCATAGTAATCACCTTTCCGTTTAACAGTAGTTTTTTGGATTAAATTACTCATTGTCTATTATCAATTGAATAATTCCCCATATATTTCTTTTTATTAACTCGTCATAGGTATGTTTATAAAGAGTTATTAGCACTTCATCCGTAGAATTAATATTGTTGTCAATTGAAAATTTATCTTTCAATTGGTCAAAAGCATCTAATTTTAATAATTCTGAATATTTAATAGGTTCAGTTTGGTATTCCTTTAATATTTCAATATACACAATTTTTTTGTTTTTATCTTCTTCTTTTATTTGATTTATATCAGAAATTAATTCTTCTTTTTTACTCTCATATTTATTAAAAGTAAAGAAAATGAAATTTCCAAACATTAAAAAAACTCCTAAAATCGAAACCAAATAAATATATTCTCTCTTACTAAGATTAGCTATAATGATACCACCGCTAATTAATAAACCACCTATTATGTATATAAGATTATAAACTTCCATTGTTATCTCCCCTTGATTAAATTTGAGTTGCTACTTAAAAATTGTACATATTATTGCGTAAGAGCCTATTATAATCTGTAAATCCACATAAACACTATGAGATACCACGGTCTTTATTTTGGTTTGATACCTTTACGACATCGAAACATTTCTCGATGTACCCATAATTGATTTATTTGCGGACATTTCCGTTATAATTGGATTGTGTGTTCTAATTCCAACGATATTTCCGTCTTTGAAAATTGGTGTTTGGCACTTAACAATAAGGAAAATACCTTTTTTCCTACTGTTTCTAGCTCTGTCACAAAGCTTTTTAAAGTTCTTTTTTTCTGTCTTTTGTTCATAGCTATAAACTCTCCTTTTCAAAATCTGTAAAATATGTAGTAATTGTATTGTTCGACTTTAGCGTATGATTTATAAATACAACAAAATCAAAAGAATTGACTATATACAATATTAAGAAAACAATATCGAAAACAAAACTAATAATAGTTATAGGTAACAAAATATAAACTGGTTTATCAATAAAAAAGCATTTAAGCATTAACAAGTCCGCAAATATTATGATTATATTCATTTCTGCTTTAAAGCTTTTTCTCATTAATTCATCAAAATCAATTCTTACTTTGGCTGATGTCATCTTACAAATAAATGTACTTAAAAGAAAATGAAGTAAACAAGCTAAGCCAATACAGAGAATTAAGTTATCAATAATTTTCGCCATAAAATCACCTTTCCTTAACGATAGTTTTTAATTCTTTATTGTCATATCGTGTTTAACACATTGGCTGTAATATGTATCCATGGTCTGTGGTGCGTTATATAGTGCTGTTATTAAATATGACCTAATGTTTTTTATCTGTGTAGTGTTTTGCGATAAGCACAAGCAAACATACTGTATATGCTCGTAAGTTAATTTATTGAAAACACTTTTGACAACAGATAAAGGCTTAACCTCTCTGCCAACACGAATAGTAGGGGAGCTACTGCATAGTGCATCAGTCATAACTGATACAATGTTGTCAATATATTCTGCTTCTCCTTGCGTTTGCTTGCTTATGTCATATCCAATATTCTCTTTTAATATTTCTATTACCTCAATCGCATCTATCGTATCAACGTGTCCCTGTGGATAGATTGATTGATACTCAGTATCGCTAAAATCAGTCTGAGTACGATTAGTCTTATTAGGAGTAAAATCTTTACACTCTTGAGTGCAAAATTCTTTTGGTACAGAAGGTAAGTTTTTTTCTATCTGGAGTGTAAAATTCTTACTGTCAGGAGTGTAAAATTCTTTTGCTCCTTGAGTTAACTGGGTTTGTTGGTCATAATAGTTTAAAAATATGTAATTTGGCTTATTAAGGCCCTGACGTTGCTCGTCCATAAGGTTGTTTTTCTTCAACTGGTCAATGGTTTTACGTAATGTGGGTGGTGAACAACCAAGCATATCGCACAAGTCATCACGAGTATAAATTAAGTAAACCTCATTATTTTCATTTACCCAATTGTTTTTAACACTCAGCTCGTGCCTGTCTTTAAGCAGAGAGTAAAGAACCTTTGCATCGTTGGATAAATTGTTTTTTAGTTCGCCCTCAAACAAAAACTTTGGCATTTGATAAAACTGATTTGAAGTTACATCGGTTAGGGTGTATCTTTTAAACATAGTGGTTACTCCTTAATTATCATATAAACAATGGGGACGAATGGTCGCAAGCTTGTTGCTAAACAGACGATTAAGCTTTTTTATCATTGATTTACACATCCTTTCAGAGATTAAATTTGAATATAAAAAAGCAGCCGTGTATACGACTGCTTTAATTTGTAAAATAATTATTAACTTTATATTAAGAATTTATTAACTTTGCGTTGACTTTTACATCATAATAATGTTGTATTATAGAAAAGTTAAAATATTAATATAGACAGAAGAATTAGGGGAGACACAATAATGAAAACAAGTAATTTTAACGAAGTTGCTGACGAGTGGCTAGAGTTTCACAGGGCAAAGGTTAAAAAGAGTACATATGATATGTATAATAGATATGCAAAATATTTAAAGGATGAGTTTGGCGATTATAGTTTAATTGACATAACCCCAATCATAATACAAAAATATCTTAATCAATTACATTTATTGAATTTTGCAAAATCTACTATTAGCAAGTATCGTTTAACTCTACAACTAATATTAAAATACGGAATTAGGAATGATTTAATAGTTAAAAATGCTTGCGAAGATACCTATGTGCCTAAAAATGCTAAGGTTAAAAAAGTCGGTTGTATTAGCGATACGGATATCAAAATGATTTTAGACAGTTATAATTGTCAATTTGGATTGTTCCCATTAATTCTTTTAACATTTGGACTCAGAAAATCTGAAGCACTAGCATTGACGTGGGAAGATATTAATATTGAGAAAAGATGTATTTTTGTTAATAAGATTATTGAATATGATAAAAGCACACCAGTTGTTTGCAATTGCCTAAAGAATGGGGATGAAGAAAGAGTTGTTCCTATTTTGCCTATGGTATATCATATTTTTAATGAATTTAAAAAAAACAATGCAGGTATAATATTTTCACGTAATGGGGAATACTTAAAACGTAGTAGATGCGAAAAGGAATGGAATAAATATCTTAAATCTACAAATTTGCAAATGAATAAACATCAGCTTCGACACACATATGCCACAATGCTTTACAAATCGGGAGTTGATATGAAAACTGCTATGATGTTATTAGGACATAAAGATATGGCAATGCTAATAAAGATATATACACATACTGATATGGAGATGCTAACTTTGTCAATTGATACACTTAATAAGTATATGGAAGATAAATTTCAAGTGAGCTAATTTGTTTTTGTAGACTGCAACTCCTTCACCCCCANNCTCAACCTTTAGGTTGAGCTGTTTTACTTTTTGTAACATGAGGGGAGCAATGATGAAAGAAAACAAGATTATGGAAAATGAAACTCAACTTGCGGGAATTGTATCGCCCCTTTTGCTGTGGTATGATAAAAATGCAAGAGTTTTACCGTGGAGAGGGGATTCCTCTGCTTATCGTGTGTGGGTTTCTGAAATTATGTTGCAACAAACTCGTGTGGACGCTGTAATACCCTATTTCGAACGTTTCATGTTAGAATTGCCTACCATTGAAAGCTTAGCAAATGTAGATGAGGAAAAGCTGTTAAAGCTTTGGGCAGGGTTAGGGTACTACAATCGTGTTCGCAATCTACAAAAGGCGGCACGAATTATCGTAAATGAGTATCATGGAGAGTTTCCTGAAACATTTGAGGACATTCTCCTTTTGCCCGGTATTGGCGATTATACAGCAGGTGCAATTTCATCAATTGCATTCAAAAAGCCTGTTCCAGCAGTTGACGGCAATGTGATGCGAGTTGTGACAAGGTTGACAGAAAACTTTGGNNTACAACACAAGTAGTGAAGCGTCAGATAACGCAGGAGTTAAGAGCAATTTATCCTTATGCAAAATCACGCAGTGGTGACTTTACCCAAAGCTTGATGGAGTTAGGTGCTGTTGTTTGTATACCAAATGGGTCGCCTAAGTGTGAAATTTGTCCTCTATCTTTTTTGTGCAAGTCCAATCAAAATAATACAAAAACAGAATTGCCGGTAAAAACGAAAAAGAAACCCAGAAAAAAAGAAGATAAAACGGTGTTTATTCTTATTTTTGAAGATAAGGTTGCAGTTAGAAAAAGGAAAGCTGAAGGTTTATTGGGTGGGCTTTGGGAGTTTCCTAATGTTGAAGGGGAACAAACGAGCAAACAAGCCAAAGAACAATTAAAAGAATGGCAGATAAGCGGGATCAAGCTAACAAAAGGAATTGTGAAAAAGCATATTTTCACTCACATCGAGTGGCATATGACAAGTTATTTGGTGGTTTGTGAAAATTGCAATGATGACTTCATGTGGGTATCAAAGTCAACACTTGCCGATGAGGTGGCATTACCAACAGCATTTAAGATGTTTTGCGAGTTATTTTAACCGAACTGAATAAAATAAAAAATCTACTCAAAGTTCGAGTAGATTTTTTCTATCTTGCTATTATTTTCTGCTTTTAGCGACATAAACAACTCTTTGACAGTCATCTGTAGGTTTGTCAAAACTATCGCCCTCATAAAAGTCTATAAGCTCAAGGTTAGCATTCTCAATAAAACATAAAATTTCAGCATGAGTATATGCCCTTTCGCTAAAGTTTTCAGTTTGCTTTGTATATCTGCCATCTTCGTCCTTGCAAAACAAATCTAGGTTAATATCTATCACGTTGTCAACACACTTTGAGTTTTGCCAAATGCAGTAAACCTCGTCGTAGTCATAGACAAAGACGTTATCAGATAGAATATTTTTGTGTTTGTAGTCTGTATTCACGTCAAAAATAAATAGTCCATTGGGATTTAAAAACATACTGACTTTTTTGAAAACGGTTTGCACATCATTTGCTGTAACGATATGATTTAAACTGTCTAATGCACAGATGCAAGCATCAATTGTGCCATACAAATCAAGCTCTTGCATCTCTTGATTGAGATAGAGGATATCTTTTCCAGAGTCATAGCGCTTGTCCATGGCTACAGATAGCATTTCGATTGAGGAATCGACACCGACAACGTCATACCCTAAA
>DBGA01000040.1 GCA_002295325.1 Ruminococcaceae bacterium UBA866 | reverse complement strand
TATTACAGATTTATTATATGTATAAGTACATATAATAAATCTGTAATATATTAATTGTCAATAGAATATAAGAAGTTTACACCTTGTTGATATTTTATATGGTTTTTAGAAATATATTTTTAAATTGTAAATATAGAAAAAAATGCACAAATGATATTGGTAGATGTCACAAATTTTAAAAAATAAATTGTAATAGTACACAAAAATGTAATAAATAAAATATTATTATTGACAGTTGGTTTAAACTTTGATATTCTTGTTTCAAAGGTTGGCACACTTTATAAAACAAAAGTGTCAAATAACGAACTGGAGGAAATAATGAAAAAATTTTTATCAGTAACACTAACACTTGCAATGCTTCTTTCACTTATGGCAGGATGTACACCTAAAAAAGAAACTCCTAGCCCAGAATCAAAACCAGCAGAATCAGTTGCACCAGCAGGGCCTGTTAAATTTTCAATGCTTTATTCCGATAACGCAACATTACCATTTAAAGCAGATTGGAAATCTGTAGTTGAGGCACAAAAATCAGCAAATGCAGAGGTTACATTTGAAGTTATTCCAATTGCAGACTATCAACAAAAAGTTTCTTTAGGGTTAAATACAGGCAACGCACCAGAAGTTATCTTGTACCAAACAGTAACAAAAGGTGAGCTTGCAGCATTGGCATTAAACGGTGCAATCGCTCCAATTAGTGATCATGCTGACCTAACTCCTAACTTTAACCAATTGGTAAAGGATTGGGGACTTGAAGAAGATGTCAACAATCTAGCTCTAAAAGATGGCAAAAGATATTTCTTGCCAGCTTTATTCGACAAACCTTTCTATGATGGTGGTCTTTTAATTCGTCAAGATTTACTTGATAAATTTAAGCTAGAAGCACCAAAAACATTTGATGATTTATATGCTGTTTTAAAGAAATTTAAAGAAGCAGACCCTAAATCATTCCCACTAACTACACTTGTTGAACCACGTGTTCTATTCAGAATGACAATGCCTAGCTTTGGTATTTCACTAGGTAAGAACGCTTCTACTGGAACTCATGTACTTTCATGGGATTATGGTAAAAAAGAATACTTTGCTGGCGCAACAAGCGACCTTTACAAACAATACCTTGCATATTTTGCAAAACTTCATAAAGAAGGATTATTTGATCCTGAAATGGTAAACGCAGGAGACAAATGGACAAGTAAACTTGCAACGGGAGCTTCCGCAGCATCTTGGGCTTACTACGATCAAATTGGCGGAATTACTTCTACTTCAAAAATCGAAGGTATCGCTTTCAACATGCTTCCTCCACTTGAAGGACCGGGTGGTGCACATCACCAACCAAAGAGCAAAACAGCAGGTGGCGCATTGTTTACAAAGAAAGCAATGGAAAGAGCAGATTTTGCTGATATTGTAAAAGCAGTTGATAAAATGTTATTCGAACCAGCAAATGCAAAAATGTGGAGTATCGGCTTTGAGGGCGAAACTTACACTACATCTGGAGACAAAATCACATATGCAAAAGAAATCGTAGAGTCCAAAAATGGTGTTTATAAAGAGCTACAACTTAAATACGGTCTTGGTGTAGACGTACTACAACAAGTTTGGATGAACGAGAGAGAAATGACTAAGTACGACGACAACTATGCAGCTATCAACAAAGTAGTTTCTGGAATGGACAATGCAATTCAACCAATTCCACCAACTGCTAAGTTTGATGACCTACAAGCTGAACAAGCAGGTTTAATTCAAGCTCCTCTAGCAGATGCCTTTGACGTATGGAATAACGATTTTATTACTGGTAAAAAGAGCCTAGATAAAGATTGGGATACTTATGTTAAAGAAATGGAAAGCAAACGAATTAATGATCTAGTAAAACTTTATAACGATAACCGATAATAACTAAATTTATCCGCAGCAATAGGGGCGTAGTATCTGCGCCCCTCATTGTTTTAAGGGGAGGAAAAGATGAGAACTATTTCAACGTCCAAATCAAATAAAATCTCAAATAAAAATTATTTCAGAAAATACTGGCAGCTTTATGCCATGATGACTTTACCGATTATTTATTTTATCGTGTTTAAATATCTACCAATGTTTGGGAACATACTTGCCTTTAGGCGATTCAAGCCTGGTGTTTCTGCTTTTGGAACAGGGTTTGTAGGCCTTTCTTATTTTAAGATGTTTATGGCAGACGCCTCTTTTTGGCGTGCCTTTTCAAATACATTGTTAATTTCACTTTTTAACATAGTGGTTAACTTTCCAATTCCAATTATATTTGCAATTTTACTTAACGAGGTTAAAAACCGTAGATTTAAAAAGTTTATCCAAACGAGCTCCTATATGCCTCGTTTCGTTTCAACAGTAGTAGTAATTTCAATGCTCGGCGAAATTCTTTCACCAAGCTCAGGTATTCTTAATCGAATACTACACGACTTGTTTGGTATGCAACCTATATTTTTCCTCAATGAACCAAGTTTCTTCAGAGCCATATACGTTATGACTGATACGTGGCAATTTACAGGCTGGACAGCAATTATCTATCTTGCAGCAATTACTGGTGTTAGCTCTGAGCTATTTGAGTCTGCGCAGATTGATGGTGCAAACAGATTTAAACAAATTTGGTATGTAACACTACCCTCCATCATGCCAACAATCATGGTTATGCTTATCCTTAACGTAGGAAGGCTATTAAGCGTAGGTTTTGAAAAAGTACTATTGCTTTACACACCAAACAACTCAATGGTCAGCGATATTATTGATACCTTTGTATATAGGGTGGGAATGCAAAACCAAAACTATTCCTATGCAACAGCAGTTGGACTATTTGGCGGTGTCATAGGTATCATACTTGTTAGTAGCGCAAACTACTTTAGTAAAAAGGTAACAGGGGAAGGCGTTTACTAATATCAGCAGACTAATTTTAGAAAAATGGAGAGTTTTTTATGAAGATTACAAACAAAAGCGAACGTGCATTTGATGTGGTCAATAATATCATTATGTGTTTTGTTGGGCTCGCTTGCTTTTTTCCTTTTGTATATATGATGGCACTTTCTTTATCTAGTGCTGAAGCCGTAATAAATAACCAAGTTTCGGTATGGCCGGTTGGTTTTAATTTTGACTCATATAAACAAATTTTTTCTTACCCAAACTTTTTTAAGGCATACGGAAATACTCTTTTTTATACAATGGCGGGCACGTCAATTTCATTGTTTATGACTGTCATTTTTGCTTATCCTCTATCAAAGAGTTACTTAAAGGGCAAAAACCTTATTATGAAATTTGTGGTATTTTCAATGTTTTTTTCTGGCGGATTAATTCCAAATTACCTTGTTGTATCCTCGTTAAAACTTACGAATACAATATGGGCAATGTTATTGCCGTTTGCGATTAATCAATTTAATCTTATCATCCTAATCAATTTCTTCAAAGGAATCCCAGAAGAGATTGAAGAGGCGGCTATCATTGATGGTCTTGATTATTTTGGAATACTTCTTCGCATTGTTTTGGCGTTATCTATGCCAGCGATTGCAACGATTGCACTGTATACTGCAGTGTTTTTCTGGAATGACTGGTTTAACGGTTTGATTTACCTAAGAGCAGACCAATTCCCAGTAATGCTTTTCCTACGAAATATTGTAAGCGGTGCAGCATCAATCGGTGACGGTGCAGGTTCAGCGGATAAATCTACAATTGAAATTACAATAAAATCAGCAGTAATTATGACAACGACGATACCAATTATCTGTTTATATCCTTTCATGCAAAGATTCTTTGTAAAAGGATTGACGTTAGGTGCAGTAAAAGGTTAAAATATACAATATAGCAAGAAAAATTTGTTGTTTAATTTGTTTTATGCTCGCAAATTAATATAATGAGCTTGTCATTTCGCGTTCTTATGGTAAATTTACTGATATGATAGAGGAGGGGAAATATTGACTGACATAGAGCTTAAAGTTAGAGATTATTTACCGGATCTAACAACTGCA
>DBGA01000026.1 GCA_002295325.1 Ruminococcaceae bacterium UBA866 | reverse complement strand
GTTCGCCTTAGAACAGTTCACTTTTACAGAGCCTTTAAACCCAATTTCTTCAAGCCACTTTTTAATCTCACTTCGGCAGTGCATACCAGCCTCATCATTATCAGTCGCTATATAGATAAGCTTAATGCCAGCATTTTGAGGTCACAAGAGATAGATTATCTATCCTTGCTTCAGAGACAAAAAGGGACTTTGCATCATTATTGATGTAAAGTCCCACTTGTTCATTAAATTCATTTGTACCTGCCATTTCCCGCTTGTATGGATTATCCGTTATGGTTGAACGTTTAAACCCATATTTTGCAATGCCATCATAATCAAGTTATGGCGATCGTCCTCGTACAGATAATCACGCTTTACCATATCCGTTACGACTTCAGGAGAAATTGCACGACCATGACATAAATATTCATACAATCTCCTGTATTTCCCCTTAAAAGCATTGGGGAAACTTATAGTCGATGTTTTCATCTTCAATATGTCTGATGCAACGTTCAATATCAAATTCCATATTTGCAACCGTACAATATAGCATTTCTGCTATTGTAGGGTTAGCGTAAGCTACATAACCTACATAATCATTTAGGTTTCTTTGACGATCAAGCGATATGTTTATAAAAGCCACTGACCTTGGCAGAAGCATGGTGTCAACTCAAAAGGAATATGACGATTTAAGCGAACTTGAAATTGATTGAAGCAACGGTGAACGGCTATTTTACTTTATGAACTCAGAACCATCGGACTAAGTTGGCTGATGCGAAAAAATAGGATTAACTATATTAATCACCATATCAAATATCAAAGTCATATTATAAAAAAAGGTGTAGTCATTATTTACAGTATATGGTATAATGATTTAATAATTGGATTTCCTTAAAATGATGTAGTATTGTAGGATAAATCAGGGCTAGAGAGTATTAGATAATATAGAGCTAATTTAGTACAAGTAAGGAAAGGATGTGTATCAATAATAATGGAAATAAAAGATGTTTCTAGACGAGAGTTAAAATATGTTATATCTCAAGCTGATTCTTGTGGTTTGTATAAACTGTTTTCACAGGTGTTACATCAAGACATACACAATTCTTTCAATCAGGGATATATGGTAAGGTCACTGTATTTTGATACAATAGATGACACCGATTATATTGAAAAGGANNAAAAATTCGTTTGCGCATTTATTCACCGAATGAAGCTTTTGCAAAATTGGAGATGAAAGAGAAAATCGGAGATAATCAGCGTAAACGCTCGCTTAGAGTTTCCAAAGAGGACGTAAAAGAATTGATATCGGGAAGATATGAATGCTTGCTGCATTATGAAAGTCCTTTTGCAGTGGAACTCTATTTTTTAATGATGCAACAGCTTTATATACCAAAATGTATTGTTGAATATAAGCGAATTGCATTTGAAGTTCCTGAAAATGATATTCGTATTACGCTTGATTATTGTATTGAGGCAACTGAAACAAATTTTGACCTATTTGATTCAAACCTAAATTTATATCCAGTTAGCCACTTAGACGATGTAACACTAGAGGTAAAGTACAACACATTTCTATTGAGTTATATCAAGGATTTGTTGTCATCGTGTAACAAAATGCAAGCATCAAACGGTAAATACTTTCTATCCAGAAGTGCTAGTCGTTTTAATGGAGCGCTGTTTTTATAGAAAAAGTTTTATGATAGGAAAATATATTATAGAAATTTAAGTATGGAGGAAATCATGAAAGAAAATTTATTTGACTATTTGGTTACCAATACCGGTGCACTCACATTACAGGGCGTTATATTTAATTTTTTAATGGCAGCTTTTGTAAGTTTTGTTATCTATTTTTCTTATCGTTTCTCACACTCTGGTGTAGTATATAGTGCTCGTTTTAATGTCTCTTTGATTATGCTTACATTAATTACAACCCTAGTTATGAACGTAATAGGCAATAATATAGCGTTGTCGCTAGGTATGGTTGGTGCATTGTCAATTGTTCGTTTCCGTACAGCAATCAAAGATCCGCGAGATACAGCCTATATTTTTTGGTGCATAGCAGTTGGAATATGCTGTGGTGTTTCAGAATTTATGATTGCCGGTGTTGGATCAGCAATAATATTTTTATTTCTATTAATATTTGGAGTAATAAAATCAAATGATCGTTATTTATTAGTTGTCCGTGGACAACGTGGCTGCTCAGAAAGCATTGAAAAAATTGTAAATGATAAGTATAAAGGAAAAGCACGTTTAAGGGTGAAAAACACTTCAGTTGATGCAGTTGAATACATATTTGAGCTATCACAAGTTATGGTTGATAAGGCAAACAAAAATGCGGACTCTATTGCAGATATGTTGTATAAGATAGAGGGAATTGGAAACGTAAACATTGTGTGTCAAAATGATGAGATAAATCGATAAAGGATGGTCTTGATGGCAAACAAACGCATTACCAGCTTGATAATAATTGTGGTAAGTCTTATCATTGTTTTTGGTGTTACTATTTACAATAATAAAAAAGCCATGGGGATAATTACTCATTCGTATAGTGAACCACTGGTTGGTGCAAAGCTGCAAAGCAATGTGGCTTCCCTTTTAAATGAGGATTTCACTGTCACAAAAAACTTTTCTTCCCATTTACCAATCGTAATTATTGATACAAAGGGTACAGAGCCACCTATTAATACAGTATTTAATCAAGAAACTAATTTATTTGAACCCATCAAGGGTCTTGATCCATATGTTGATGGAACAATACAAATCATTGATAATGGAAAAATAAATCAGCTTGATGACAATCCTGCAAGTCAAAGCAAAATCAAAATTAAACGACGTGGAAATTCATCGATGAATTATGCAAAACCCCAATATTTAGTAAAACTAGTCACTCAATCTGGGCAAGATAATGAGCTGTCATTATTAGGAATGGGTGCAGATAACGAATGGGTTATCAATGGTTCAATGACTGATAAGAGTATGATGCGTAATTATTTATCATATCGAGTTGCATCACAGTTTATGGCCTATACACCAGACACAAAATATTGTGAGGTAGTGTTAAAAGACAATGGGATTTATACCTATCAGGGGGTCTATCTTTTGGGTGAAAGCGTGAAACAGGGGTTGGACCGAGTGAATATTTCTAACTATAAGCCAGCAGAAAACTATAACAGCTACATGGTGCGTCGGGACAGATATGATGAAGAAGCTATCATGTTAGATACATATGCTACAACAAATAAGTTAAGTGAAGGATATCTGGGCTTGCGCTATCCCAGTAAATATTCTGTAACCCCGAAAATGATAGAGTATATTGAAAATGATATCAGCAAAATAGAAAAAGTGATATATTCTAATCAGTACTCCATATTTTCGACTTATCCTGAATATATCGATGTGGATTCATTTGTGGATTACTTTTTAATCAATGAGTTTTTTGCCAATTATGATGCCGGTAACAACTCTACCTATATGTACAAGAATACAGCGGGAAAACTCTGCATCGGGCCGGTTTGGGATTTTGATGGGGCAATAGACAACTATACTGAAGAACCTCTAGATGTTACGTCTATGGCTTTTCAAATATCACCTTGGTTTGATAGGCTTATCACGGATAAATCGTTTGTTCAAAAGCTTGAAAAACGCTATTCAAAGCTTAGACGAGAATACCTTTCTGAAGAAACCATTATGAATACCATTGAACAAATACAAGCTCATATTGGTCCAGCGCAAGAACGTGAATGGCAGCGTTGGAATGAGAGTAGAGAACAGCAAAATCAATATCACTTAAAGCCATATATTGACGAGGAAGGCGACTTGATTTATCGTAATGTTACTGAATTTGAACAAGAGACTTACAAGTTAAAGACAATCATAAGAAAACATAGCAATGCAATTCCCGAAAGGTTGAAAATTATGAAGGTAAGTACTATTTGGGAAACTGATTGGAGTAGCAGAACTGACATCATCATTTTATTGGTTATGGCTATGTTTTTTATTCCAATGGTTTACATTGCAAGGGAATAAGTGTTTAGATGTTTGTTAAAATAGGACTGGAAAGGTGTTGAAATCATGAAAAAGTATAGAATGGCAATCGTAATACACTTTCTTGTTTTAATTGCTTGTTCATTTACATCTACTGTTTATGCAATAAAAATACCAGAAAAGTTGGAAGATGTGAGCTACTTTTTGCAAAGCATTAACACACCTTTTTGGATATGGTTTTTTAGAATCGGTTTTTGTGTTTGCTTATTGGGTATATTACTAAGTTATTTTTATTATAAAAACAAAAAAGATTAACAGCTTTTGTTGGTGGGAGAAGACAAATGTTATTTTCAAGCATAGATTTTTTATTTTACTTTTTGCCGGTTGTACTGCTGGTTTACTACCTATTGAGTTTTTCACGATTGGCGCAGAATATATGGCTTTTTTTCACCAGTATTTTCTTTTATGCATGGGGAGAACCCAAAAATCTTATCATTATGTTGCTCTCAATTGGGTTTAATACATTACTTGGGAACCTAATAGAGAAAAGTCGTGCAAACAAGAAAAAGACAAAAGCAATCCTTATTGTGGCGTGTTGTCTGAATATTGGCATATTATTTGTATTCAAATACTTAAACTTTATGGTAGAAAATATCAATCAAGTATTTGGGAGCGAATTTTTATCAGCTACAAAAATTTCACTACCAATTGGTATTTCGTTTTTTACCTTCCAAGCTTTATCTTATGTTATTGATGTTTATATGGGTAAGACAAAAGCGGAAAAAAGTGCGTTTTACGTTGGGCTATATATTGCATTTTTTCCACAATTAATAGCAGGCCCGATTATTCAATACAATGATGTTGCCGATCAGATTAGGAATCGCACTTCCAGTTGGAAAAAAGTTTCTGTGGGATCCTGTCGTTTTGTAACGGGTTTAGGGAAAAAAATGTTATTGGCTAATAATTTTGCCATTATGGCGGATAACATCTTCAACTGGTCAACGATTGGGCAACAATCCTACGAAGTACCTGTGATGCTTGCGTGGCTAGGTGCGATCGCTTATACATTGCAAATATTTTTTGACTTTTCTGCATATTCGGACATGGCAATTGGGCTTGGCTTAATGTTTGGATTTAAGTTTGGTGAAAACTTTAATTATCCATATATTTCAAAGTCTATGACAGAATTTTGGCGGAGATGGCATATTTCATTGTCTACTTGGTTTAGGGATTATGTATATTTTCCTATGGGTGGTTCAAGGGTTGAAAGTAAAGATAAAATGGTTCGCAATCTTTTTGTTGTATGGTTATTAACAGGTATTTGGCATGGAGCCAATTGGACATTCTTAGTTTGGGGAATGTGGAATTTTATCTTCATCTTAGCGGAGCGGTTTTTACGTTACCATGAAAAGAATATAAACTCATTCATAATGAACACCTATACAATGCTAATCGTAATATTTGGCTGGGTTGTTTTTCGAGCCAATGATTTATATCAAGCAGGACAATACTTCCTTAATATGTTTGGACTTAATAAAAATGGGTTTTATAGTGAATTAGCCCTTGTGTTTATAAAAGAGAATGGATTGTGGTTAGTTTTAGGTGTTATATTAAGCACTCCAATAGCAATGAATATAAATCGGCTGCTATTAGAACGCAAGATGTCTTTAGTAGGCACTGTGTATAACATTGCCTATCCGATTGCAATGACAGGGTTATTTGTAATTTGCATTATTTACTTAGCAAGAGGCACATATAGTCCATTTATCTATTATAATTTTTAGTTTTATAGGGGGCAGGCATATGAAGCATTTCTTTATGAAAAAGTACATATTTGCAGTTGTGTTTCTATGCATATTGTTTGGATTTGGCATTGCCAATTTTGTGTATCAATTTGATGAGCTTAGCACAACTATCAATAAGTATAGTAAATTTACAGAGAAAAATGATATTAAGACGCTGATTAGTAAAGTCACAAATACAATTAATGGAGAATTACTGGGCAAGATCAATCTTGTTGAGGCATATGGCTATATTCAAGAATTGATGGACAAAAATGAAATAGACAATTTTAGTTATGCAAAGGACGAAAATGGATTTTTAAACTACACAAGCTTTTATAAAGAGGACGATGCTCGCTTAATGCAGTATGCAAAGCAGGTGCGTAGATTAAAAGAGAGCGCCGAAAAAAAAGGCACTAAAACTCTATTTATAAATCCTCCCGACAAATACACAGAAGGTTTTTCGCAGTTCGATAATGGCTTTCCAGCAAATGATACAAATACGACACAAGACGAGTTTTTGACATACCTGCATAATAATGGTGTCCCTACATTGGATTTACGCAAGCCGATACTCGAATCAGGGTTGCCTTATGAAAAGCTTTTCTATAAAACAGACCATCACTGGACAGTAGAAGCTGCCTTTATTGGGTTTTGTGCCATAGTGGAGGATATGGAAAGCAGATATGGCGTACAGCTTGACCCAGATGGCTTTTATCGTGATTTAAATAATTATGACACATATTATTATCCTCAAAGTATGCTTGGCTCTATGGGACGAGGTTCAGGAATAAATTATAGTGGATTAGATGATTTTACGCTGATTACCCCTAAATTTAAGACAGACTTAACCTGGGAAGCACAAGATCTTGATGGGGATAAAAAGATGAAAACAGGCAGTTTTGAGGAATCAATATTGCAACTTGACCTGCTGTCCTCTAAAAAAGTTTATTCCATTTCAAAATATGACACTTATATTGAAACAATCAATCCTTGGGATAAGATTACAAATAATAACAATCCGAATGGTCCTAAAATTTTGTGTATACGAGATTCTTTTTTCTCCCCGACACTTTCGTTTTTGTCATCATTAACCAGCGAAATACATATGATTTGGCCCTTGGCTACATCGAATCCGATAGATATTGATGAGTACTTGGAGAACAATGAATTTGATTATATATTCATTGAACTGTATCCGCATAATATCAAAGAAGAAGCATTTACTTTTTATAAAAGTGAAAATAAAAGTGAGTGATATCAATAAGAATATGGAGGTTTTCTGGTGCATAGAAAAATAATGAATGTATTTGGTTGGGTTATTTTCATAGCAATTTTATTTTTTGCATATTGGATGGTTCAGCTACAAAATACAAAGGATATTTCAAAAGGAACACCAGTAGAAATTTCATTTTTAGAGCTTACAGAGGACTCGGATTGTATCCTTATCCAACAAGGCAAAACCAATGTTCTGATTGATACAGGCACACAGCAAGATGAACAGAAAATTATGGACTATTTAAAAGAAAAAGATGTAACCGATATTGAGTACTTAATTTTAACTCATCCCGATAAAGACCATATCGGTGGTGCGTTAGGAATTTTAGATAACTTTAAAGTAAAAAACATAATAGAACCTTATTATCCTAAAGCTAATAAAAATCTGAACGCGCTAAATGAAAAAGCAAAGTTGGAGGATATACGTATCATATATCCGATGTTAACCCGAGAGTTTTCAGTAGGGGAGATGAAAATACTTGTATATCCACCACTGGAGAAACATTATGAGAAGGATAATAATTACTCATTAACAACTCTAGTGAAACACGGTAAGGTCAATATGCTGTTTACAGGTGATGCCGAGAAAAAGAGGCTTGAAGAGTTGATGTTAGTTGATTGGAATAATATTCAACTTTGTAAGATACCGCATCATGGCCGTTCTAATACTAATTCGGAGCAATTTATCAGAGCAATCTCACCGACTTATGCTGTAATAACCGGAGCAGACGCTGATGAAATCATAAAGAAAACCTGTGAAGATATAAAAACACAAGTCTTTTATACGGGAACAGGGAATATAAATTTTTATAGTAATGGGGATATGATAAGCGATACCCCGTAAGTAACTGATTTTATCATAAGAAGGGAAGAAAAGCCTAAATGTCGAAATTTAACATTAAGCAGCATAAAAATAGAATTTGGTTGATACTTAATATTATAGTCACAGTTATTTATTTAATTTGGAGAATTTTCTACACAATACCAATTGAATTTGGGTGGATATCACTCTTTGCAGGTATCTCTTTGATTGTCGTAGAGGTACTAGGTGCACTTGAAGCGGGTGTGCATTATTTCAATATGCACAAGATTGAAAGCTATCCTACTCCTACGGTTCCACTAGAATTATATCCTGATGTAGATGTTTATATTGCAACCTATAGTGAACCATGTGAGCTGCTATTTAAAACAGTAAATGGGTGTTTGCATATGGACTATCCGGATAAAAGAAAGGTTCACATCTATTTATGTGATGACAGCAGAAGGCTTGAGGTACGAAAGCTAGCTGAGGAAATGGGCGTTAACTACATTGATAGAGAAGATAATAAAGGTGCAAAAGCCGGAAATCTAAATCACGCAATGCTGGTTACATCATCTCCGCTAATTGCAACATTCGATGCCGATATGATACCTACCCATGATTTTCTAATGAAAACAGTTCCATATTTTGTTGATATAGAAATTAAAAATAAAACAGCAAAAGAAAAAGATAAGATTAAACTTGGTTTTGTTCAGACGCCACAAAGTTTCTACAATCCAGACTTGTTCCAGTTTAACCTTTTTTCTGAAAACAGAATACCCAACGAGCAAGATTATTTTTATAAAGATATCCAAGTCTCCAGAAACAAAACAAACAGTGTTATTTATGGAGGCTCAAATACATTGCTATCAAGGGCTGGTTTGGTTGATATTGGTGGATTTTTTACTGAGGCAATTACAGAGGATTTTGCAACAGGAATTCTGCTTCAAAAAAAGGGGTATGTTTGTTATGCAATTAATGAGGTTTTGGCATCAGGATTATCTCCTACAGACCTCAAGAGTTTAATTCAACAACGTGTTCGTTGGGCAAGGGGTGTAATTTCTACAGGTAGGAAGCTAAACATTGCCTTTACCTCGAAGTTAACCTTTGGACAAAAAATTAATTATTTAGCATCAGTTTGGTATTGGTATACACCAATCAAGCAATTCATTTATATTATGTCCCCAATTCTTTTTGCCACATTTGGTTATGTTGTTGTAAAATGTACTTTAATAGAAGTTTTGATATTTTGGTTACCCATGTATCTTGTTAGCAACATAACATTGAAAATGTTAAGTCAAAATATTCGCACAAAGAAATGGACGACCGTGTACGAAACGCTACTGTTTCCGTTTATGATATTTCCGGTATTATTAGAAACAGTCGGCATTACCCTTAGAAAGTTTAAAGTCACAAATAAAGATAAGGTTGAAAACGAAAAAGGAAAAAATGGACTATACTCAATTCCGTTTCTAGTTTTAATTGTCTTATCTGTAATCGGTATTTTAAACTGCATACGTTTCATTTTCCAGAGCGGAAGTTTAAATCCAATCGTTGTTATGTTTTGGCTGATTGCTAATTTATTCGGTTTGGTTATGTCAATCTTTTTTGTGCAAGGAAGAGTGTTTAGACGCACTCGAGAAAGGGTAAATGTGCCGATTGACTGTGTGATACAGGATACATTTACACAAATTATATGTAAAACAAAAGACTTTTCTGAAACAGGGATTTCGGTTGTTTTAGATAAACCTATCATTATTGATGATGAAAATGATGTTGATATCGAATTGAAAACAGATAGATACTATGCAAAGTTCAGGGCCAGGATTGTCCATGTTGGGAAAATTCAAGGTGGATGGAAATATGCTTTTAAAATAACTGATATGTGTGACTCATATAAAGATTATTTACAAATAATATACGACAGAGCTCCAACATTGCCTGTTAATTTAGTAAATTCCCTTAGTAGTTTCGATGACTTAAGGCTCAACATTACCAATAGGACAGCTGAAACTTTTTATGAAAATAGAAGACTGCCTAGAATAGATATGAATATCAATCTTACCACGAAACAAGGCGCATCAATACATATTTTGAACTTTAACTATAAATTTATAGCAGTGAATATAGCTGGAAAACCTAGAAAAATGCAATTGAAATTAGTAGACGGATTGGAACTAGATTGTAAGTATGAACGGACAATTGGTGGAGATATTGAATTATATGCGGTTCAAAACTATAATGAATTGCATTCGGATAGCGAAACCAGACAACTGTTAGAGGAATGGATTGAAGGGGCAAGAAATACGAAACCCGAGGAGGAAATGTTGTTAGATGAAACGAAGCCGACGAAAGCAGACGAGATCAAAGAGATGGACTTCGTCTAAAAGGCGCCGTATGATTGTTGTTGTTTTTATTGTTTTACTATGGATAGCTTGTTCAAAAATCTATACATATAAAAAGTCCGAAGGTATTCGGTTTGTAAAGAACATGGGGGCTGGCTGGAATTTAGGGAATTCCCTTGATGTTAGCGGTAAGGGTGAGATCAATGCTCTACCAGAAGTTTATGAGCTATTTTGGGGGAATCCTCTTACAACTAAAGCGATGATTGATGTAGTAAAGGCTAGTGGGTTTAACACAGTTAGAATTCCGATAACATGGTACGAGCATATGGACGAGAATGGTATCATTGATGAAAAATGGATGTACAGGGTACAAGAGGTCGTTGATTATGTTATTGATAATGATATGTATGCAATTATTGATGTTCATCACGACAAGTGGTTTATGCTAACTTATGAAAATGAAGAAAATGCCGAGAAGGTTTTGCACTCAACATGGCTACAAATAGCACAGCACTTTGCAAGTTATGATGAACGTTTAATATTTGAGGCTATGAATGAGCCACGATTGTTTGACACCGAATTTGAATGGAATGCTGGAACGAAAGAAGCAAGGGCAGTTTTAAATAACTTAAATGCAGCTTTTGTAAATGTAATACGTACATCTCATAGCCAAAATGCAAACCGCTACCTTATGGTCGCACCATATTGCAATTCATCAGATGAGGAAGCGTTGGATGATTTTAAACTACCTAAGGATGAGCGCATAATCATCTCGATTCATGAATATGTTCCGTATGAATTTACAATGAAAGCAGATGGCACAAGTATATGGAGCAAAGATAATAAAAAAGACACACAAAAGATAGATCAAGTTTTTGATAGGCTTTATCAGAATTTTATCCGTAAAGGGATACCGGTAATTATAAGTGAGTTTGGTGCGGTTGATAAAAACAATCTTGAGTCTCGCTTAGAATGGACAAATTATTATGTATCAGCGGCGAGAGAAAAGAAAATTATGTGTATTTGGTGGGATGAAGGAAGTAAAGAAGATGAAAAGGGTAGATATAAGCTGCTTAATAGGTATACTTTGAAGTGGGAACATCCCAAGATTGTCAAAACACTAGTTCAAAAGTAACAACCTTCTTTTCATAGACAGCCTAAGTATACCCACAAGGGGATTTGTGCCCTTTGTGGGTATACTTTTATTTTTTATCTGTCATCTATCAATTATATGTTCAACACGACCCAAAGAGGTCAAACCATTTTAAATATTCATCTTCATGGACGCTGTTTTTTAGGTATACAAAATTAAATTCTCTTTTGATTTCAAAATCTGAAACTTCAATTTTGGATAGTTTTTCATCCTTAAGTTGGGTATCGGCAGCTGCTTTNNTTTAGATAATGTTCCATCCTTGAGTTCGCTATCGACAGCTGCTTTATACATAAATGAGATGCCTATATCTTCAGCCACAAGCTCCTTAATTACGTTCATATTTCCTACTTCAATCACACTATGAAAGCTTTTTGTTGTAAGGTTTTTCTCGAAAAGCACCTGTTCTAAAATATCACGTGTACCTGAGCCGTTTTCTCGCACTATTAGTCGACTTGAAAGCAGGTCTGATAGTTTAAGTTTCTTGTTTTTAATATAAGATTTATTGGAGCAAATACCAATAAAGTCTTCATTACTGAATAATTGATGGCCATACAATGATTTATCAAAAAAACCTTCCATAAGAGCAAAAGAAATTTCGCCGTTTTCAAGTCTATTCAATAATGATTTTGTATTTTCCACCAGCATATTCATTTTTATATCATGTTGAACAATTAACGAACTTATAATCTCAGGCATTACAAACTCACCAATGGTTAGAGTTGCACCAAAGTTAATAACCCTTTCATCGGTAGTGCTCGATATTGCTTCTTTAATTTGAATTGCATCAGCATTCATTCGCTTGACATAGTTAAGAAGTTTTTTGCCCTTTTCTGTGAGTGATAGCAACTTGCCACTATATATAAATAGTTTGCAATCATAAGCAGATTCTAAGTAGTGGATATGTTGTGTAACAGCGGGTTGCGTCATATGTAGAATTTCAGCTGTTTTTGTATAATTCATTAAATCGCAAAGGGTTAAAAAGGTTTGATATCTAAAATCCAACATGATAATCACCTATAAATTAATTTTATAATTTTATAAAAATTGATAATTTGATTTTATCATGGAAATATAGTAAAATCAATACATAAATTTGAGTTAGGGGAATAGATATGAAGGTTATAAAGAGGTACTCAGGCGGTGTTATTTTAACTGTAATTTTAGCGATTATATCAATGATAGTAGCGGGTTTTATTCCAATGCATCTAATAAGCGCAAGTGTTTTTGCTCTTATTATTGGCATGATTTTAAATCCAATTATCACAAAATATAATATATTTTCGGGTGGAATTAAATTTGTTTCAAAACAAATATTGCGTTTAGCAATTATTTTAATGGGATTAACACTTAGCTTTTCACAGGTAGTATCAGTTGGTGGATATTCACTTATTGTTATGGTATTCACGCTTCTTACTGCTTTTGGAGGTGGATATTTACTTGGGAAATTATTTAAAATGAACTGGAAGCTTTCAAGTTTAATTTCAGCAGGCACAGGCATTTGTGGTGGATCGGCAATAGCTGCAATTGCACCTATAATAGAAGCTGAGGATAAAGATATTGCATATGCAATTTCTGCAACCTTTATCTTTGATATACTAATGGTAATTCTATTTCCTATAGCCGGACGATATTTTGGTATGAGTGATATGGGATTTGGTCTTTGGGCTGGCACGGCGGTAAATGATACCTCGTCAGTTGTTGCGGCGGGATATGCTTTTTCGGATGCTGCAGGTGCATTTTCTGTTATCGTTAAACTTACAAGAACATTATCAATTATTCCTATAGTTCTGGCTTTTTCTCTTATAAATGCAAAGGTAAAGCAAAGAGAGATGCCAAATGGTCAAGTCTTAGAAAAGAAAAAAGTGAATATGAGAAAGATATTTCCATATTTCATTCTAATGTTTTTAGTAATGGTGGCCATTAAGAGTATTGGTGTAGTTCCTGATGTAATTAGCACAAGTGCTTCTTCAATCAGCAAGTTTTTTATGGTAATGGCACTTGGTGCAATCGGCCTTAAAACTAACTTTAAAGAGGTTTCAACATCAGGCTTTAAGCCTATGCTCCATGGTTTCATTATTTCGGCACTGGTTGTTGTTGTTTCCTTTGTTGTTCAAATGTTTTTAGGGCAACTATAATAAAAATTAAATTTATACACTATAAAAAGTAACAAACCCCTTTAGTTAGATAGTATGATATACTGAACTAACCAAAGGGGTATTTGCATAGGTATAGACGTCAAAGGCAAAAAACCAAAGACAAAATCAACAACTGTAAATTGGGAATGAAATATTAAAAGTCTTACTCTAAGCTACCACAGTTCCTAATTATATTTATTATGGGAAGTTCGATGAATGCAGATTTTGCTCATAATAGAAAGTTAATCTGCCCAATGAACACATTTAAAATCCTTACTGTAATCAACCACATAAGGTGTGCAATGCTGTACATTATAGTCATCTTTAAATCTTCTTATTATACCGCCGTGTGCCACGACGGCTATTTGGGAAAATCCCAATTGAAAATACTTATCAAGAACAGGCACTACCCTTTGAATTNNATAATTTCTTCAATAGTTTCCCAATTGTGCAATTCACCCTCTGGGAAAGATCCTTTACATTTAAAAAAATCTTTACGTATCTCAAATAATTGTTCAGATGTTTTATATTGATATGTTTTATCCGGTTGCCATTCATGTAAATCAACTTCAACAGCTATCTTTATTCCTGTTTTTTCGGAAATAATTGAAGCTGTCTGCAATGCCCTTGTATATGGAGAAGATACTATTATACCACAATCTTTTAATTCGTCATGTAGAGCAACCTCTTCAGCTTGCTGAATTCCTATATCTGTAAGTGGCGCCAAGTCTAGACCATGCCCTATAAAATTTCTTTCATAACATGGTATATAATCTGCTTCGCCATGTCGTATAAATACAATTTTCAACTTCTTTCCTCCAGCTATGTCAATATAATCTTTTTTCCAACTTCGTGTTATTAGCTTTATAGGAAGCTAATATATATACATCCAAATACATTTATATATTAAGTTTACAATACACTCAATATAATATCAATATAAAATATAGTTTATTCTAAATTTTAAAACCCCAATAGACACGTAAGTCTGTTTTTGCTATAATAAAAAGTAAACAGCTAGCAGACAGGCTAAAGGGGTGGGAAATTAAATATGAGAAAAACATACATTACGACGATGCCCAATAAATCGGGTGCATTTCTTTTAGCAAGTGAAATTGTATCGAGAAATGATGGGAATATTGTTCGTGTCAGCTATAATAAGGCGGTTGATATGCACGCTCTGTTTCTTGATGTTGATGCCACAGAAATGCAGATTGATAAAATTACTAAGGAACTTCTTGAAGTGGGATATTTGTCAGAGGATAAAGAGCAAGCACAAGTAATTCTTGTGGAATTTATGATAAGGGATATACCTGGCGCTGTATTTCCTATTTTAAAAATACTTCGTGACCACGACGTTAATATTTCCTATATCAATTCGCAGGAAAACTCAACCGAGTATCAAAATTTTAAAATGGGGTTGTTAATTCAAGACCCATCAAACATAAAAAGCCTGCTTGATTCTATCTCGAAACTTTGTGATGTTAGAATTATAGATTATGATAGCAACGAAAAAGTTCTTGATAACACAGTTTTTTACATTACTTTTGCAAACGAGATTAAGAACAAGTTATCCCTGTCACATGAGCAAATGAGAGAATTTATTGCCGATTCTAATAGGATTATGCAATTGCTAGATGATAGAAATGAAGCACCGCAAAAGACCTTTGATTATATTCGTAGGTTTGCAGATTTTATTGCGCGATACAAGGGTGATAAGTTTGTGGCACATATTTCAAAAAGGCAGATTAGTGAGAGGGTTACCCTACATATGATTGAGCCACCATGTGGAAGCAACACCTATATCTTAGAAAGCGAAAACGAACTACTATTTATTGATAGTGGGTTTGCCTGTTTTAGTGATGAGATGTTTGCTATTTTTCATAGGTTATTCCCAAATTTTGATGCGATTAAAAAGAGCATTTGGATTACCCATATNNCTTATTTTGATGAAGTTTTTCTAAATAAAAAAGGAGCAGAAAACTTTAAGCTTGAACGAGAAGGCAATCACAATTTTCGAGAGCAAAATAAACTTAGTGCGGCATATTGCAGATTAAGCAGAATCATTTCAAACTATAAAACCCCGAATGAAAAGAGCTTTAACGTGTTTGACAAATGGGATGTTGATAACAATAAGCCATTGTCAAAGATATCTGAGTTGCAGTTTGAAGACTTGAGCTTTGATGTTTATGAGGGTAGTGGTGGGCATATTTTAGGTGAGATGGTTTATGTCTGCAAAGAAAATGCAATTATATTTACAGGGGATAACCTTGTCAACAGCAATGGTTTTTCCAATGAGCAAGCAGAGTTTAACATACTCGCACCTTATCTTATGACGAGCGTCAATATAAATTCGCAAAAAGCAAAAGAGGTTAGAAACGAAATTATCGAACTAATACACGAGATTGAAACTACAACACAAAAGCAGTGTTTAATCTGTGGCGGGCATGGTGCAATCTCTATATTAAAGGAGAACAGATTGGCGAACGTATAATAAAGAAATAAATATCCGTCGGCTAAGCCGACGGATATTTATTATAGTGGTTATAGAATGGGCAAAACAAACAGCATTTTTACAGTATTGACTTACTGGTATCGCTTTGAAATTTTCGCTAACACCTCTTCGGTTTTTGCGTTAACGCCATCAAAATTTACTGCGTCTGTATATTGTTGTTCAAGATTGTCATGAATAACCTTTGCCTCGCGAAGTACATCAATTGATGCATTAATCAGCTCAACGGCAGCTTTTCTGTTGAAGCTTAAATATTGTTTTTTGGTCTTAAGTTTATCTAAATCTGTAAAACGAGTATAATTAATTACCTTTGTAGGTATTATGTTTGGGAAATCGTTAAACCTTGTTTGGGTGATAAAGCCTAAGCTTAATTCTGGAATTAGTATATGCTCTAGTTTATAATCTGGAGTAAGTGGGCAGTAGCATCCGAAAATTTCATATCCTTTTGAGAGTGCATAATCTCGTATTTTTGCTAGCAAATGTGCACTGGATACCCCGTAATCATCTTTAATTAGATAAACTCGATCACACATGGATGAAACAGTATTTTCATAGGTTTTGACGCCTTCATTGGTGATGGCGCTTAATAAGCGTTTGTGTTCAACAGGATTGTTGCTAGTTTTAAACTCTGTTTGACATATTCTAGTTGCGAGGGTTGCTATCTTATGAAAGTCTGTACAGCTTTCAACGAAATAGTAGTTGTCTTTTAGAAGGATATCTGCGCACTTAATAAACCCTCTGCATTTCTTATGACATTCGTTATTACCGGTTTGATAGGTAACGGTGGTTGGTAATCTGGTTGCCATTTTGTCTTCGTCAAAATATTCGCATAGATTGATTACGGTCTCAAACCCACCTGGATATGTAGGCTCAATAACATGGGGAGGAGTAGCGTCAACTATGCTGCATTTTGCAGTATGAAGTATTACGCCGTCAAGTGAGGTTGGATCTGAGGAACAATGTATTCTTTCAATTAGACTGTCCCTATCGCCAAATGTGGTAGCAATACGCTTCATTATTCCAGACTTACCAGTTCCAGCACCACCCTTAATAAGGAAGCTGCGTGCGTTCACTTTTGGCTCCCTAAGCTCGTCATACAGTGAATAAAATCCGTTGGGTGAATTTGCACCCATAAAAAAATCTACAACTATATTTTTTTTATTCATAAAAACCCTCCTTAATTCATAGTATACTATTCAATTCAGTGGTTTTTGGTGAAAATAAAAAAGAACCATCCCAAAAGGATAGTTCTTCTTATAAATGGTGACCCCTGGGAGAATCGAACTCCCGATTCCGCCGTGAGAGGGCGGTGTCTTAGCCGCTTGACCAAGGGGCCGTCCAAAATAAAACAACACATAAAAAACATCATATGATGTTTTATTCTGATAAAAGCAGCAGAACTATTGCTCTGCTGTTTTTAAATGGTGACCCGTACGAGAATCGAACTCGTGATTCCGCCGTGAAAGGGCGGTGTCTTGACCGCTTGACCAACGGGCCTTATAATGGTAGCGGTAACTGGATTTGAACCAGTGACACCGCGGGTATGAACCGCGTGCTCTAGCCAACTGAGCTATACCGCCACGCTTGCCCTCCGACAGAGGACGAACTTTATTATATCGTATAATAACGGTCTTGTCAACATATTTTTCGAAAATAATTTAAAAAACTTTCATATTTTCTGTGCCAAGCTAAAAACCTATCTATGGTGCAAAGTTATCAACAAAAATTTTATAAAATGTTTAAAACAAATTTCATTCAGTATCATTTAATGTGTAATTTTGCATTGAAAGTTACATTAATCAAAATAAAGTATAATCTATTTTTTAAATGTTTACCATACTATTATAATAAAAAAGTAATTAATTGTAATCAATTTTGTTGTTTTAACATAGTATATACTGTAATAGATATAAAAGGAGAGGTATGGAATGGTGTATAAGAACAATGATAGTATTAACGATTTGTTAAAACAAGCAGGAAATAAGATTGGTACAGACCCTGCAAAGCTAAAACAAACAATTGATAGTGGAAAGCTTGATGATTTGGTGAAGAAGATGAACCCACGTGATGCACAAAAATTTCAAGAAATTATGTCTAATCCTCAACTTGCACAGCAAATGCTGAATTCGCCACAGGCTCAAATGCTGATAAAGCAATTTATGAAGTAAATAATCGCATACATTGGCGATAAAATCTGCTCTAATTAAGGAACGCTTGACGAGCGTTCCCTATAGGGCGTTAATTTTAGGGTAATCGTTAGTATAAAGCACAAAGAGAGGGGAAACAGTATGGATGACTTAATGTCAAAGTTACAGAGTATTTTAAGCACAAAAGAGGGGCAGGAGCAGCTTAAAAATATTACTAGTATGCTTAATAATTCTGGGAATAAACAAGCCGAAAGTTCCCCTCCACAAAATGGCGGATTTGACTTATCCTCTCTTGCAAATATGTTTTCCTCTATGAATGGAGCATCAGCACCCCAAGAACCCCAAAATGCGTCTAATAACAGTAATGAGAACAATGGAAACAATAATAGTGGATTTGATATGTCATCAATTATGTCGTTATTAGGTGGGTTGGGCGGTGGAGCAAATAACGCAACAAATTCTGTGAATGGAAATGATACTGCAAATGGAATGCCTAACATAGACATTAATATGATAATGAAAATTCAGCAAATTTTCTCTAGCATGAACGTGAGTGATAAAAATTCTCAGCTTTTAGTTGCCCTAAAACCACATTTTTCTGAGCAACGAAGCAAAAAAGTTGACCAAGCAATTAGCATGATGAGGTTATTTTCAATGATGCCAATGCTAAAGGAAAGTGGTATATTTGCAGGCTTATAATACCATTCTAAACCTAACCAGTATAAGTTTAAAAGAAATCGCATAAATTAGTAGCATATATTATAGGTGTGATTAACATATGGTTTCAATAAAAAGTAATACATTTAAAGTTTCATAAGAGTAGAGGTGGTAGGTAGAGGTGGCAGGAAATAATAACGAATACACACAGCCCCAGATTATGACGATGCAGCAGGACGCAATAAGGCGTGTGAATGAAATGCAGAGAATTTCTCGGGAGAGGTTGAACCAAAGCAATCCTGTTCAAATTACACATCCACAACCAAACCACAACACTCTTCCTGGAAAAAACCACAATGAGCATAAACAAGAGGCTATAGTTGAGCACTGCGAGACACAAGTTGTACATAATGGTTTTAAAGGAATATTGGAAAAATTAAATCTTGATGAAGAAAAACTTATAGTAATTATGCTTTTAATTCTGCTTGTAAACGAAGGTGCAGACATTATGCTAATTTTGGCGTTGGTTTACATATTGCTTTAACTACATAAAAAACGGAGTAACCTTTCGGTTACTCCGTTTTAAACTAATCTTAAACTAATAATATAGTGCAAAATATATGCGCTTGATTAAATATTATAGGCTAGCTCTTTCAACTAGTTTAGAATATTTATCTTTTGCATTTTCCTCAGCCTTTGTAAATAGTTCCTCAGCTCTAACAGGGTTTGCACGAGCAAGAGAGTTATAGCGAACCTCACCCATGATGAAATCTCTGTAGCTTGCAGTAGGAGCTTTTGAGTCAAGTTGGAATGGATTTTTGCCTTCCTTAGCTAGACGTGGGTCATATCTGAAGTTATGCCAGTAACCAGCCTCAACAGCACGTTTCTCTTCTGTTTGAGCAGAGCCCATACCAGTTTTGGNNTGGCTGATACATGGTGCGTAGCAAATAACAAGAGATGGGCCGTTATAGCTCTCAGCCTCAACAAATGCTTTGATAGTTTGGTTGTAGTCAGCACCTTGAGCACATTGAGCAACATAGATATAACCGTAGCTCATTGCGATAGCAGCAAGGTCTTTTTTCTTAACGTCTTTACCAGCAGCAGCAAATTGTGCAATAGCACCGGTTGGAGTTGCTTTTGAAGCTTGACCACCAGTGTTTGAGTAAATCTCTGTATCAAATACAAGAATATTTACATCTTCGCCAGAAGCCAATACGTGGTCAACACCGCCGAAGCCGATATCATAAGCCCAACCGTCGCCACCAAAAATCCATACAGATTTCTTAGCTAGGTAGTCTTTGCTTCTTAGAATGTCTTTTGCAACAGGAATTTCACAGCCTTGAAGTGCTTCAACTAGTTTATCAGTTGCCTCTCTATTTGTTTGAGCATCNNAACCATACTCAGCATTGTCCTCAAATAGTGAGTTTGCCCAAGCAGGACCAAAACCTGATTTGTTTACTGTGTATGGAGTTGAAGGAGCAGAACCACCCCAGATTGAAGAACAACCTGTAGCGTTTGCAATATACATTCTGTCACCAAATAGTTGAGTAACTAGTTTCGCATATGGAGTCTCTCCACAACCAGCACAAGCGCCAGAGAATTCAAGAAGAGGTTGTTTAAATTGGCTACCCTTAACGGAAGTCTCTTTAAATTTAGCAGCAACTTCTGGTTTTGCAGCAAGATCAAAGCCATAAGCAAATTTCTCTTGCTCACCAAGTTGTGTATCAAGAGGTTGCATAACAAGAGCTTTCTCGCCTTTTTTACCTGGGCATACGTTTGCACAAGAGCCACAACCAGTACAGTCAAGCGCAGAAACAACCATAGCAAAATGTAGACCAGGAACACCGGTCATAGGCATTGATTTTGTTCCAGCAGGAGCATTCTTCAGCTCATCATCAGTCATAACAACTGGACGAATAACTGCGTGAGGACAAACATATGAACAGAAGTTACATTGGATACAGTTGTCTGGGTTCCAGCAAGGAACGTTTACAGCGATACCACGTTTTTCGTAAGCGGAAGAACCTTGTGGGAATACACCGTCAGCCATATGAGTGAATGTTGAAACTGGAAGAGAGTTACCTTTTTGACCGTTAACAGGAATTTGGATGTTGTTAACATAATCAACTAGATATTGTCTGTTACCAGTAGCAACTTGATTTAGATTAGTGTCAGGAGCATTAGCCCACTCTGCAGGAATTGTGATTTCAACAGCATCTTGTGCACCACGGTCAATCGCGTTGTGGTTCATCTTAACGATGTTCTCACCTTTTTGGCCGTATGAAGCAGTAGCTGCATCTTTCATATATTTGATTGCCTCTTCAGCAGGAATAATGTTTGCAAGCTTAAAGAATGCAGATTGAAGAATTGTATTAATTCTTCCGCCAAGACCAAGCTCAGCAGCAATTTTTACACCGTCAATTGTGTAGAATTTAATGTGTTTTTTAGCAATTGCACGTTTTACTTGACCTGGAAGTCTTTCTTCGATTTCAGCCATGTCCCAACCACAGTTTAGTAGGAAAGTTCCGCCTTCTTTAAGGTCAACGGTCATATCGTACTTAGTAATGTATGATGGGTTATGACAAGCAACGAAGTCAGCTTTATCAATTAGATAGGTTGATTTGATTTTTGGAGCACCAAAACGTAGGTGAGAAACAGTAATACCGCCAGATTTCTTTGAGTCATAGTCGAAGTAAGCTTGAACATTCATAGCAGTGTGGTCACCAATAATTTTGATTGAGTTTTTGTTTGCACCAACAGTACCGTCAGCACCAAGTCCCCAGAATTTGCATGAAGTAATTCCAGCTGGAGTTGTGTTTGGATTCTCAGTTAGTTCAAGTGATAGATGAGTAACATCATCATTGATACCAATTGTGAAACGCTCTTTGTCTTTATTTTTGAAAACTGCAACGATTTGAGCAGGAGTAGTGTCTTTTGAACCAAGACCGTAACGTCCGCCAAAAATTGGAGTGGCATCAAATTTAGAATTTTTAAGAGCAGAAACAACGTCTAGGAACAATGGCTCGCCTTGAGAACCAGGCTCTTTAGTTCTGTCAAGAACGCTAATTTGTTTTACTGAATCAGGGATAGCAGCAATTAGTCTATCAGCACAGAATGGACGATATAGTCTAACTTTTACAAGACCATATTTGCCACCATTAGCATTTAAATAATCGATAGTTTCCTCGATTGTATCACAAGCAGAGCCCATTGCGATGATAACGTGCTCAGCATTAGGACAACCGTAGTAGTTGAATAGTTTGTAGTCACTGCCGATTTTAGCATTAACTGTATCCATGTAAGATTCAACAATAGCAGGAACAGCGTTGTAGTAGCTGTTTGAAGCCTCTCTTGCTTGGAAGAAGATATCAGGGTTTTGTGCAGTACCCTTTAGCACTGGNNGTTAAGAGCTCTTGTTCTGAACTCGTTGATAGCGTCATGGTCTACCATCTCGTCTAGGTCTTTGTAATCCCATACTTCAACTTTTTGAATTTCATGTGAAGTTCTGAAACCGTCAAAGAAGTGAACAAAAGGAACTCTTGATTTGATTGTTGCCAAATGAGCAATTGCTCCAAGGTCCATAGCCTCTTGTGGATTTGTTCCAGCAAGCATAGCAAAACCTGTTTGACGACAAGCATAAACGTCAGAGTGATCACCAAAAATTGAAAGTGCATGGGAAGCGATTGCACGAGCAGAAACGTTAATTACGCAAGGAAGCAACTCGCCAGCAATTTTGTACATATTTGGAATCATCAAAAGTAGGCCTTGAGATGCTGTGTAAGTGGAAGTCAAAGCTCCTGCAGAAAGCGAGCCGTGAACTGCACCAGCAGCGCCTGCCTCTGATTGCATTTCTACAACACGAACTTGTTGTCCGAAAATGTTTTCTTTACCATCTGANNCCATTTGTCTGTAGCCTCAGCCATATTTGATGAAGGTGTGATTGGATAAATCGCAGCAACTTCTGTAAACGCATACGAAGCGTGAGCTGCAGCGGTGTTACCGTCCATGGTTTTCATTTTTCTTGCCATTTTTAAATATCCTCCTTGAAATTTGTGTTTTTAAACGTGCTATCAGCGAAACCGACACACATTTACACACTTGTATTTATTTTAACACTTTTCCTTTATAATGTAAATAGAGAAATGAGTTAAAACAAAGGCGCTATAATGAACTTTTTGTGACATATTACATTTTTAAACAATAAAGCGTTTTTTCACAGAAAAAAGTAATACAGATTAAATTATGAATAATTTTTTAGTGTAGCCAATATATTACACTATTATATAACCAAATTAAGATTTTTATTTAACAAAATATATTATATAAAATTAATAAAATAATGTAAAATTCACTATCAATTACAAACTTTCATAACATATGATTGACAAAATTTTGCTGTTAATGCATAATTAAATAGGAAAATATTTCTATTTTTACACAAATATATTAGAAACGTTTGGTAAAATAATATGTATTTTTAATTTTTATATTATTTTTAATAACAAGACAATTTGAGTATAAAAATAAGGGGAATTAGGATGAGAAATTTAAAAAAATTGTCATTGATGGTAAGACTAATCTTGTGCATCATTGTGACGGTAGTATTTATTTTGCATTTTTTTACTTATAAAGTGATAGCTGACCCTATAGGATTAAGGATACAAAAGGTCACCGTTGGGGAGCAATATGTTATAATCTCGGGCTTTAACTACGGGGGATTGTACAACTATCGCAGCTATACCACTAAATATTTAGACGGTGTTCTTTGCATAAAATATAGCGGAGGATTTGATATGCCTTGGCTTGAGGGGCGAAATTCTCCCGATTTTTGTCCTGTTTTCTACAAATATAAGGATTTATCGAAAATCTATCTTTCAAGTGCGTGGAATGATAAAAGAAGGCTGATATGGACAAAGGTAAACGGCGAAATACTGACATAGTTTGTTAGAGAGGAAATAATATGGACAATCAAATGTTGGAGAACTCAGCAGTCAAAATTATTAAAACTAAAAAAGTAATCAAAATTGCCATTCTAATGGGTATAATCAGTTTGATTATCGGTATCGTGTGGGGTTACGGTTATTTTCGTTATGACACTGAACTACTTACTGTCACTAAAGTAGCAATTGAAAGGGATAATCCTTTTATTTCAGAGGGTAATCGAAAAGTTGCGAGGAAAGCTATTGAATCTATGGTTAGCTTAAATTTAGAAGAGAATGGATATCATCGAAAGTTTAGTAAACTATTAAGAGGTGATAAAGAATTCTTTATTCTTTCTGATTTGGAGATTGTAGAGCTTTCACTTTCTTGTGGTGAAGAGGATGATACACTCGAGGTGTGGTCTGGAATGAAGAATAGTGCAATACAGGTTTGGGTTGATAGAAAAGGACAATTTTCATTGGAAACTGGTAAGGCATACTACGAACTTACTAAACTCAAATAAACCCGAAAGAGCAGACTTAAATGTCTGCTCTTTTTCAATGCAAAAAACGTTGTTTTCTGCCTGTCATTGACATTTGCGAGCAAAAAATGTATAGTAATTACTATATATCAATCTATTTTACGCACCAAATGAAAGGGGTTTACTAATGGACGACGTCGGGCGATATTTGTGGGGGGCAGTTTTATTTATACTGTTAACCCTAATCGCAATGTTTTTTTCCTCAAGCGAGGTGGCCGTTGTTGCTATGAATGAGAGCAAACTAAGACGCTTGAGTGAGGACGGAAATGCAAAGGCTAAAAAACTGTTGAAGTTAAAAGAACACCAGTTTGATTTCACGTTGTGGGCAAGCACAAGTGCTTTGATATGTATGATTGCAGCAAGCTGTTTTGGTACATTGAGTTTTAAAGGTCTCACACTAAAACTCATAGATGGAATTTTTAATAATCAAATAATTGCTTCATACACAGCTACAGTTGCTACATTTTTGGCTCTAACTTTTATCGTGATAGTGGCGGGTATGACCTTACCAAAAAAATTGACCGCACATAGACCAGAGGATTTTGCTTTTCGTGCAGTAATGCCACTAAAAGCATTGAGCTATTTATTTAAACCACTTACTTGGCTAATTTTAAAAATAACAAGAGTTTGTGTTAGAATTTTCGGGGTTGACCCTAATTCTGGTAATGCAGACATTACAGAAGAAGAAATTCGCATGCTTGTTGATGCAGGAAACGTAAGCGGAACAATCGAGCTATCGGAACGTGAGATGATTAACAATATATTTGAGTTTGACGACCGTACAGCCGGCGACGTTATGACACATAGAACCGACCTTTACGCTGTTTCAAAATCTGATAACCTAAGTGAGGCAATTAAAATTGCGATTGATGAAGGTTTTTCTCGTATTCCAGTCTATGACGAAGATATTGACGATATTGTGGGCATAATATTTGCTAAGGATTTGCTACGCTTAATTGGTGACAATGATAGTAGAGGCAAAAAAATTGAGGACTTTATGCGTGGGGCAATCTATGTTCCAGAGTCCACAAAATGTCGTATGCTGTTTCGCCAGTTTACAGAGAAAAAGACTCATTTTGCTGTCATTGTTGACGAGTATGGTGGAACTGCGGGAGTTGTTACGATGGAGGATTTGCTAGAATCTATCGTCGGCAATATTCAAGATGAATATGATCAAGAAGATGAGGAAATCAACAAAATCGATGAGGACACCTATTTACTGGATGGCGGAGTTTTAGTTGACGAAGTTGAGAGACTTTTTTCTATAGATTTAGTTGAAAATGAAGATTCTGATACATTGGGTGGTTTAATTGCAAATACACTTGGGAGAATTCCAAGTGAGGACGAAACACCAACTGTAACAATTGAAAATATAGTGTTTACGGTACTGCTTGTCGAGGATAGACGAATAGTAAGGGTGAAAGCACATAGACTCACTGAAGAAGAGTTAAATAAGGAAGAAGAATAATTTTTTCCCACACAGGCACAAATTTGAAGTTTATATTCGTTTGTGTGCGAAAGGAGAGCAGCGTCTAGCTGCCTATTATGAAAATATTAATGATTGGTGATGTTGTCTCGCAAATAGGATGTGATTTCCTGAGAGAACGATTACCGCAATTTAAACGCCAAAATTCAATAGACGTCGTGATAGCTAACGGTGAAAATTCAGCAGTCGGAAATGGGATATTGCCAGCCTCTGCAACCTTTTTGCTAGACTCTGGCGTTGATATCATAACAACAGGAAATCATGTCTATAAACGCAGAGAGATATACAGTTATTTAGATGAAACCCCACAGGTGATACGACCTGCAAACTTCCCAGATTGCTGCAATGGAAATGGCTACTATTTGTATGATGGAGGCTCTTATCAACTTTTAGTAATAAATTTGATTGGGGTGTCATTTATGGAACCTGTCAATAATCCCTTTGTTGTAATTGATGATATTTTGGCTGAAGTTAAGGCAAAATATGTACTGGTTGATTTTCACGCAGAGGCAACAGGCGAAAAAAAAGCAATGGGCTATTATTTAGATGGGAAAGTTTCTGCGGTGGTGGGAACACATACTCATATTCAAACTGCCGATGAACAAGTTTTGCCCAATGGCACAGGATATATTACCGATTTAGGAATGACTGGACCGATTGATTCGGTGCTAGGCGTTTGCCCTGAAAATATAATAACAAGATTTAAAACTCATATGCCAACAAGATTTGAAGTGGCAGAGGGAAAATGCCAACTTGACGGTGTTATGTTAACCCTTGATGAAAAAACTGGACTATGTAAATCTATTACAAGGATTAATTTACGCTAAAGTTCATAAAAACCTATTTGCAAAAAAGTTTTATTCGTGTATAATAATTAGTATAAATAGATAAAATGCTCATCTTAATAAAATACCACGCCATAGGTGTAATAGTGTTTCACTTATTTGTGTGGAGAATGGAGTTCATATTATGGTTAAACTTGAAAATCATTTGGGTGTTATTGATATCTCACATGAATATTTTGTAACTATTGTCGGTAATGCCGCTGTAAGTTGTTTTGGAGTAGCTGCAATGGCAAATGCAAATGCTAAACAAGGTATCATAGCGAAAATTACGAAACGTGACAATATTGATAAAGGGATTAGGGTGAGAGTAAAAAATCAAAAGCTTGTAATCGATCTTCATATTATTGTGGCTTATGGAACAAATATATCCGCCATTGTAAAAAGTATTATGCATAAAGTTGAGTTCACTGTTCAAGAGAAAACGGGGTTTGCAGTATCTAGAGTAAATGTGTTTGTTGACGGTATGCGTACCGAATAGTTGACATAACAGGTATTTTTATTGAGTTTAGAATATAAATGTAAGTGAAGTACTCACAGTTTAAAATTGTGATAAATATGAGTGGCAAACTTTGCAACTCTATATACAGATAAAAGCTATTTTTAAGGAGTGCATAAAGGTGATTCAAGGAAGCGTACTTGCAAAAGCTATAATTTCAGGTGCAAATAATATTTCAAATAATAAGCAAATGTGTGATGAATTAAACGTATTTCCAGTTCCAGATGGTGACACTGGTACGAATATGTCTATGACCATCAATGCTGGTAAAAAAGAACTTATGTTGTTAGAAAACCCTACTGTAGAAAAAGCGGCAGAGGTTGCAGCATCAGCATTGCTTCGTGGTGCAAGAGGAAACTCGGGCGTTATTCTATCCCTATTATTTAGGGGTTTTTCAAAAGGCTTAAAAGGCAAGGAACAGGCAAATGGTCAAGATTTAGCGTCTGCTCTAACTTTAGGTGTAGATGCTGCGTATAAGGCTGTTATGAAGCCAACCGAAGGTACAATTCTAACAGTGGCAAGACTTGCTGCAGAGGCGGCAACCGAGCTTGCACTGCAAACCAACGACCCTCAAATTATATTTGACGAAATTGTTACAAAAGCAAAAGAAGCACTGGCACAAACCCCAGAACTGTTACCAGTGCTTAAAAAAGCAGGCGTTGTAGATGCAGGCGGTATGGGATTGGTAGTCATTTTTGAGGGAATGCAAAGCGTATTTAACAATAATAAAGTAATTGAGCCTATTTCAAACGAAAAGACAAAGCATGAGGCTGTTAACCCGGTGTTAAATGCGGTTTCAGACTATGATGGCGAGATTACATTTGGCTATTGCACAGAGTTTATCGTTGATAAAGCTCCAAATAGCGCAGACCCACTTAAACTTAGAGCATACTTAGAGTCAATTGGCGACAGCGTTGTTTGCGTTGACGACGATGAGATTATTAAAATACACGTTCATACCAATGACCCAGGAAACGCTATCCAAGAGGGTTTAAAATTTGGTCAATTGATGAACTTAAAGATTGACAACATGCGTATTCAGCATCAAGCTAAAGTAGTTGAAGCGGCTTATGTAAAACAAGGCGATGAATATGCGCCTGTTAATCCAGAGAAGCAATTTGGATTTGTTGCTGTTGCTGCCGGTGCAGGATTGCAAGAATTATTTTATGACTTAGGCGTGGATAAAATTGTTAGCGGTGGTCAAACTATGAACCCTAGCACAGACGATATTCTTAAAGCTATTATGGCAACGCCTGCTGAAACTGTGTTTGTTTTACCTAATAACAAGAATATTATCATGGCAGCAGAACAGGCTGTTAAGCTTGCTGATAGACGTGTTTGTGTACTTCAAACTCGCACAATTCCACAAGGGATTTCTGCTATGCTTGCGTTTGATAGCGACCAAAGCTACAGCGAGAATCGTCTTTCAATGACAAAGCAATTTGATTTGGTACAAACAGGTTTGATTACCTTTGCTGCTCGTGATTCTGATTTTGACGGACACGCAATTAAAAAAGGTGAGATTTTAGGGCTTGATAATGGCAAGCTTTCCTTTGTAGACAAAGACCTCAACAAAGCGATTATGCGTTTAACAAGGGTGCTTACAAAGAAATCTGCTGGATCATTCATCACTATTATTTACGGCAGTGATGTAACCGATGAACAGGCTGAAAAATCTTTGGAATTGATAAAGGAAAAATACGGCGACAATTATGAGATTAATCTAATAAATGGTGGCCAACCAGTTTATTACTATATGATATCTGTTGAATAGAATGATATAAAACTAATACACCGTTCTTTGGGATGGTGTATTAGTTTTTTGCGCCTATCCATAACGGCTGATTTTTATTTATAATATTGTTAATATTGGATAATTATATATAAGTAAAGGTTAATGCTTGACAGGTTATGAGAGTTGTGATATAATTTGTTTGTTTTTAGAGTCTTAGCATATTAATTGCTAAAGACAAGAGCACACTGACCATTCCTAACGGAATTGAGGCCATACGGACAGCCAGGTCAACTGCCGATTGCAACTGATGTTGCATTATTGATCGAGTTAAAAGCTCGAATTTTATAAGATGGTTACTTCATAACCACGTGTACCAAATACACACTTGTGAAACGGTCAATAAGAGTAGTAAAAGTAAGTTCTTGCTATATAGACTCTAACCTCTAAAATCGTGAATAAATAAAATGAATGTAAATTCAATAATAAATAATGCACTTATGTTAGAAATGACTAATCTCAGGTTGTGTTGTGGTATACCCACAATATTTCCTGAGATTTTTTGTTTTGGAGGGTTTTTATGGAAAATAAACTAAAGCTTTATGGGTTTAATAATCTTACCAAGTCGCTTAGTTTTAACATTTATGATGTTTGCTATGCAAAAACCGAAAGGGAGCAACGAGATTATATTGCATATATTGATGAGCAATATAATGCTGAAAGGCTCACAAATATTCTGTATCATGTAACGGATATGATAGGTGCTCATGTTCTTAATGTATCCAAACAGGATTATGACCCACAAGGGTCAAGTGTGACTTTTTTAATAGCGGAACAAGCAATGGTACCGAGTATGGCTGGCGAAACTGTTGTAGCACATCTTGATAAAAGTCATGTAACTGTACATACCTATCCAGAGTACCACCCCGACAATTCAATTGCAACTTTTCGAGTTGACATTGATGTTGCGACCTGCGGAGAGGTTACTCCATTGAGCACCCTTGACTTTCTCATCGGTAGCTTTGATTCAGATATCATCACTATGGATTATCGTGTTCGAGGTTTCACCAGAGATTTGGCTGGTAAAAAGCTTTTTATTGACCATAATATAACCTCGATTCAAGACTATATTGATGCGAAAACACTTGCAAAATACGATGCAATTGATATCAATATGTATCAATCAAATATTTTTCACACAAAAATGCTTATCAACGAAGTGGATTTGAAAAACTATCTTTTCAATACGGATGTTTATGAAATTACACCTAAGACTAGGCTTGACATTACAAATAGTTTAAGACGGGAAATGATAGAAATTTTTAGCGGAATGAATGTATACTAAGGAGGATAAATCGGATTGAATAAAGCCACTCAAAATAAAGCACCAATTTACGAGGCGTTGGAAGAATTTAAAAAGATGCGTGTTGTTCCTTTTGATGTTCCAGGACACAAAAGAGGCAAAGGACACAAAGAACTAACCGACTTTTTAGGCGAGAAATGTCTTAGTGTTGATGTTAATTCAATGAAACCATTGGATAACCTTTGCCATCCTGTTGGCGTGATAAAAGAAGCCGAGCAACTAGCTGCAGAAGCGTTTAGGGCAGAACACGCCTTTTTTATGGTAAATGGAACAACCTCGGCAGTGCAGGCAATGATTTTATCTGTGTGTAAAAAAGGGGATCAAATCATACTTCCACGAAATGTTCATAGGAGCGTTATCAACTCACTTATTTTGTGTGGTGCAATCCCTGTATATATCAATCCTCAGACAAACGAAAGACTAGGAATTGCACTTGGGATGTCGCTTGATGATGTGAAAAAAGCAATCAGTGAAAACCCTAATGCAAAGGCAGTTTTAGTCAACAATCCAACCTATTACGGAATTTGCTCTAACTTAAAGGCAATTACAGAGCTTGCACATGAAAATAATATGCTCGTTTTGGCTGATGAGGCTCACGGAACACACTTTTACTTTGATGACACTTTGCCAATCTCGGCAATGGATGCTGGTTGCGATATGTCCTCTGTTAGTATGCATAAATCAGGTGGCTCGCTGACGCAAAGTTCATTTTTGCTCTGTGGTAAAAATATAAATGCAAACTATGTTCGTCAGGTAATCAACCTAACACAAACCACAAGTGGTTCGTACCTCTTGCTGTCAAGCCTTGATATTTCTCGCAAAAACTTAGCCCTAAACGGCAAGGAAATATTTACCCGAGTTGCCTCTCTGGCAGAATATGCACGAGAGGAAATCAACAAGATCGGTGATTACTATGCTTATTCAAAAGAGCTGATTAACGGCGATACAGTTTTTGATTTTGATATTACCAAACTGTCGGTGAATACTTTTGACGTTGGTCTTGCAGGCATTGAGGTTTATGACCTTCTTCGTGATGAATATGACATTCAAATAGAATTTGGTGATATTGGGAATATTTTGTCCTATATTTCGGTTGGAGACAGCATTAAAAATATTGAGCGGCTTATCGGCGCATTATCAGAAATTCGACGAAGATATAAGAAAGACAAAAGTGGAATGTTAAGGCATGAATATATCAATCCGAGAGTTGTTCTCTCACCACAGGAAGCCTTTTATGCAGAGAAGGAACCTCTTGAGTTAGACAATAGTGTCGGCAGAGTTTGTTGTGAGTTTGTAATGTGTTACCCTCCCGGTATTCCAATTTTAGCACCTGGTGAGGAAATCACAAAAGAGATTATTGACTATATTGAATACGCAAAAGAAAAGGGCTGCTTCTTAACAGGCCCTGAAGATATGGAAATCAGAAAAATAAATGTTTTAAGGGGAGGGGTTAAAATTGGAACTTTGGTATAGCGAAAAACACACAAAGAACGTAAAATTGTCTATTAAAGTTGATAAACAACTTTATAGCGGAAAAAGTGAATTTCAGCGGATAGATATTTTTGAATCAAAGGAGTTTGGCAGATTTTTAACCCTTGACGGATTTATCATGTTGACTGGGAAAGATGAATTTATCTATCATGAAATGATAACCCATGTTCCAATGGCAGTTCACCCTAATGTGAAAAAGGTACTGATTATCGGTGCTGGCGACGGTGGCGTTGTTCGAGAACTGACACGTTATGAAACAATTGAGCATATCGACTTGGTTGAGATTGATGAAATGGTGGTAAGCATTTGTAAAGAATTTTTGCCACAAACTGCGTGTAGCTTTGATGATAAAAGACTTCATATTTACTATCAAGACGGACTTAAATTTATTCGCAACTATGAAAATGAATATGACCTTATCATTGTTGACTCCACCGACCCGTTTGGCCCCGGTGAAGGACTTTTTACCAAGGAATTCTACGGAAGCTGCTTTAAGGCACTCAAAGAAGACGGAGTTATGGTCAATCAACATGAAAGTCCTTTTTATGAGGATGATGCCAACGCAATGAAAAGAGCACACAAGCGAATTGTGGAATCATTTGAAATAAGTCGTGTTTATCAAGCACATATTCCAACCTATCCATCTGGGCATTGGCTGTTTGGGTTTGCATCAAAAAAATATCACCCGTTGAAAGATTTGAATGCAAAGAAGTGGAATGAGTTAGGGATTGCAACAAAGTATTATAATACAAATTTGCACAAGGGAGCTTTTTATTTACCGAACTATGTAGAGGAGATGCTAGAAGAAGTTGAATAAGAATATTGAAACCTTTATTGGTTGTGATAGGGAATATGCAAAAGCTGACATTGTCCTTTTCGGTGCTCCTTTTGACGGAACTACCTCTTTTCGCCCCGGAACACGTTTTGCGAGCAAGGCAATGCGAAGTGAATCCTTTGGAATTGAAACCTATTCACCCTATCAAGATAAAGACCTTTGCGACTATGCTATCTTTGACGCTGGCGATTTGGAACTCCCGTTTGGAAACACAAAAAAGGTTTTAAGTCAGATTGANNTTTACAAACCAAATTTTAGTAGATAACAAACTGCCTGTTATGATAGGCGGAGAGCATTTAGTAACCCTTGGCGCTGTTCGTGCGGTGGCAAAAAAATATTCCGATTTGCATATCATTCACTTTGATGCTCACGCAGATTTGCGAGAGGATTACTTGGGAGAAACACTTTCCCACGCAACGGTAATGCACAGAATATGGGATATTGTCGGTGACAATAAAATCTATCAATTCGGTATCCGTAGTGGAGAAAAATCTGAGTTTGATTTTGCGAAAGAACACACTGTTATGCAAAAATTCAATTTAAACGGACTGGGTGAGGTTGTAGAAAAATTACAGGGTAAGCCTGTTTATTTCAGCCTTGACTTAGATGTCTTAGATCCGTCTATATTCCCAGGTACTGGCACACCCGAAGCAGGTGGGGTTACGTTTGACGAATTGCTAACTGCAATTATGAAAATGAGTGGCTTAAACATAGTTGCTTGCGATATTAATGAGTTGTCACCAGTTTATGACCAAAGTGGGGTTTCAACCGCTGTGGCATGTAAAATATTAAGAGAAATATTATTGATTTTAGGAGGAAAATAAAAATGGGAAAAGCTTTAATTATCGGCTGTGGTGGAGTTGCAGGAGTAACCATTCACAAGTGTTGCCAAAACAGCGAGGTTTTTGAGGAAATAATGATAGCAAGCAGAACAAAAAGCAAGTGCGATGCACTAAAAGCAAAGCTTGACGGTGGCAAAACAAAAATTCATACAGCGCAAGTGGACGCTGACAATGTTGACGAGTTGGTTACATTAATCAACAGCTTTAATCCTGATGTTGTGATTAACCTTGCACTTCCTTATCAGGATTTGACAATTATGGATGCTTGTCTTGCTACAAAAACGCATTATATTGACACTGCAAATTATGAGCCGATTGATACTGCAAAGTTTGAATATAAATGGCAATGGGAATATCGTGAGCGTTTTGAAAAGGCTGGTATCACAGCATTGCTAGGAAGTGGATTTGACCCAGGTGTAACCGGTGTATTCTCGGCTTATGCACAAAAGCATTATTTTGATGAAATTCATTATATTGATATTTTGGACGCAAATGCAGGTGACCATGGTTACCCATTTGCAACAAACTTTAACCCTGAGATTAACATAAGAGAAGTTACAGCAAACGGAAGTTATTGGGAGAATGGTGATTGGGTTGAAACCCACCCAATGGAGATTAAAAGAGAATATAACTTCCCTCAAATTGGTAATAAGGATATGTATCTTTTGCACCATGAAGAGCTTGAGTCACTTGCACTTAACATCAAAGGCATAAAGAGAATTCGTTTCTTCATGACATTTGGTCAAAGCTACCTAACACACTTGAAGTGCCTTGAAAATGTTGGTATGACTTCTATTGAGCCAATTGATTATAATGGTATGCAAATTGTACCTTTGCAATTCTTAAAAGCAATGCTACCTGATCCTGCAACCCTTGGCCCTAGAACAAAGGGTAAAACAAATATTGGTTGTATCTTCCAAGGCATCAAAGATGGAAAAGAAAAAACTTATTACGTTTATAATGTTTGTGACCACGAGGAATGTTATAAAGAAATAGGCTCACAAGCGATTTCATACACAACAGGTGTTCCTGCAATGATTGGTGCAATGCTTGTTATGAATGGCACTTGGCAAAAGGCTGGTGTTTACAACATTGAGGAGTTTGATCCTGATCCATTTATGGAAGCACTAAATGAATGGGGTCTTCCTTGGGTTGAAGTTTTTAATCCAGAATTGGTAGACTAGATGAGTGTGAATTTTGACACTAATGCAGTGAAAACGCCTTATTATATTGTTGATGAAACCCTGCTAATAAGAAATTTGGAAATTTTAAAAGATGTTTCGGATAGAGCAGGGTGCAAAATTCTCCTTGCCCAAAAGGCATTTTCAATGTTTTCGCTTTATCCTCTTATTGGGGAATATTTAAGTGGTACAACAGCAAGTGGGCTTTTTGAAGCAAAATTAGGCTTTGATGAAATGGGAAAGGAAACTCATGTGTTTTCGGCAGCTTATTTAGAAGACGAGTTTGATGAAATTATAGAAATCTGTGGGCATATCACCTTTAATTCATTTGCTCAATGGGAAAAATACAAAGAAAAATCAATTGCGACAACCAAAAAATTTGGTATAAGAATTAATCCTGAACATTCAACACAAAATCACGCAATCTATGACCCGTGTTCTGCTGGCTCAAGACTTGGTGTTACCTTAGCCAATTTTAAAGCTGATATGCTTGATGGAATTAGTGGTCTGCNNCTATGTGAACAAAACAGCGACGATTTAGTAGAAACACTAAAAGCTGTTGAAGAAAAATTTGGGCAATATTTACACCAAATGGAGTGGATAAACTTTGGAGGTGGACATCATATCACAAGGGATGATTATGATATAGATACCCTTGTTAGCTGCATTGTAGCCTTCAAAGAAAAGTACAATGTAGAGGTGTATCTCGAGCCGGGTGAAGCGGTTGCACTGAATACTGGCTTTTTAGTCAGCACTGTTCTTGACGTGATAGAAAATGGAATTAACATTGCAATTCTTGATGCTTCTGCGGCTTGCCATATGCCAGACGTTTTGGAAATGCCATACCGTCCGACTATTATTGATGCAGACTTACCCGATAAAAAAGCCTATACCTATCGACTTGGAGGACCTACCTGCCTTGCGGGAGATATTATCGGTGACTATTCCTTTGATAAGCCACTACAATCTGGTGATAAACTGATTTTTTGTGATATGGCTATTTATTCTATGGTTAAAAATAATACGTTCAACGGAATGAATTTGCCCTCGATTGCAGTTGTTGATAAAAATAAAAAAGTTAGCGTTATCAAAAGTTTTGGATATGAAGATTTCAAAAAAAGATTATCTTGAAAAGTTTTATAAATGACTGTTCTCTGTTGCAAAAACACCACTAAAAATGTATGACATTTTTGGTGGTGTTTTCTAGTTAATTATGATAAAATAGTTATATTAATGAAGCTGAAAGCACGATAATTATAGCGGAGGGTGGCTGTTAGTATGACATCAAAACAAAACTACGTCTACATTTTGCTTTGCGATGACAGCACACTATATACTGGGTGGACAAATGATTTACAACATAGGCTAAAAGCCCACAATGACAGAAAAGGGGCGAAATATACCAAGCCAAGACTTCCAGTTACATTGGTGTATAGCGAAAGTTTTTCGACTAAATCTGAAGCGCTCAAACGTGAATGTGCGATTAAGAAAATGACTAGGGAAGAAAAAATGAAACTGGTTGATAGCCAACAGATAAAGAGGTGCGAAGATGGAGTTAAAATTAACTGATTCAATTGGAAAGTTAAAGGGCGTTGGAACAAAACGTGCGACACTCTACAAAAAGCTTGGGGTAGATACCATCTACTCCTTGTTAACATTTTATCCTCGTGCATATCTTGATTTAACAGACCCAACACCAATTTTTGAGACTATCTTAAATGATAACAATGTGATAAAAGCAACAGTCTACAAGAAACAAGGAGAACAACGTATTCGGCAGGGATTGTCAATCTTTAAGGTGTTTGTGAATGATGACAGTGGTGAACTTGTTGTTACAATTTTCAATTCGAAATATATGTATGATGCGCTTGTTGAGGGGGAGGAATACTACTTTTATGGCAAGGTTACAGGTAATCTCATAAAACGTGAAATGACCTCTCCTATGTTTATTCGAGCTGATGAGAGTTCCTTGGTGCGCCCAACATACAACCTAACGGAGGGACTAAGCAACAAGGTTATCCAAGGCAATATAAAGGAGGCTTTGACTGTTTGGGGCGACAGGCTAACAGATGAAATTCCGACCCAAATACGAAATCAATATCAGCTTTGTCAGCTACGATATGCAATTGAAAACATCCACTTTCCAGAGGATAACGAAGCACTCAAAATTGCACAAAAGCGCCTAATTTTTGAGGAATTGCTAATTCTACAACTTGGGTTAATTCTGCTAAGACGCAAAAATCGCAAGCAAACAGGGGTTACAATTGAGGATACCGATATTTCAGGGTTTTATAGCACTCTTCCTTTTACCCTTACCAACGGTCAGCAGGACGCAATCAATGATTCACTTGCTGATTTAAAGAGAGATATTCCAATGAACCGATTGATACAAGGTGATGTTGGCTCGGGAAAAACAATGGTTGCGGCGGCACTTTGCTATGCTTGTCACAAAAATGGATATCAGTCTGCAATTATGGCGCCAACTCAAATATTAGCAGACCAACATTATGATACACTTTCAAAGCAACTTGANNACTTGAACCCATAGGGGTTAAATGTTGTTTGCTAACAGGCTCACAAACTGCAAAACAGCGTGCGTTAATAAATGAGGGTATCAAAGACGGAACATATAGCGTTGTAATTGGAACGCATACACTGGTACAAGAATCTGTGGAGTTTCAATCGCTTGGACTTGTTGTAACCGATGAGCAACATCGTTTTGGTGTAGCGCAAAGAGCGGCACTTTCCAATAAGGGTGATAATCCACATTTACTTGTAATGTCTGCAACACCAATCCCACGGACACTTGCACTCATCATTTATGGTGACCTTGATGTATCTACCATAAAAGAACTTCCAGCAGGGCGTATTCCGATTGACACTTTTTCAATATCAACCAAAAAACGTGCAAGGGCACTCGGTTTTGTTAAAAAGCAAATTGATGAGGGTAGACAAGCCTATATCGTTTGTCCTTTGATTGATGAGAACGAAAGCGATTTAATATCCACAACTGAGTATTTGAATGGGCTTAAGACCACTGAGCTTTCCTCTTATAACATTGGCTCATTAAATGGAAAGCTTAAAGCGAAGGAAAAAGAACAGCTTATGGCAAGGTTTAAAGCAAATGAGATACAGATTTTAGTATCTACTACCGTTGTTGAGGTAGGTGTTGACGTTGCCAATGCAACTGTTATGATGATTGAAAATGCAGAGCGTTTTGGTCTGTCACAGCTTCACCAGCTTAGAGGTCGTGTAGGTCGTGGAGAGCATAAAAGCTATTGCATACTTGTGTCGGACAACCAAGGTGAGGACAACAAAAAACGCCTTGAGGTTATGAAGTCAACAGGTGATGGATTTTTGATTGCAGAAGAAGATTTAAAACTGCGTGGTCCGGGTGACTTCTTCGGGCTTCGACAGCATGGACTGCCAACATTAAAGCTTGCGAATTTATATGATGATATGGACATGTTAAAGGAGACCCAACAGCTTGCGAGGGTTATTATTGACAAAGATAATGACCTTCAAAGTGAAGAGAACGCTGGTTTACGCAAACTGGTAAAAAGGCTGTTTCGTCAAAATCAGCAGGCTACATTGAATTAACATATATTTGTAGGGGTGGATAGTATCGCCCGCCAATGCCCCGAAAACTAAATGAAACCTTGTAGGAGGAAACTTAAATCAGAAAATTTATATATAACATAGAAGGAAAAGATAATAATTGCACTGTTCAGAGTTTTTTGCAACAGGAAAAAGGCTACTCAAGACGGATTATCACACGAATAAAGTTAAATAAAGAAGATATTAGCCTTAATGGTGGGCATATTAGAATGGTAGATCGCCTTCATACAGGAGATGTTTTATCCATTACCCTGCGTGAGGAAACTGATGTTAAACCAAATTATGAACTTATTGTTCCGATTGTATATGAGGATGAAGATGTTATCGTTTATAACAAGCCACCTTTTATGCCTGTTCATCCCTCAAAAGGGCATCAAGAGGATACGCTTGGAAATGTGTTTTGTGCATATATGCAAAAATTAGGCATAAGTGCCATCTTTCATCCCATTAACCGTCTTGATAGAGATACCAGCGGACTTTGCGTTGTGGCAAAGAACTCACTCGCTACAAGTTTGCTTTTCAATTCTATACAAAAGGAATATACCGCAATTGTTTGTGGAACGGTTAATCCCCAAATAGGCAAAATTGATGCTCCGATTATGAAGGTTGTAGGAAGTAAGATGGAGCGTTGTGTTGACGATGAGGGACAGCGTGCAGTTACTAACTATGAGGTGGAACTTGAAACAGATAAGTACTCGCTTGTGCGTATCAACCTTGAAACGGGACGAACTCATCAAATTAGAGTGCATTTTGCTCATATAGGCAACCCACTTGCAGGTGACAGCATGTATGGTGGCGATATGTCTGACATCAACAGACAAGCGTTATGTTGCAATAGGGTGATTTTTATGCACCCTATTATGAATAAACGCATAGATTTGTGCATAGATATACAGAGCGATATGTATAAACTAGTGCATAATGAATAAATTTTAAAAAATATGCAAGTTTTTTGTATTTTTATATTGCTTTTTTGCATATAGTGTGATAAAGTATAAACAACGAAAAGAACAGCGACACAAACAGTTATGAACTGTCTTTGGACTTATCACAAATAATGGAGGAAAGTATTATGAAAAAGATTATAGCATTAACTTTAGCGTTGACAATGTCAGCAGTTTTATTTGCAGGTTGCAAAACAAAAGAGCAAGTAGCGATCAATTCAGCAGAGGACCTTAACGGATTAAAAATTGGTACTCAAGGTGGAACAACAGGAGAAACTTGGGTGCTTGAAAACTGCCCTGACAAAACAACACCGCCATACAAATCAGGTATGGAAGCAGCTCTTGACCTTAAAAATGGAAAAATTGACGCAGTTGTTTTAGACGAACTTCCTGCAAAAGCAATTGTTGAAAAAAATCCTGAGCTTAAAATTCTTGATATTCAGTTTGCAAAAGAAGAATATGCAATCGCAGTTAAAAAGGGCAATCAAGAACTTATTGATTCTATTAACGCAACCATTAAAAAGATGAAAGACGATGGCTCATATAAAGCGTTAAGCAACTCATTTATGCCGGCAGACGGAAAAATTGTTATTCCAGAAGAGATATTAACCAATGGCTCAAAAATAATGAAAATGGGTACAAACGCAGAATTTCCTCCATTTGAATATGTTGATGGAAAGAATATAGTAGGATTTGATATTACAATGAGCCAACATATCGCCGCAAATTACGGTGGAAAACTTGAAGTTGTAAATATGGCATTTGATAGTTTAATTGCTTCACTACAAGCAGGTACGGTTGACTTTGTTGCAGCAGGTATGAGTGTGAATGAAGAAAGATTAAAGAACGTTGATTTCTCAGAGTCTTACTATGAGTCTGAGCAGGTTATCATCGTTAGAAAATAGCGTACGACTGGGGTTATATAAACAATAGGGTGGAGCAAATACTCCGCCCAATTGTTGCGTTATCATAGATTATTTAGGCGTTGCCCTATTTAGGAGGAATGGTTTTTGTTTACAAAATTTTATGAAACTATGATTGCCGATGAGAGATGGATGCTGATTGTTGAGGGTTTAGGAAACACGATACTAATTGCGCTTTGCGCCATTTTAATTGGTACATTTATCGGTTGCGTTCTGGCACTTTTTAAGCTGTCAAAAAATATTGTGTTGCGTGGAATTGCAACCACCTACACCACAATTATAAGAGGAATTCCCCTTGCAACCCAACTTATGATATTCTATTTTGTTATATTTGCAAAAGTAGGAATACCTAGTGTTGCAGTTGCAATTATTGGATTTGGAATAAACTCGGGAGCTTATGTGACTGAGATTTTTAGAGCAGGTATCCAAGGGGTTGACATTGGTCAAACAGAGGCAGGACGCTCGCTTGGCTTAAGTAAGCGACAAACAATGATTAAGATTGTACTTCCACAGGCGGTGAAATCGGTTCTTCCTACTTATACAAGCGAGTTTATTGCATTGATTAAAGAAACTTCTATTGTAAGCTTTATTACTGTTATGGATTTGACCAAAGCAGGTGACATGATAAGGAATGCGACCTATGACCCATGGACCCCGCTCTTTACGGCGGCAGTGATATATCTAGCCCTAACGTATGGGCTTACTAAGCTGTTTGCAGTATTAGAAAGGAGGTTGGCTCGCAGTGATAGAGGTTAAAAACTTATCCAAAAGTTTTGGAAGTAATGACGTTTTAAAAGACATTACCGAAACAATCACACAGGGTGAAAAAGTAGTTATCGTTGGGCCATCCGGTTCAGGTAAAAGTACATTTTTGCGTTGCCTAAATCTGCTTGAACTTCCGACTGGCGGTGAGATTTGGTTTGAGGGCGCAAATATTACAGACAAAAAGTGTAATATGGATAACATTAGACAAAGGATGGGAATGGTGTTTCAACACTTTAATCTTTTTCCGCATCTTACTGTGCTACAAAATATCACACTAGCACCGATTACATTAAACCTACAAACCAAACAGGAAGCTGAGGAAAATGCAAAGCGTTTGCTTGACCGTATCGGACTTCTTGATAAGGCAGACAGCTATCCATCAATGATATCGGGTGGACAAAAGCAACGTATTGCAATTGTACGTGCTCTTGCTATGAACCCAAAAGTAATGTTGTTTGATGAGCCAACCTCTGCACTTGATCCAGAAATGGTAGGCGAGGTTTTGGAGCTTATGAAAGAACTTGCAGATGACGGAATGACAATGGTTTGTGTTACTCATGAAATGGGATTTGCAAGAGAAGTTGCAACTAGAATATTGTTTATGGATGAAGGGAAAGTTGTAGAGCAAGCACCACCCGCTGAATTTTTTGGCAATCCAAAAAATGAGAGATTGAAGGATTTTCTTGCAAAGGTGCTATAATAAAATAAAAACGCTGTCCTTTTGGACGGCGTTTTTGTTATACACCCTCTAAATCAAAGGGTGGGATAAAACTTTCACTGGCGGTTTCGCCCTCTTGAATAAACCCATTTTCAAGTCCAAGCGAAATTGCATAGTCAACAGCGTTATCGTATTCTTTTTGAGTAAGTTTTTGCTTGAGATGTGGGAAATTATCAAAATTTCCAAAAGGAGTATATTGGTTCATGATACTTAAAAATACACTGTCACCATAGGTTTTGTAGATGTATTCTATGACTGCCTTGCTGTCATCTAAAAGGGTAGGGAGCATTAAATGTCGTACAATAACACCCTTTTGAATGATGCCATCTTCGTCAAAAACGCATTCGCCTACTTGGTTTACCATTTCTTTTAAGGCATGTTTTGCGGTTTCTGCATAGTTTGTGGCTTTAGAATATTTTTTTGCATAGTCATCATTCATATACTTAAAATCTGGCAGATAAACATCAACATATCCGTCTAGTAATTTGATTGTTTCAACATTTTCATATCCGCTTGTATTGTAAACTATAGGTAGGCTTAATCCATTTAATCGTGCAAGCTTTATCGCCTCAATAATATGATAGACATAATGGGTTGGGGTTACCAAATTGATATTTAATGCAGATTTCTCTTGTAGTTCGAGAAAAATTTCAGCAAGCCTTGAAATAGAAATCTCCTTGCCAAAGCTTTTATTGCTAATGTCATAATTTTGACAAAATACACAGCCTAAGGTGCAACCAGAAAAGAAAATCGTTCCGCTACCTTTTTCTCCAGAGATGCAGGGCTCTTCCCAAAAGTGGAGAGCTGCCCTTGCAATTTTCAACTTGCCGTCGGCACCACAAAAACCAGTTTCTCCATTCAGCCTGTTTGCGTTGCATTGCCTAGGGCAAAGCTTACATTTCTCTAATTCAATGAATATCATAACCACCACCTTGCTTTGCATATTAGTATATCATAGAAGTTTAAAAAGAAAAAGAAGATAAAATATAGACGAAATCGTTTCAATTGTATATAATTATAACGATTAAAGTTACATATAGAAAAATTGAATATATCCATGCGAATATATTTTAACATAAACATGAGTATAATAGGAAAACAAGGAGTAGATGTAATGGATTTTTTAGAGATTATCAAGGTAATTATTCTTGGCATTGTTGAGGGTATTACCGAGTGGCTTCCAATCAGTAGCACAGGACATATGATTTTAGTTGATGAATTTTTGCAGCTTAATATGTCCGAAGCGTTTAAATCAATGTTCTTTGTAGTAATCCAGCTTGGCGCAATTATGGCTGTGGTAGTGCTATATTTTAACAAACTGAACCCTTTTTCACCTAAAAAACTGCCGATAGAAAAGAAACAAATATGGTCGTTATGGTTTAAGGTTTTGATTGCATCTATCCCTGCTGGAATTTTGGGATTTTTATTTGATGACATACTTGATGAACTGTTTTATAACCCAGTAACAGTAGCAACTACCCTTATTTTATACGGTGTTTTATTTATCGTGATTGAAAATTGGAACAAAAATAGACCAGCTAAAGTAAGTAAGATTACAGAGTTAAGCTATCAAACTGCATTTATAATTGGTTTATTCCAAGCATTATCGTTAATTCCGGGAACATCACGTTCAGGTGCTACCATTATTGGTGCAATATTGTTTGGGACATCGCGCTACGTTGCGGCAGAATTTACATTCTTCCTAGCAATTCCTGCAATGCTTGGTGCGAGTGCTTATAAAATATATAAATTTGGACTTGATTTTTCTGGGGCAGAGATTACAATTTTACTGGTTGGAATGATAGTTGCATTCATAGTGTCAATTATAGCAATCAAATTCTTAATGGGTTACATTAAAAAACATGACTTTAAGGCTTTTGGCTGGTATAGAATTATCTTAGGTATCATCGTACTAGGCTACTTTTTAATCCTAGCAAAATAAGAATGACTATATAAAAAAACTCCTCACAGAAAATGTGAGGAGTTTCGATTTTTGCATCTTAATGTTATCTTTTTTTACCACGAACTTGAGCAATTGCAGCTTGTAGAGCTGCAATAGTGGCGGAGTTAGATGGGGGTGTTTTTGCGAGTACCCATTGAAGTTGAGCTGCTGCTCTGTCTGAACCTGTCTTACCAAGTGACTTAATTGCCTCAAGTTGTACTTCGGAGTTTTCATCCTTTATAAGAGATACAAGTGCATTATAACCTTCGTCAGCAAAAGTTGTTGATAGTGCTCTTGCAAGTGCAAATCGTTTTTCGTCATTTGAATATAAATATTTTTTCTCGATTTTATCCCACTTACCAGTACTAACTAATTTTTCAATTTCTGCATCTTTATCGCCGAACATATTAATCCCTCTTTCTGTGTCTGAAAATATTCTATAGTATAATCATATATTTCTATGGTAACATAATATAGATGGAATGTACACTACATATTATTGCAATCTTCGAATTTTCTACAAATTCATTAAAACTATCGTTATATTTTTGGCAAGTTTTTCATTTATATGCGCTTATTCGTTAAAAAGCGTATATTGTTTAAGTTTATTTAACATTTAACATTTTGTTAATAAATGTCCAAGTAAAAAGGGGTATAGTTTATAATAATAGAATTGGTTTCATAGCGTTTATATGATTTCACCCAATTGGTGGTTATTAGAATAGGAGATAGTTGTATGCAAAAGCCTTTACATATACCCACAAGCTCTAAACTAAAAAAGGATTTATTGGTATTAAACTATCTGCAAAAAAATGGCCCAAAATCAAGGATCGACCTCTCTTCAGAGCTAAAGTTGACAAAGGCTGCTATTACTGAGATAACAAATGATATGATAAAGACTGGTGTATTGGTAGAAAAGGGAGAACAAATTGTAAAATCGGCAACACATTCCCGTGGGCGTAGGAAAACCCTTTTAGATATCAATGAAAATTATAAGTTGGTTTTTGGTGTAGTGATTGAAAAAGAGGATATATTTGTTGGACTAACAAATATAAAGGGGCAAATTCTTGATAAAAGAAAAAAGAGCTTTAAAGGGAAAAGTTACCGTGAGTTATTAGAGTTAATTGTTTTAAATATAAATACTATTATGAAAAATAATTGCATAACTAATGATAATGTTTTAGCACTTGGTGTATGCCTTAGCAAAAACTGTGGAGAGGTAATTGAGGGCATAAAGAACAAGGACAAGCTGACAAGGCTTAAAAAGGATTTGGCTCATGCAATGCCGATAAAAATTGCAATCAATACCACAGTCGTGGGTTCTCTTGTTGCACAAAGACTTTTTGCAGGCGAAAATTCAAGTAGTGTGCTATTGTTGCGATTTGGTAATGTTGCAGAGTCCGGAGTTATGATTGAAGGCAAGATTTACAAGGGATTTACAGGTAACGCTGGAGGTTTCTCAGATATACTAAATGAAAAAATAGGCGATAGTGAAGACATACAGATGAATCGCGAAAAAATAGCAGCGACAATCATAACCTGCAACACTGTACTCGATATAGAGAAGATTTACTGTTTTGGAAATCTATTTGAGGATGATGATAATTTAAACAATATTCAAGAAATTATCTTGAAATATGGATATAAAAAACTGCTCTTGAAAAAAGCTATTGTGACAAATGATACCGTGTTTCTAGCAGCCTGCGCAGAGGCAATAGATTGTTATTTTTTCGTCAATCAAACTACTTAATATTATTAAATAATAATGTGTTATTGGACTTGATTTTAAGTTCACTAGCAGTTATAATTGAAAAGCATGGATAAAAAATCTGTCAAATAATATGGTGATAAAATGGGCAAATATGATGACATTTCACAGATGATGAGGTCTGCTGTTGAGATAACTCAACTTGGACTTTCCATGGTAATGCCAATAGTACTGCTTGCATTTTTGGGGGTTTATTTAAGAGATCGCTTTCACCTCCCAGATTACGTGGTAATTATTTGTATACTACTCGGAGTTTGTGGTGGGATAAATTCATTTGTTTTATTCGTAAAACGATACCTTAAAAAACTCGATAAGGACAAGCACAAGGAGCGATAATGGACATTATTTTAACTGAAGCAAAAAAGGTCGCCATTACACTTTTGTTAATAGACATAGGTATTGTAGTTTTTACACTTGCTGCAAAAATGTTTGATTCAAGTATCATTTATGGCATGATTTATGGCTTTATATTTGCAGAATTAAATTTTATTTTGCTTGGAACAGTTGTCGAAAAAGCATTATCTATGGACGCAAAAAATGCCAAAAAGCATATGAAAATAAATTACATCATGAGGTTTGCACTTTTATTTATAATTTTAGCAATTCCATTTATATCTACAAAAATAAACGGATGGTGTGTGGTTTTAGCAATGCTTTCACCTAAATTTACTTATTTCACAATAGGCTTTGCAGGGCTTATTCCCAAAAAAGGAGGAAGAGATTAAACTTGGATATTCAAATACGTGGGCCAAAAATTATATTCTCAATTCCCATTTTTGGTGGTATTGATGTTACAGAAACCACTGTAAACGCTTGGATGATCATTGGTTTTGTATTTATACTTTGTCTGATATTAACTCACAAGCTGGAGAAAATTCCTAGGAGTTACAGACAAAAAATTGCAGAAAAAGTTGTTGTTGCAGTTGATAACCTTGTAGAAGGTACAATGGGCAAAAGAAACATGGCATATGCCCCATATATACTGACACTGCTTGTATTTTCAGCATTTGGAAGCCTGATTGGATTGTTGGGTTTTCGCTCAGTAACTGCTGACATCAACACAACACTCGGTTGGGCATTGATGACCTTTGTTTTAATTTATTATTCAGGTCTAAAGCACAAAGGATTAAAGCATTTTAAAGGTTTTATTGAACCAATACCGGTTATGTTGCCCCTTAACCTAATTAGTGAATTGGCAACTCCAGTATCGTTGTCATTCCGTCATTTTGGTAACATATTGTCCGGAATGATTATCAGTATTTTGATGTATGGTGGATTAGCTGCCGCATCCTCACTGATAATTCCAAATTCAATACCGTTTTTACAACTTGGAATACCAGCTGTGTTTTCAATTTATTTTGATTTGTTCTCTAGCTGTATTCAGGCATATATATTCTCCATGCTTACCATGGTATATGTATCAAACGCAAATGATCCAGATTAAAAGGGTATATTATTTATCATAAATTGCATTTAAAAATGAAACTATAAAAATAAAATTCAAATGAAGAAAGAGGAATTCACAATGGAAAGAGCAATCGTATTAGCAGCATCAGCAATTGGAGCAGGACTTGCAATGATCGCAGGTTTAGGTCCCGGTATCGGTGAGGGTTACGCAGTAGGTAAAGCTTGTGAGGCAATCGGTCGTCAACCGGAAGCACAAGGACCAGTTTTGAAAACAATGTTCATAGGTTGTGCAATTGCAGAGTCAACAGGTATTTATTCACTTGTTATTGCAATATTGTTGCTATTCGTAAATCCTTTAATCAACATGCTATAATACTAGTTATACTAAAATTAGTATAATACCAATCCTGTTGAATTAAATAACGCAGGGGTATGAATTTATTTTGTGCGTGTGAGGGGGGAATAGGGCTTAGATCCGTATGGGTTACAGCCTGATTGAAATTGCAGAATACAAAGATCTGGTATATATCGATTGGAATTTAATTTTCACGATAGGAAACACATTAATATTGTTTTTTATATTAAAACATTTTCTGTATGAAAAAGTAAAAAAAGTTCTTAACAGCAGAGAAGATGAAATACAAAAAATATATGATGATGCAAATCAAGCAAACGAAAGCGCACAATCATTAAAATCAAATTACGAAGTGCAGATTGCAACTGTTAAAGAGCAGTCGGCAGAAATAATAAAAACCGCTACAAAAAAAGCGCAGAATAGAACCGATGATATGCTTTCTCAAGCTGGAGAAAAAGCATCGGCTATGATGTTGCGCGCCCAAAGTCAAATTGACATTGAAAAGAAAAAAGCGGTTAATGAGATAAAAGACGAAATGGCTGATTTGGCGATTTTGGCTGCAGAGCAAGTCTTGAAAAAAGAAATGAATACAGCTGATAACGAGAAATTAATCAACGACTTTATCGAAAATGCAGGTGACATCAAATGGCAGAATTAGTAAGTCAAACCTATGCCAATGCTCTGTTTGAGGCGGCAACAGAAAACAACTTGCAAGGTGAAATTAAAACCGAAATAAACGCTCTGTCTGAGATATTGTCAGAAAATTCTGACTATGCTAAAATCCTTTCTTCGCCAATTGTTGGCTTGAAGGAAAAGCACGAGTTGGCAAATACTGCTTTTAACGGTAGGATTTGTGACTATTTGTTAAATTTGATTTTTGTGTTGATTGACAACAATCGTTTTGAATTGTTTTTTGATGTGAAAACTGAATACAACAGACTTCATGATAGACAAAATAATATTATTAGGGTTACAGCAGTAACTGCTACGGAACTTTCTTCAGCTATGAAAGATAAGCTTCAAAGCAAACTTTGCGAGCAGTCTAAAAAAGATGTTGTATTGTCTAATGAAGTTGATGAAACGCTTATTGGCGGAGTTTTGGTGAAATATGACAATATGGAAATTGACGGCAGTGTAAAAACTAAACTAGATGAGATTAAAAAACAAGTAAGGGCAAAAACCCTATAAATATGTCCGGCTTTAAGCTGGTTACCGAGAATTGAATTAAATTCTTATTGAAATTATCATAACGATATATGTCCAGCTTTAAGCTGGTGTGTAGCGGGAAGGCGGAGAAAATGGAACTTCATAGTCAAGAAATTGCAAGCCTGATTAAACAACAAATTAAAGACTATAAAGGCAAGGTTACTCAAAATGACACAGGAACAGTTATGACTGTTGGTGATGGAATTGCTACAGTTTATGGACTTGAAAACTGTATGTCAAATGAGTTAATCGAGTTTGGCGACGGTATTTTTGGCATGGCGTTAAACCTTGAAAAGGACTTTGTAGGAGCAGTTTTACTAGGTTCAGATGAAAACATTAAAGAAGGCGACAGCGTTAAACGTACAGGCAAAATTGTATCTGTGCCAGTTGGTGATGCGCTTCTTGGCCGTGTAGTAAATGCACTAGGGCAACCGATTGACGGTAAAGGCCCTATTATAACTGACGAAACAAGACCGATTGAAACACCAGCACCAGGAATTATTGAGCGCCAGAGTGTAAACCGTCCACTTCAAACAGGAATTAAAGCGATTGACTCTATGATACCAATCGGCAGAGGTCAACGTGAGCTTATCATCGGCGACCGTCAGACTGGTAAAACTGCAATCGCATTAGATACAATCATTAACCAAATGGGCAAGGACGTTATCTGTGTCTATGTCGCAATNNGTCGCAATTGGACAAAAGCGTTCAACAGTAGCACAGGTTGTGGATACTTTGCAAAAAAACGGTGCAATGGATTATACCATTATCGTTTCAGCAACAGCGTCAGAACTTGCGCCACTTCAATACATTGCGCCTTATAGTGGATGTGCTATGGGTGAGTATTTCATGTACAAAGGCAGAGATGTGCTTTGTGTGTATGATGACCTTTCAAAGCAAGCTGTGGCATATCGTACCCTATCATTGCTACTAAAACGCCCACCAGGACGTGAAGCATATCCAGGTGACGTTTTCTATCTACACTCAAGACTATTAGAGCGTGCTGCAAACCTAAGTAAAGAGGAAGGCGGAGGCTCGCTGACTGCACTTCCAATTATAGAAACACAGGCAAGTGACGTGTCTGCGTATATTCCAACAAACGTTATATCCATCACAGACGGACAGATTTTCCTTGAAACTGAGCTGTTTAACGCAGGTGTTAGACCTGCGGTAAACCCTGGTATTTCGGTATCTCGTGTTGGTGGTAACGCTCAAATTAAAGCAATGAAAAAGGTTGCCGGTTCATTGAAACTGCTTTATTCGCAGTATCGTGAGTTGCAGGCGTTTTCACAATTTGGCTCTGATTTGGATAAGGACACAAAAGCAAGGCTTGCACAGGGTGAGCGTATTGTTGAGGTGTTAAAGCAAGGACAAAACTCACCTCTAACAGTTGAGCACCAAGTTTTGATTATCTATGCGGTAGTCAATAACTATCTAAGTGAAATTGCAGTTTCTGATGGCGCTGAGTATGAAAAAGAAATGTTTGATTTCATAGATACAAATTACAACGAAATTATTGACACAATTAAGAACGAAAAAGACCTTTCTGATGAGCTTAAAACTGCTATAAACGAAGCTTTGTTCGAGTTTAATAGGCAATTTTTAGCAACGAAGTAGGGGCGAAAAGCATATAATATTTTATATATTCTACCTAAAAGGAGAAAATATATGAAAAAAATATCGGATAAATATATTTTCCTGATATTATTTGTACTTCTTGTTGTTTTCAACTTACTATTAAAATTTGATTATGTAAATACAACTTATATAATATGTTTTTATATTTTGACTTCTGTGTTTGTAATTTATGATAGTATTGTTTTTTATTTTGCAACTAAAAACATTAAGAAAAGCTCAAAAGTAATGAAAGCTATTTTATTAACGGTTCATTTGATAATCACATTATTAATTTTATGTAATATAAACAATGAAATAACACTGCTTGCGATAATGCAAGCAGTATCAGTAGCAATTATAATTAAAATCCAAAAATAGGAGTTGAAAATATGGCTGGCGGCTCAATGAAGGACATTAAGCGTCGCATTAAAAGTATCGAAAGCACAGGGCAGATTACCAAAGCAATGGAGCTTGTTGCTTCATCTAAGCTTAGACACGCAAAAGAGCGTGCACTGGCGGCTGCACCTTTTTTTGATGAACTTTATAAAACTATCTGCGATATTTCAAGCTATAATACTGACTTTTCTTCTATCTATGTACAGCCTCGCGAAGTGAAAAACAGCTTGTTTATCATTATTGCGGGCGACAGAGGATTGGCAGGAGGATACAATTCAAATGTGATAAAGCTTGCAAATAAAGCAATGAGTGGAAAAAATGCAAAGGTAATTGCAATTGGCAAAAAAGCAGTTGATCATTATGAAAAAGCGGGAATTATGGTTGCAGGATTTGCTGGAGTTGCAGAGGATATAGACCATCTGCGTGTTGAAAAAATATCCAGAGTTGCTATTGATATGTATAAAAGTGGTGAGGTTGATGAGGTTTTTATCTACTACACCCAGTTTATATCAGCCCTAAGCCAAGAACCACTAGCGCTCAAGGTGTTGCCACTTACCGACATAAGTGATAACATAGCACAAAAAGTATATGTAGAATATGAGCCATCTCCAGAAGAGGTGTTTGATACAATTGTCCCTTATTATGTAAGTGGAATCATTTATGGTGCTGTAGTTGAAAGCTATGCCTCTGAACAGGGTGCAAGGCGAACGGCTATGGAATCTGCAAATGACAACGCAAAGGACATGATTGACAAACTGTCTTTAAGCTATAACCGTGCAAGACAGGCTGCAATTACCCAAGAGATTTCTGAAATTGTTTCTGGTGCAGGAGCGGCAGCAGGTTAATCCTGCACAATTATTATACACTAATCGGAAAAAGGAGAACGTATATGGCTTTAAATAATATTGGCAAGGTTGTGCAGATTATCGGTCCTGTACTTGATATTAAATTTGAAAAGGATTGCTTGCCTAATTTGTTAAATGCAATCGAGATTGAAAAGGACGGCAAAAAGATTATCGTTGAGGTTGCACAGCACATAGGCGATGATGTTGTTCGTTGCATTTCAATGAGTTCAACTGACGGCTTAACAAGAGGAATAAAAGCACTTGACACAGGTGCGCCAATTACTGTTCCTGTTGGAGAACAAACTTTAGGCAGAATTTTTAATCTGCTAGGTGAGGCTGTTGACAACAAACCAAACCTTGAAAATGTAAAGCGTATGCCAATCCATAGAGAAGCCCCATCTTATGATGAGCAACAGGCATCCACTGAAATTTTAGAAACAGGTATTAAAGTTATTGATCTTATTTGCCCTTATCTAAAGGGTGGTAAAATCGGATTGTTTGGTGGTGCAGGAGTTGGTAAAACCGTAATCATTATGGAGCTTATCAACAACATTGCAAAACAGCACGGTGGTATTTCTGTATTCAGTGGTGTGGGCGAGCGTACTCGTGAGGGTAATGACCTTTATAATGAAATGATTGAGTCTGGTGTTATCGATAAAACTGCCCTAGTTTATGGACAGATGAATGAGCCACCAGGAGCAAGAATGAGGGTTGCACTTTCAGGACTTACTATGGCAGAGCACTTCCGTGACGAAATGGGTCAAGACGTGCTACTGTTTATTGATAATATTTTTAGATTTACACAAGCTGGCTCTGAAGTTTCAGCACTTCTTGGTCGTATGCCGTCAGCAGTTGGATATCAACCAACGCTAGCTACTGAGATGGGTGCACTTCAAGAGAGAATTACGTCCACAAAGCGTGGCTCTATTACATCAGTTCAAGCCGTATATGTGCCAGCGGATGACCTTACTGACCCAGCACCGGCAACAACCTTCGCCCATCTTGATGCGACTACAGTTTTATCAAGAACAATTTCCTCACTTGGTATCTATCCAGCAGTTGACCCACTCGATTCCGATTCAAGAATGCTATCACCTGCGGTTGTTGGTGAGGAGCATTATGATATCGCAAGAAAAGTGCAAAAAATTCTGCAACGTTATAAAGAACTTCAAGATATCATTGCAATTTTGGGTATGGATGAGCTTTCTGACGAAGATAAGACTACCGTAGCAAGAGCTAGAAGAATACAAAACTTCCTATCACAACCGTTTACTGTAGCAGAGCAATTTACAGGAATTGCCGGTAAATACGTACCTCTTGCTGAAACAGTTAGAGGATTTAAAGAAATTATCGAGGGTAAACATGATAACTTACCTGAATCAGCATTTTTATTTGTTGGTTCAATTGATGAAGTAATTGAAAAAGCAAAGGCTGGACTATAATCCTTTAAAAATAAAACTAACAACGCAGGCATGGAATTTAAACTTGAATATAAACCATGTGTGCGATATATAAGCAGGCTTAGCCTGCTTTGGAGGTGAAACCTAATGTCAACATTTAAGCTAACAGTGGTAACTCCGAGCAAGGTGTTGTTTGACGATGAGGTAACTAGTATTATCGTTCGCACAACCAGTGGAGACGTCGGAATACTTAGCAATCATTCAAACTATGTTGCTCCCCTTGATATTGGCGCGATGAAGATTGTGTTTGGTGATAAAAGTAAACTTGCCGCAGTCGGAGGTGGAATGATAAAGGTTGACAAGGAGAAAACCACTATTTTGACCAATACTTGTGAGTGGATTGAAGAGATTGACGTGGAACGCGCAGAGCGTGCTGCTGACAGAGCAAAAGGATATATCAAAAATCCGACCGAGTTGCATACTGTTGAGATCGCAAATCTAAAACTAAAACGTGCGTTAAATCGTATCAATGTTGCTAAAAATAAATAATAATAGGCTTTGTTAAAGGGTGGAACCTTTCAACAAAGCCTTTGTCTTTTTGTTAAGAACTTTTCGTGTCTTTAAAACTGAAAAAAATTATTACAAACTTTCCTTTAATTTAAGGAAGGTTTTTTCGTTTTCAACGTTAAATGCTGTGACGTCTTTTAACGTTTTCTTCACTAACCCTGTTAATACTTTGTTTGGGCCGCATTCAATAAATCTATTTGCACCAGCCGCTTGCATTGCATTAAGCTCATCGACAAATAAAACTGGGGAAACCAAATGCTTACCCAAATAGAAAACCATATCTGAAAAATCATCTAACTTTCTTCCATAGACGTTTGAGTAAAAGTCTACGTTTGGAGTAGCAAACTCAAACTTGCGAATACTAGACATGAACTCGTCAGCGCCACTCTGCATGAGTTTGGAGTGGAATGCAGCACTTACATTAAGCTTTACCACACGTTTACCCATTTCGGTGAATATTGCCATTGCGGACTCTACTGCTCTAGTTTCGCCCGCAATTACGGTTTGTGCTGGTGAATTATAATTTACGGGTATAACATAGCCGTCAACACTTTCGCACACGCTAAAAATTTTGTCAGCAGGCATTCCAAGAACTGCACACATTGCAGAATCTTGTTCCTTCGCACATTTGCCCATAGCATTCGCGCGAGCCTTGATAATTTGAAAGCCATTTTCTAGGGAGAGCATACCGCTACAAACCATTGCAGCATACTCGCCCAAAGAGTGCCCAGCGACCATATCAATAACTATGCCTAGCCTTTTTACCGCCTCATAAGCTAGAATTGAGATAGCAAAAATTGCAGGTTGTGCAATTTCAGTTTTAGCTAAATACTCATCACTTTCGTCAAAGCAAGTCTTTTTTAGATCAAAGCCTAGAATGTCACTTCCGACCGTAAAAATATATTCTAAATCTGGAAAAAGAGTGAGCAATTCACTGCCCATTCCTTGATATTGAGAGGATTGACCCGAAAATAATATTGCTGTTTTTGACATAGTTACACTCCTTGTTTTCGGTAATAATTTGTTTATTTTCTGTTAAATCTGTATGAACAAAGTTGCATTTTATTGACAACCTTTCACAAAACCTTTAAACTGTAGAAATAAATGATAAAGTTGCATGTAGCATACGAAATAATAAAAACAGTATATCATAACATAATTTGCCTTTCAAGTTTTGTTTTGATAGTTATTATGGCGTATATAAAATAGGAGGTGTCAATGTTGGGTGTTTCCATAATAGGTACAGGAATGTACGTTCCAAATACAGTTGTCACAAATGACGACTTTGCAAAAATAGTTGATACGAATGATGAATGGATAACATCTAGGACTGGTATAAAAACTAGGCATATTGCAACTGATGTAACTACCTTTCAAATGGGTGGGTTTGCCGCTAAAGAGGCAATAGAAAATGCAAAGTTGTCTGCTGATGATATTGATATGATTATCGTGTCTACGGTAACCGCCGATTATAGTACGCCTTCAACAGCTTGTTTGGTTGCGAATGAAATTGGTGCAACGAATGCAGTATGTATGGATGTAAACTGTGCTTGTGCAGGTTTTGTATATGCACTTGATATAGCAAGAAGATACCTTTTTGATGATGAATATAAAAATATTTTGATTGTGTCGAGTGAGATGCTTTCAAAAGTAACAGATTATACAGACCGCTCTACCTGTGTTTTATTTGGTGACGGTGCAGGTGCTTGTGTCGTGACGAAATCAGATAAACTTTTTACCTGTATTTTGGGTGGAGATGCAAGTGGGGTTTCAAAGCTATTTGGCAGAGGAATTCCTCCGCCTAATCCATTTATGGAACAGCCTTTTGACAGACTTTCAGACGGTTTTGTAGATAGTGATGGTCATTCACTTTATATGGATGGCAGAGAAGTCTATAAATTTGCAACAAAGGTGATGCCTCAAGCTGTGATAAAGGCTTGCGAAAAAGCAAACATTACCCCAGAAGAGATTACACTAATTGTACCTCATCAGGCAAATATAAGAATTGTTGAAACTGCTGCAAAGAACTTGAAACTTCCTATGGAAAAGTTTTTTGTAAATATACACAAATACGGAAATATGTCGAGTGCTTTNNCCAATTGGGATTAATGAAGCGTTAAAAATGGGCAAGATAAAAACTGGTGACAAAATTTGTGTGGTAGGTTTTGGTGCTGGATTAACATATGGAGCGGCTATAATTGAGTGGTAGGTATACATACCAAAGTTTAGTTGCTCTTTTTATAGGAGGAAATAGTATGAGTACGCAGATTACAGAATTGTTGGGAATTCAATATCCTATTATACAAGGCGGTATGGCTTGGGTTGCGACAGCAAGTCTTGCGGCTGCCGTTTCAAATGCAGGTGGATGTGGACTTATCGCTGGTGGCGGTGCTCCTGCTGACGTGATACGAGCTGAAATAAAACGTGCCAAAGAATTAACGTCAAAGCCTTTTGGTGTTAACATTATGCTGATGAGCCCTTTTGCTGAAGATTTAATCAACCTCTGCATTGAAGAAAAGGTGGCGGTAGTTACTACCGGTGCTGGCAATCCAGCTATCTATATCCCTGCGCTGAAAGAGGCAGGAATTAAAGTAATTCCTGTTGTTCCAAGTGTTGCGCTTGCTAAAAGAATGGAGCGTGCAGGTGCAGATGCTGTGGTTTGTGAAGGAATGGAAGCCGGTGGACATATTGGGTCGCTTACAACAATGGCGCTAGTACCACAGGTTGTCGATGCAGTAAGCATTCCAGTTATCGCTGCTGGGTGAATTGCTGACGGGCGAGGTGTTGCGGCCGCATTTATGCTAGGTGCACAGGGCGTTCAGATTGGAACACGCTTTTTGGTTGCCAAAGAGTGTGAAATTAGCCAAGCGTTTAAAGATAATGTTATTGAGGCAAAAGATACAAGCACAGTAATTACAGGTGCGTTCACGGGTCATCCTGTGCGTACCCTTAAAAATAAGAATGCCAGAATGATGCTGAATGCTGAAAAAGAGGGTATTTCATTAGAGGAGTTTGAAAAGCTTGGAGCTGGTTCTTTGAGGATTGCTGTAAAAGATGGCGACGATGAAAAAGGCAGCTTTATGGCTGGGCAGATTGCAGGTATGGTAAACAAAGAGCAAACTGCCTCTGAAATGATAAATGAAATTATGGAAGATGCAAAACAACTAATGACTAGATCTGAAAAGATAAGGGGTGTTAAATTTGAATAAGACGGCATTAATTACAGGGGCATCCCAAGGAATTGGCGCTTGTATTGCAATACGACTTGCCAAAGACGGATTTAACATCGCAATCAACTGCCGCTCTGAAATAGATGCTTCAGGTCGAGGCTTGGAAGTGAAAACTGCTTGTGAAGAATTTGGTGTGTCAGCTGAATGTTTTATCGCTGATGTTTCTAGTTTTGAAGAATGTGACATGATGGTAAAAGCAGTAAAAGAACGTTTTGGTACGATTGATGTCTTGGTTAACAATGCAGGAATCACAAAAGATGGTTTGATTGCACGTATGACCGAAGAACAATTTGATACCGTTACAAATGTAAATTATAAGAGTGTGTTTAATATGACAAGACATATTACTCCAATTATGATGAAACAACGCTCAGGACGTATTATAAATGTGTCCTCCGTTGCTGGACTTTATGGCAATGCAGGTCAATTTAACTATTCTGCCTCAAAGGCTGGAATGATCGGAATGACGTTATCCGCAGCAAAGGAACTAGGTTCTAGAAACATTACAGTAAACGCAATTGCACCGGGATTTATTGAAACTCCAATGACAGATGTTTTAGATGAAAAAGTAAAAGAGAACATACTATCACAAATTGCATTGAAACGCTTTGGAAAGACTTCAGAGATTGCATCAACTGTTTCCTTCCTTGCGTCAGAAGATGCAGGCTATATAACTGCACAAGTCATTGTCATTGACGGTGGTTTGTCAATGTAGCTGGGTTTAAGCCGACATAATTCATTATACTAAGTAGTAAAGTTATTATTAAACTCAGGAGGTAAGTATGAAAAGAGTAGTAATCACTGGTATGGGATCAATATCTTCTATTGGAACAAGTAAGGATGAATTCTGGGATAACATTAAAAATGGACGTCATGGAATTTCCCCAATAGAAAGCTTTGATGTATCAAATTGTGAAGTTAAGCTCGCAGCCGAGGCTAAAAACTTTGACCCACTCAAATATTTTGATAAAAAAGAGCTTAGACGTACCGACCGTTATACTCAATTTGCAATAGCGGCGGCGACCGACGCAATTAAAGATTGTGGCACAGAGTTTGAAGACCTTGACCCATTCCGTGTTGGTGTTATTGTAGGCAGTGGTATTGGTGGACTTCACAGCATAGAAAAAGAACATCTGAATTTGATTGAAAAGGGTGGGAATCGGGTTTCGGTTTTCTTTATTCCTATGATGATTAGCAATATGGCGGCGGGATCAATCTCGATAAAATATAACTTTAAGGGTGTCAACTTTGCGCCTGTAACGGCTTGTGCAACGTCGTCACACGCAATTGGCGAAGCATTTAGAAATATCAAACATGGATATATTGACGCTTGTGTTGCAGGAGGCTCAGAGGCAGCGATTACCGAGTTTGCCCTTGCAGGATTTGATAATATGAAAGCACTTACCCATGCAGAAGATATAAATAGAGCATCAATCCCTTTTGACAAAGAGCGTAGTGGCTTTGTAATGGGAGAGGGAGGTGCAGTCCTTGTAATTGAGGAGCTTGAGCACGCAAAGGCAAGAGGTGCGCATATCTATGCTGAAATCGTAGGCTATGGTGCAACCGGTGATGGCTATCACATGACAAGTCCAGACCCAGAGGGCACGGGGGCTGCCAAAGCAATGGAGCTAGCCTACAATGAAGCAGAAATTTCTGCTAATAAGGTTGATTATATTAATGCTCATGGAACGTCAACTGGATTAAACGATAAATATGAAACGATAGCAATCAAAAAAGCGTTTGGCGAGCATGCAAGAAAGCTTGCAATAAGCTCAACAAAATCAATGACAGGGCATCTGTTGGGTGCGGCTGGTGCGATTGAAGCTATGGTGTGTGCAAAAGCATTAGAGGAAGGTGTCATTCCTGCAACTGTCGGATTTTTAGTTGCTGATGAGGATTGTGACCTTGACTATGTAACTGAGGGGTCACGCAAACAAGACATTACCTATGTAATTTCTAATTCCTTAGGTTTTGGTGGCCATAATGCAAGTATTTGTTTTAAAAAATACACTGATTAGAGGAGAGAAAATTTATGGCTAATTTAAAACTAACTCTTGAAGAGATAAACCAGCTTTTGGATAAAGTTGCTAGCACAAATTTGGGTGAACTTTGCATTGAAGATGGCGACTTTAAAATTAAAATATGTGGAAAAAAAGTAGAGAAAGTGGTAATGCAAACGGCTACACAAGGAGTTGCGCAACCACCGGTTGCACAATCAATTGGAACTTCAGTTGAAATAAACATTCCAGAGTCGAAACCTGAACCTTGCGGAAACATTATGAAATCCCCAATTGTTGGCACGTTTTATGCGGCAGTTTCACCTGATAAGCCACCATTTGTAACGGTAGGCTCGAAGGTTAAAAAAGGCGATATTTTATTTGTGATTGAGTCAATGAAACTGATGAATGAAATTCAAAGCGACTTTGATGGTGAAATTTTAGAAATTTTGGTCGATAATGCACAGGGCGTTGAATATAATCAACCAATCATGATAATTAAGTAGTATACTCATGTGTGAAGGGAGTACAAAATGGCACTGTTAAATCAAGAACAAATCAAAGAAATTATTCCTCATCGTGATCCGTTTTTGCTCATAGATGAAATCATCGAGATGGAACCAGGCGTTCGTGTGGTTGCAACCAAACATTTAAAAGAGGATGAGTTTTGGTTTAAGGGACATTTTCCAGAAAAACCAGTCCAACCAGGTGTTCTAACCATAGAGATGCTTGCACAAGCTGGTGCAGTTTGTATGCTTTGCTTGCCTGAAAACAAGGGCAAGATTGGATATTTAGCTGGAATTGACAAAGCTAAATTTAGAGGTATGGCTTTCCCTGGCGATACGCTTAGACTTGAAGTTGAAATCATTAAGGTAAGAGGCTCTATTGGAATAGGTAGTGCAGTCGCTACTCTCAATGATAAGCGTATTGTAACTGCTGAAATTAAATTTGCACTTAGTGAATAGAGGGTCACCTTAACAAAAAAGTATATATCATATCCATAGAGGAGTGAAGAACACTTGTTTAATAAAATATTGATTGCCAATCGTGGGGAAATTGCCGTGCGTGTAATCAGAGCTTGTCGTGAGCTTGGCATTAGAACTGTTGCAGTTTTTTCTGAAGCAGATCGAGGAGCACTACATGCTGAAATTGCGGATGAAGCAATCTGCATTGGCCCAGCAAAAACAAAGGATAGCTATTTGAATGTAAAATCAATCCTTGCAGCTTGTGAACTTACAGGGGCACAGGCAGTTCACCCTGGTTTTGGATTTTTGTCTGAAAATTCTGCATTTGCGAGAAATTGCAAAAAATGTGGCGTTGAATTCATTGGACCTAACGCTGAGTCAATCGATTTAATGGGAGACAAAGCAACTGCCAAAATAACAATGAAAAATGCAGGAGTGCCCGTCGTTCCAGGCTCTGATGGAATTGTTAAAAACATAGACGAAGCAAAAATAATTGCCAAAGAAATTGGCTATCCAATTATGATAAAGGCATCTGCTGGCGGTGGTGGACGTGGTATCCGACTAGTGAATAGTCAAAATGAGCTAGAGGGAGCTATGAACTCAGCCAAACAGGAGGCATTGTTATTTTTTGCAAATGATGAAGTCTACATAGAAAAATTCATCATAGACCCACGCCATGTTGAAATTCAAATTTTAGCCGATTCTTTTGGAAATGTCATTCACCTAGGCGAGCGTGATTGCTCCATGCAACGCAGAAATCAAAAGGTGCTTGAGGAATCCCCTTGTCCGGTTATGACTCCCGAGTTGCGTGAAAAAATGGGCGATGCTGCCATAAAAGCTGCAAAAGCCTGCAATTATAAAAATGCCGGAACTGTTGAGTTTTTGCTTGCAGCTGACAACAGTTTTTACTTTATGGAAATGAACACACGAATTCAGGTAGAACATCCAGTTACCGAATTTGTCACTGGAATTGACATTGTAAGACAGCAAATATTAATTGCAGATGGACAAAAATTGACAATTAGTCAATCTGATGTTATCCTAAAAGGTCACTCAATTGAGTGCAGAATTAATGCTGAAAACCCAGAATTTAACTTTAGACCGTCACCCGGAAAGATTAGAGCCCTGCATATGCCGGGAGGTCCGGGGGTTAGGATTGATAGTGCTGTATATCAAGGCTATGAAATCACACCACACTATGACAGTATGATTGCCAAACTGATTGTCTATGCACCAACAAGGCAAGAGGCTATTCGCAAGATGAAATGGGCTTTGGCAGAATTTTTGGTTGAGGGTGTTGACACAAATATTGATTTTCAACTAAGCCTTATCAGAGATAAAAACTTTGAAAATGCAACCTATGACATTGGGTATCTTGGAAGGTCAAACCTAATAAAGCAAAAATAACTGATATCATACCAATTTAAAGAGGGTGAATTTATATGCTAGAGGATTTGTTTAAGGTAGTAAAGTTTCGTGCGGAAAATGATAACAAGGTTGATAAGAAGGCTAAGGTTTCAATTCCGAGCGATCTTTTGTTTAAATGTCCTAGATGTAATAACGTTATGTTTATGGACGATTTTGTTGGCGGGTCTAAAGTTTGCAGTGAATGCAGTTATCATGCAAGACTAACGGCGCAGGAACGTCTTAACATGACAATTGATCAAGGAACTTTTATAGAATATGATGAAAATATGACAAGCAAAAATCCTATTGAGTTTGATGGCTATGAGCAAAAGATAAAAGATTTGACCGCCCGAACAAAGCTTAAAGATGCAGTTGTGACTGGTGAATGTTACATTAGAAATAAACATTGTGTCATTGCTGTTATGGATTCGCATTTTATGATGGGCTCAATGGGAAGTGTTGTGGGGGAAAAAATTACTCGTGCGTTTGAAGCTGCAACTAAAAAAAACTTGCCTATTATAATATTTACAGCTTCTGGTGGAGCAAGAATGCAAGAGGGCATCGTTTCTCTTATGCAAATGGCAAAAACATCCGCATCTGCTGCTCGTCATGGTGAAAAAGGGTTGCTTTATATTACTGTGCTTACAGACCCAACTACAGGGGGTGTTACAGCGTCGTTTGCGTCACTTGGTGATATCATCATTGCAGAGCCAAAGGTGCTCATAGGCTTTGCTGGTAGGCGTGTAATAGAGAGTACAATAAAGCAACATCTTCCAGATGACTTTCAATCAGCAGAATTTTTACTAGAGCATGGATTTGTAGATATGATTGTCAATCGAAAAGATATGAGAAGAACCCTTTCAAGGCTGATTAGGCTTCATACAAAGGAGGCTGTTCAATGAAAGAAACTAAAGGATTAATAGCCTCAGATCGTTTGGATATTATACGTCACAAGGAAAGACCAACTATAAACGATTATATACCACTTTTGTTTCATGAGTTTTGTGAAATGCATGGGGATAGACTTTATGGGGATGATCATGCTATAATTGGTGGTATTGCAAATTTTCGTGGAATACCGATTACCGTTATTGCTCAGGTAAAGGGCAAAAATATTGAGGAAAACAAACGCTCAAATTTTGCAATGCCACATCCTGAGGGATATCGAAAGGCGCTAAGACTTGCAAAACAAGCTGAAAAGTTTAACCGTCCAGTGGTATTTTTCATTGATACCCCTGGTGCATTTTGTGGGATTGCGGCAGAAGAACGAGGACAGGGTGAGGCTATTGCTAGAAACCTGTTTGAGCTAAGTAAGCTAAAAACCCCTATCATTTCAATTGTACTGGGCGAGGGTGGATCTGGTGGCGCTTTGGGGCTAGGTATTTGTGATGAGCTTGCTATGCTTGAAAATGCAGTTTATTCTGTAATCTCGCCACGAGGCTTTGCTAGTATCCTTTGGAAAGATGCAAGTAGAGAGAAGGAAGCCGCGAACAGATTGAAGATTACAGCAGAGGATTTGGTGGAACTTTCTATATGTGATTATATAATAAATGAGCCTGCTGGGGGTGCCCATAACAATCACCAACTGACCGCAGAAAACATTTCCCATTATATGGAGGCAGCATTAAAAAATTTAATGCAAAAAGATGTTGCATTATTGATAGAAAATAGATATAATAAATTTAGAAAAATTGGCGAATTTGAAGAATAGCCAATTTTTAGAAAATTTGATATTATACGCCTTGTCTTGAATAAGGATTCACGCATGGTATAATATATACAAAAGAAACACTAAAGGAGGTATTTTCGTGGTATTTGATAAAATTAAAGCTATACTTGTTGACCAACTTGATGCGGATGAGGATACTGTAACTATGGGAGCGTTAATCGGTGATGACCTAGGCGCAGACTCACTTGACGTTGCAGACATTGTTATGTCACTTGAAGAGGAATTTGATATTGAAGTTCCAGATGAGCAGGTTGTAAACATGAAAACTGTTGGCGACATAGTAAGATATATTGAAGAAAACGTAGAATAATTTAATTATCATAAAAAAAGCACGGCTAAATTTTAGCAGTGCTTTTTTTATATATATGAAAGAACAAACGAGATAATTTATCTCGTTTGTGTCTTTGCTGAAGATTAATCGTTTGGAGTATAGGGTGTTAGCATTAATGGTTGGAGCTGAATACCTTTTTGTGCATATGTTAAAGCTAGGGGTGCAAGTTCAAACTTTGCAACCATGGAACTTTGTTTTTGCATATGATTATCTTGACCCATAGGTACAAAATAGTAGTTTCTATAGTTTTCAAGGTTAGCAATGTTTTTTGCGCAACCACTTAGTGCATCGTTTGTTGAAACTGCAATTACAACAGGCAAATTGTTTCGCAGATGCGACTTAACTGCCATAGTGACTGGTGTATCCACGATTGAATTTGCAAGCTTTGCAAGGGTATTGCCTGTGCACGGAGAAACAAGCATGATATCGGTCATTTTCATAGGTCCGATTGGCTCAGCATCTTGAATGGTTTTGATAACTTTTTTGCCACAAATGGCTTCAATTTTTTCGATATGGTCTTTTGCGGTGCCAAAGCGAGTGTCAAAGCTCGAAGCGTTGTATGACATAATTGGAACAATATCATATCCATCGTCAACTAACTTTTGCATAAGCTTGAGGTTTGTGTCAAATGTACAAAATGAGCCACAGAGTGCAAAGCCTAACTTTATTTTATTCAAGGCTATACCTCCTTTCGCTTTCAATATTTTGNNTTGAATTGTATCATAGATTATTTTGCCAGCGCTGATTGGCGCAACTTTACCGGGAAGAGATAGCGCCCATATTGTTTTAAGACCAAGCTTCTTAGCTGTTTCAAAGTCTACTCCGCCTGGTTTTGATGCTAGGTCAATTAATAAACAGTCTTTTTTTACCTTAGAAAGCAAGGATTCATCAAGTACAGTAGCAGGAACGGTGTTGAAGATAAGTTGACTATCCGCAATTACATCACAGAGGTCGCTTGTGTGGATAGACGTAAATCCGTTGACTTCAATCCACGCAATGTCAGAAAACTTTCTTGCAGAAACTGTAACCTTTGCCCCCATGCAACTAAGCATACGAGATAGCACTTTGGATATTCGCCCATAACCCACAATCAGTACGTTAAGCCCATACATTGTCAGAGGAAGCTCCTCCATTGCGATTTGGATTGCACCCTCTGCGGTGGGCACAGCGTTTAAAATAGCAAGCTCATCACGCAATAGATAGTCGGTATAGGAAAGTCTCATCATTTCAAGCCTTTGCCTTAGTGCATCAGAGAGTTTTCCACCCAGTATATGGGTTTTTGCAGTTGCAATGGAAAGGATATCCTCTATTTTAAGAATGTCATTGCTAAATGGTGTGTTAACATTTCCCTCGTCACTACCAAAAGGCATTGGAAAGATTATGTAGTCAAGAACAATGTCATTATCCACTAAAAATTGAATTGAAGTCGACTTATCAGCCAACCCCTCTGCCTTTTCAAGACCAATGGTATAGACTGTGTTGTAAACCGACAAGAGCTTTGCAAGATGTACATTTCTCAAATCTCCGCCAGCAACCAAAATAGTTTTATTTTGAAGCATATTACTACTCCTTTATTAGCTTTTTTAAAAGTTCTGTTTGAAAACTGTAATAACATTACATCTTATGATAATAAGCACAATTGCGTTCATGTTATTTTAAAGGATTTGGAATTATATTTATTTGTAAAACATCTTTACTTTTGTATTGGTTACAACTATAATTAAGAGATGAATGAATAAATAAATTAAAAGGATAGTAGAGATAGAATAATGAAGTATTTTAAAGGCATTACATTGATAAAGCCTAACACAAGGTTTGATAGGTTTTTATCTAATCGTTATAGTAGTTCGATGTTTTCATATCGTCAAATATTTTCAATGCTAGGTCCACTTATCATTGACCAGTTTTTTATATTTTTTATTAGCATGCTTACCAATGCAATGATTAGTGCATCAAGTCAGGAATCAGTCACTGCGGTAGGTTTAATGAACCCAATTACAATGATTGCCGCAAGTTTGTTGTTTGCTACTTCTGCTGGTGGTACAGTCATTGTTGCTCAATTTAAGGGCAAGGGTGACGAGCTCACTATGAAGAGATCTTCGGCCCAGGTTGTAATGATTACATTTTTGGTCGGTGCTATAACTGCATTGATACTCTTTGTTTTTGCTGACCCTGTTGTCAACATGGCTTTTGGTGGGGCTGAGCAAATTATAAAGGATAAAGCTAGCGACTATTTGCAAGGCTTTTGCATATCGCTATTGCCTTTTGCTATTTACAACGGAATATTTTCCGTTTTGCGTGGTATAGGTGACACAAAGACCTGTCTTCGCTTGACTGTTATTATCAACGGTGTACATTTATTTGCAAGTTTGTTATTTATCAACGTGCTAGAACTTGACATATTGGGAACATCATTGGCATTTATTATTGCAAGGCTTGTTGGTGGCGTAATTGCACTTTACATAGTTCTAAGCCCAAAGAGTATCATTACGTTTCGCATGGGTGACTTTTTCTTGTGGGATTGGAAACTCCAAAAATCTATTATTAAGTTGGGTGTTCCTTTCGCTGTAGAGCAAATTTTCTTAAATTTGGGCGCATTGGCAGCCCAAATGTATATTGTACAGTTAGGCACAATCAGTGTAGCGGCAAATACGATTGCGGCGTCTGCTTCTAACTTGATTTATGGCACAGGGTTTTCAGTTGGAACCCTTGCAATAACGGTGGTTGGGCAGTGTATTGGTGCGGGAGATATTGCACTTGCCAAAAAATATGGCAAGAGAATGGTTGAGATAGGTACAGTTGTAATGATAATAACAACTACCATTCTTTATCCACTAATGCCGGTAATATTAGGGCTATATGCTCCTCATCCGGATGCGTTAGTAATCATCAAAGACTTAATTCTAATAGGTATTATACCAATTCCATTCTTTTGGTCCATGTCATATGTTATGCCATCAACGCTCCGTGCTGCAGGGGACGCAAACTACACTTCTATTGTTTGTATGATTAGTATGTGGGTGTTCAGAGTAGGACTTGGATATATCCTTGCAATGAACTTGGGCATGGGTGTCCATGGTGTATGGGTTAGTATGGGTGTTGAATGGGTTGCAAGATCCGTTTTCTTTGCAATCAGATTTAAGGGCAAAAAGTGGTATGCAAATAGCATTGTATAAGAACTCATTAAATGAATAATGATAAATATTAAAACTCCGGCTCTTTTGGGCTGGAGTTTTGATATCTATTGTAAAAAACTGTTGGAATATGTAAGTATTTTTGGTATAATGTATTTTAATAAAATGGTTCCTATTTTATTAAATTCTAAATGCCCTGTGGTTTTGCAAATGGCTCACCACAGACAGTTTTAATACAAATAATTTTGGCTTTATCAAAAATAACATTTAGGTGGGGTATTGTGTTAAATATTATATCGCTTTATTTTATTGCATTTTTTATTATATTGTCGGTAGTCTACTATTGTATACCAAAAAAGTTTCAATGGCTAATTCTGTTAACTGGAAGTTTGGTTTTTTATTTATCATCAGACATTAGATTTTTCATATTTTTATTAATGAGTATCACAACCACGTTTTATGCAGCTAAAGCTTTACATAGGCTCAATGAAAAAATAGCCACAGATGAAAACAACGGTAGTAAAAAACTTGTAATGCAAAAGCGTTTTGTGATGGCGGCTACCCTCTTGCTAAACGTCGGAGTACTGACGTTTTTAAAGTTCTTCAATTATTTTGCGAGTATGACATCAACGCTATCCAATATGATTGGTTCGGACTTTCATATTAGAACGTTTGATCTGATTTTACCGTTAGGAATATCGTTTTATACGTTACAGGTGATTGGTTACTGTGTTGATATCTATCGTGGAAAATATAAACCAGAGGATAACTTTGCAAAGTATATGCTGTTTGTCTCGTTTTTTCCACAGATATTGCAAGGCCCGATTGCACGTTATGACGCGCTTGGTGACCAGCTTTTTTCAGGGCATAAGTTTGACTATGTTCAGACTAAGTTTGGGTTACAGCTAATGCTTTGGGGATACTTCAAAAAAATGGTGATTGCCGACCGTGCCGCCATTTTAGTCAATGAGGTATTTGGAAACTCTCCGAAATATTCGGGGTTTGTAATTATTGTTGCAAGTGTATTTTATGCATTGCAACTGTATACTGACTTTTCAGGTTGTGTTGATATTGTGACGGGTGGGGCACAGGTACTCGGAATAAAGCTTGCACCTAACTTCAACAAACCATATTTTGCAACCTCAATCCAAGATTTTTGGCGTAGGTGGCACATCTCTCTAAGCTCGTGGCTTCGAGATTACCTCTATATTCCGCTTGGTGGAAGTAGAAAAGGCGTGTTTAGAAAATATATAAATATTATGATAGTTTTCTTTGTAAGTGGATTGTGGCATGGTACAGGACTTCATTACATAGCATGGGGTATGTTACATGGACTATATCAAATTGTCGGTGCAATGCTAATGCCTCTAAGANNAAAACAATCAAGCTGTTCAAGATAGATGTCAACACATTTAGCCACAAGCTGTTTAAAACTTTATTCACTTTTTTTCTAGTAAATTTTGCATGGATTTTCTTTAGGGCAGATAGTCTTACCATAGCATTTAATATGATTAAATCAATAGAATTTCCCTATCAGCAAAGTACACCAATCCTAGAAACACTACATACTTTAGGATTGAATGCGGCTAATTTTAATCTTCTTATATTATGTGTTTTCATCTTGCTCCTCATAAGCTATTTGCAAACCAAATTTTCTATTAGAGAAAAACTTGCAAAACAAGACTTATGGTTTCGATGGTTAATTTATTTTGGAGCACTTACAGCTGTAATCATATTTGGAATTTATGGACCCGGATTTGACAGCAAGCAGTTTATCTATCTGCAATTTTAAATAATCCATACCAGTGAAAGGATTGATAGTTTGAGTAAGAAAGTAATCATTATTAAGGTAGTAGCATTTTTACTTTTGCTTATCTTGTTGCTTGCGTCTTTGACGCAATGGTTGAAACGCAAGGAGTTTTTTCCACCATGGGGCATGACAAGCAAAATAGTAGGGTTTGCAAACGAACCTAAGGACTCTATGGATGTGATGTTTTTTGGTTCAAGCCATGCTTTTTGTACTTTTGACCCACAGGTCGTTGAAGAAAAAACGGGGCTTAGTGGATACACATATGGTACACAGCAACAACCCTTGTGGATTACCTATCATTACATGAAGGAAGCGTTGAAATATCAATCTCCTAAGGTAATGGTGCTAGAGGTGCTTGGTGCGAAATATGATGAGGAATATTCAAATGAGCCTACAAACCGTTCCGCTTTTGAGCCATTGAAGAATTCCAAAAACAGAAATGAAATGCTAGAAGTGAGTGTGGATAAAGAGGATCATTTCACTTATTACTTCCCATTGGTCAAGTATCATTCAAAATGGGACAAGCTTACACCTGAGGATTTCGGCACTAAGTATTATAAAGGNNTGCTGGGGGTACACCAACCGACCTTGCTAATGTCAAAGAGAACACTCCGCTTTTTGCAAAAACAGAGGAAAATTTGAATAAAATTATTGAACTTGCTAAGGATGAGGGAATACAGCTTATGCTTGTAGGTGCACCATGTAACGCAAATGCAGAGCTTAAAAAGATTTATAATACAGTAGAGCTGATTGCAAATGAAAATAACATACCATTTATTGATTACAATGTGTTGTATGATGAAGTAGGCATTGACGCTAACAAGCACTTCTTTGATGGCGTGCATATGAATTATGATGGGGCGAAAATTGTAACAGGTCATTTCACAGATTATATGACAAAGTTAGGCTTTTTTAATGAATAGTCAGATTTAGCTGTCAATATAAAAAAGGCACGCATCTCTGTAAGAGATGCGTGCCTTTGCGCTTGTATATTCTATAGTGCTTTCTTGCCGATATCTACCCTGTAATGTGCATCTTCAAAGTGAATACTCTCAACAGCCTTGTAGGCATTGTCTAGTGCGTTGCTTAGGCTATCACCCAATGCAGTGACTCCAAGCACTCGTCCACCGGCAGTAAGAAATTCATCGTCATCATGTCTAGTTCCAGAATGATAAATGGTTGCAAGATTAGTTTGTCCATTTTTGTCAAGACCCTCTATCACTTTTCCATTTTCATAGCTTTGAGGGTAACCTCCACTTGCCATAATTACGCAAGCCGCAGATTTATCGTCAAACTCAATTTCAATTTGGTTCAGTTTCTCTTCATAGCAAGCCTCAAATATTTGGAGCAAATCAGTTTTTAGCAGTGGCAAAACCACTTGGGTTTCAGGGTCGCCCAAACGGCAGTTATATTCAATCACCTTTGTGCCGTTAGGGGTAATCATCAGCCCAAAGAAGATACAACCATTGAAAGGGCGTCCTTCGGCATTCATTGCTTCCATAGTAGGTTTAAAGATTGTTTCCATACATTCGTCATAAATTTCCTTTGTGAAAAAAGGGTTTGGAGCAATAGTCCCCATTCCACCAGTATTTAACCCCTTGTCATCCTCTAATGCACGCTTGTGATCCATAGCAGAAACCATAGGAACAATTGTATGTGAGTCACAAAAGGATAAAACTGAAACCTCAGGTCCTGTTAAAAACTCCTCGATTACAATGTTGTTTCCACTAGCGCCAAAGATTTTATCCTCCATAATGGAGGTAATACCATCTTTTGCAGCCTCAAAGTCCTCAGCGATGATAACACCCTTGCCAAGAGCCAACCCGTCAGCTTTTATAACTGTAGGATAGCTGTTTTGGTTTTTCACAAAGGCAATAGCATCCTCGGCATTTGAAAAGACCTCGTAACCAGCGGTAGGAATGTTGTATTTTTTCATTAAATCCTTTGAAAAAACCTTACTACCCTCAAGTACTGCGGCCGCCTTGTTAGGGCCAAACGTCTTGATACCAGCAGCATTCATAGCGTCAACCATGCCCAAAACAAGAGGATCGTCTGGGGCAACAACACAAAAGTCAATCGCTTTTGATTTTGCAAACTCGACCATCATAAAAATGTCCGAAGCCTTTATATTTACGCAGATAGCGTCAGCGCAAATTCCGCCGTTGCCAGGTGCGGCATAGATTTTTTCAACTCGGTTACTCTCCTTGAGTTTTTTAATTATGGCGTGTTCACGACCTCCGCCACCAACGACTAAAATATTCATAGGTTTTCTCCTTTAGATATTATATTTACTACAATTACTTTTTTGGAACAATGCGTCGTATAGCTCCCTAAAAAGTGCAAAAATAAGATAGGCAATGATACAACCAACGGTATTTTGGATAAAGTCATCAATTTCTACAGTTCGCAAAACAGTACCAAGCAATATGTTTGAACCAAGCTGCATCAGCTCTATGCCAAGCGAAACTGCCATTGCAAGCAGGGATATTCTGAATAGCCCATACTTTTTACTAATAAGAGGCACAAGAATTCCAAGAGGCATAAGCATAATGGTGTTTCCACCAATTAACCAAATGAAATCACGATAGTTACCCATGTTTTTACAGTTTTGAAAAATTATAATTGAAGACTCGAAGGGGGTTAATTTAACACTTGATAGTGCATAAGTTGTTCCATTTGCTGAAATGTTCCAGTTCCAAGGTGGAGCATAAATCATAGTCAACGATACAATTGCACCCACATAGACAAACAAACTTGCGATACATAGGTTACGAAAAAACTTATTCTTTTTAAAGCTAAAAGGGTACCACATTAAAAACAAAATAAAGCCAACAAGCATACCTTCAAGTGGTCTGGGCAAAAACATAGTATCACTCCTTGCTTATAATGATAGAAAATTTCGCTCAAGCTACGCTTTCACTGCTTCTGCGACTTGTAAAAGCCCACATATTGCATGTCTAGTGATGAAATAAGCGAATTCCTGTAAATGCCATTGCCATGTTGTACTTATCGCAGGTTTCAATTACATTGTCATCACGAATTGAGCCACCAGGTTGTGCGATAAAGGAAACACCACTACGGTGTGCACGTTCAATGTTGTCGCCAAATGGAAAAAATGCATCAGAACCAAGGGCAACGCCATCTAATTTATCAAGCCATTCACGTTTTTCTTCACGAGTTAGTGGCTCTGGCTTTACTGCAAAGAAGTTTTGCCAAATACCATCAGCAAGCACGTCCATATAATCGTCAGAAACGAAAACGTCAATGGTATTATCTCTGTCAGCACGACGAATTCCCTCTACAAAGTTTAGGTTTAACACTTTTTCGTGTTGCCTTAGCCACCAAACGTCAACTTTGTTTCCTGCAAGCCTTGTGCAGTGAATACGTGATTGTTGTCCTGCACCAATGCCAATTGCCTGCCCATCTTTTACATAGCAAACAGAGTTTGATTGGGTATATTTTAGGGCAATCAGGGAGATGATAAGGTCACGTTTCGCATCTTCAGTTAGGTTTTTATTTTTTGTAGGCATTGTTGAAAATAAGCTGTCATCAATTTTAAGCTGATTTCTGCCTTGTTCAAAAGTAATGCCAAAAATATCTTTACGTTCAATAGGAGCAGGAACATAGTTCTCATCAATCTTAATTACAGTGTAAGAGCCCTTGCGTTTTTCTCTTAGTAGCTCAAGTGCTTGAGGGGTATAGTCTGGGGCTATTACACCGTCAGACACTTCTCTTGCAATAAGCTTTGCAGTTGACAAGTCACAGGTGTCTGATAAAGCAATAAAATCGCCATATGAGGACATTCTGTCAGCGCCACGAGCACGTGCATAAGCGGTTGCGAGAGGAGAAAGTTCGATATCGTCAACGAAATATATTTTCTTTAGGGTATCAGAAAGGGGGATTCCTACAGCACATCCAGCAGGGCTAACGTGTTTAAATGATGCGGCAGCAGGCAATCCAGTTGCCCTTTTTAACTCTTTTACAAGTTGCCAGCTATTAAATGCATCCATAAAGTTGATATATCCGGGTTTGCCACACAATACTTCAATCGGAAGCTCGCCTTGTTGCATAAATATTCTTGATGGCTTTTGGTTTGGGTTACAGCCATATTTTAGTTCTAATTCAGTCATATATTGTTAGCCTCCTTATTTGTACTTGTTTATGATTTTGCTTGTAATTTCACCAGTTTCAAGATTAATAAAACGGGTGAAAAGACTTACTTTATTGTCTTCATTTAGCGAATTCCAAAGCATATTCGAAAACTCATCCATGCAATTTCCAATTGCTATGGCTTTTGGCTCACCCAAAAAGGACGGGATTGGGTCACCGTCACACTGGTATGTGTGGATAAAGTGAGCCTCACCATTTACAGGTGAATCATATTCATAAAAGAAACGTTGCACTGATGCTTCGTTTCCAAAGTTGCTTTTTAGAATAGAAAGTTTGTAGCTGAAACTACCCTCTGATAGCTCTAGTACTCCTGAAATTCTAGGGGTAAAGTTTGGAGCGTCCGGCTCAAAGGTACGGGTGCGCAAAGCCTGTTCAAACGTTAAGCCCTCGTCCATACACTCAAATACTGTGTCAGTTTGGTCACCGTTTGTAACGATAGTATGGTTACCTAAAACCCTAACAGGGGAATAGATAATCAAGGAGGGATCAATTAGCTTTGACTCATCATAAGCCTTTGTGCGAATACCACAATCGGAATTTTCCTCAAAAATTCGGTTGCGTGAATTTTCACTTCTGCCCATAATAAAGTAGGCAATGACAGCGTTTTTACCGTCAGCAGATTTTCCCATTATAATACCTCTTCCAGGATAGCTATTTTGATTTAGCTCAGTTTTTATATCAATTAAACTCATCGTTTGGAGCATGATGCTCCACCCATGTCGCGCTAAAAGCAAACATGAAAGTGAAGTTGTTATGCCCGCGCCCCACCTTTCGTTATTTTATATTAATTTTCCCTAATAATAATTGCTTTGTTATCCACAATTTTTATTCTTCCCTCACAAAACAGGGACACAGCCTCCGGCAAAATATGCCATTCAGCTTCTTCCATCACACGTTTTTGTAAAATTTCAGGGGTGTCACCATTTTTTACCTCAACTGCCTTTTGCAATATAATCGCACCACCGTCAGCAACCTCATTTACAAAATGCACCGTTGCACCTGTCAGTTTTACCCCATAAGAAAGAGCCGCCTCATGGACGTGTAGCCCATAAAAGCCCTCGCCACAAAAGCTTGGAATTAATGCAGGGTGCACATTGATAATTTTATAAGCAAAACGGCTCGTCACTTTATTTGAAAGAATGGACATATATCCAGCTAAAACAATCAAATCAATTTGATTGTCAACTAAGGCAGAAATCATTTTTTCATCAAACTCGTCATTTGAAATGCACTCTTTTTTAGAAATAACCATTGTTTTAATGGAGTTATTAGCAGCTCGCTCTAATGCATAAGCCTTGTGGTTACTCGCAATCACAAGCGAAATTTCACCGTTTTTAATCAGTCCATTTTTTTTTGCATCTATAAGTGCTTGTAGATTTGTTCCGCCACCCGAAACCAATACAGCAATCTTCATCATGCTATGATTACTCCCTCATCACCGTCAGCAAGTTCACCAATTACATAAGCATCTTCGCCACTTGCGATTAGGCTAGCGACAGCTTTGTCAGCATCGGCCTTATCGACGCAAATAATCATACCAACGCCCATGTTGAATGTGTTAAACATATCACGCTCAGGAATGTTGCCTTCCTTTGCAATAATATCAAAGATAGGCAATACTTTAACAGCACTTCTGTCAATTTTTGCAGTGATGCCTTCAGGTAATGAACGAGGAATATTTTCGTAAAAACCTCCACCAGTGATATGCGAAATTGATTTTACTTTCACTTCCTCAAGTAGAGCAAGGATTGATTTTACATAGATTTAAGTAGGAGTCAAAAGAGTTTCGCCAAGTGGTTTGTCTAAACCGTCATAAGAGCGGTTAATATCACCATTTTCAATGTCGAAAACCTTGCGTACTAGTGAAAATCCATTGGAGTGAACGCCACTTGAAGCAAGTGCAATTAAAACGTCACCAGCTTTTTGTGAGTTTTGGTCGACGATTTTTTCTTTGTCAACAACACCAACGCTAAAACCAGCAAGATCATATTCGTCTATTGGATAAAAGCCAGGCATTTCAGCAGTTTCACCACCGATTAAAGCAGCACCTGATTGCACACAACCCTCAGCCACACCCGAAACAATTTGTTCAATTTTTTCAGGAAAGTTTTTTCCCACTGCAATATAATCAAGGAAAACAAGTGGCTTTGCTCCACAACAGATTATATCATTTACGCACATTGCAACGCAGTCAATGCCTACAGTGTCATGCTTATCTAGCAGGAAAGCAAGCTTTAGCTTAGTACCAACACCATCGGTACCGCTCACGAGTACAGGTTTTTTGATGCCCTCTAAATCAAGCTCAAAAAGTCCGCCAAATCCACCAAGTCCAGAGACAACTCCGCTAGTTAATGTTCTGGCAACGTGCTTTTTCATCAGTTCAACAGCCTCATAACCAGCAGTTACATCAACACCTGCCGCTTTGTAGCTTTCTGAAAAACTTTTACTCATATTAAATTACCGTCCTTATTTTTATTTGTGTATTGGTAGTATCGTATAAATTTATGTGATTTTATTATGTATACGGACGACCACAGGTCGCCCCTACAAACAATTCCCCGAACGCTCGGCGTGAGAAAGAGCAGCGGTGTTTCACCGCCCGTCCCAGCAGTAGGTGCAGATTTGTGATTTATCAATTCCTATTGCATCAAGCATACCATCTAGGCTTTGATATTTCAAGGAGGTGAAATTCAGTTCCTTGCAAATTTCGTGAATCATATTTTTATATTCTGTAGTGGTAGAGTCCACGTATTTTTCTAATGAATAATTCTTGTTTGCACCCTCAAGTTTTTGAATAACTCTCCTTGTAATCAAATCCATTTCAGAGGTTGAGCGAGAAAAGTTAAGGTATTTACAGCCAAACATGATTGGCGGGCAGGCAGGGCGAATATGCACCTCTTTTGCCCCGCACTCATATAAAAACTCAACTGTTTCACGCATTTGAGTTCCACGAACAATGGAATCGTCAAGGAAAAGTAGCTTTTTATCTCTGATCAATGCATCAACTGCAATAAGTTTCATATGTGCAACAAGATTTCTCATAGATTGGCTAGCTGGCATAAAACTTCTAGGCCAAGTTGGTGTGTATTTTATAAAAGGTCTAGCGAAAGGAATTCCGCTTTCGTTTGCATATCCGATTGCATGGCCAATTCCAGAGTCTGGAACACCTGCTATAAAATCAACATCTACGTTGTCATTTTGTGCTAGGATTTTACCACAGTTATATCTCATCTGCTCTACGTTCACACCCTCATAAGAGGAGGTAGGATAACCGTAATATGTCCATAGAAAAGCACAAATTTTCATGTTTTTTTGGGCAGGAGATTTCACTTCAACTCCATCCGGAGTGATTAAAACAATCTCACCAGCACCAAGCTCACGCTCATCTCGATATCCCAGATTTAAGTAGGCAAAGGACTCAAAAGACATACAGTAGGCACCCTCTTTTTTTCCAATAACAAGTGGAGTTCTACCGTTTTTATCACGAGCCGCATAAATGCCTTCGCTAGTTAAAATCATTAGTGTCATAGAACCGTCAACAAGTTCCTGCACATATTTAATGCCCTCTGTAATGCTTTCTTTTTGGTTAATAAGGCTAGCCACGAGTTCGGTCGCATTGATTTTGCCACCACTCATTTCCAAAAAGTGAGTTCCGCCATTTTGAAACGTCATGTCAATTAGTTCTTTTTCGTTGTTAATACGTCCAACAGAAGTGATTGCATAGTTACCTAGGTGGGAACGAACAATCAGTGGTTGAGGCTCATTGTCACTGATACAGCCGATGCCATAGTTTCCANNCCTCCTAGTATTATTTGGGTTAAATTTTGAGTAAAGTAACCCAACCTTATAAAAATAATCTTTCCTGTGAAAGTATTTTTACAAACATCTTTCACAGGAAGTAGTAATGGTGAAATAAAATAATAGAGCCACTTATGGCATTTTTATTCGCCTAAAAGACGTTTCATAATCTCTTTGTAAGCATCTTCTTCTCCGCCCATATCCCTACGGAAACGGTCTTTGTCTAGTTTTTCGCCTGTAACGGTATCCCAGAAACGGCAAGTGTCGGGTGAAATTTCATCAGCCAATACAATTGTACCGTCAGCAGTTTTACCAAATTCAAGTTTAAAGTCAATTAGTTCTATATTAAGGTCTTTTAAGTAAGCAGAAAGCACTTCATTTACTTTTAGTGCATAGCCTGCAATTAAATCTAATTCCTCTTTTGTGCAGTATTCCATAGCCATAATATGGTATTCATTTACCATTGGATCGCCTAGAGCGTCGTCCTTGTAGCTGTATTCAAGTACAGTTTTCTTCATTTTAACGCCTTCTTCGATGCCTAGACGCTTTGCAAGTGAACCAGCAGCAATGTTTCTAACAATTACTTCAAGAGGAACAATGGTAACTTTTTTAACGATGGTTTCTCTGTCAGAGATTTCTTCAATTAGGTGGGTAGGAATACCGTGTTTTTCAAGCATTTTCATCAGGTGGTTAGTCACTCTGTTGTTGATAATGCNNCCTTTGTCATGAATTGTACCTTTTTTCAGTCCGTTTAGAGCAGTTGCATCATCTTTGTAGTCAACAATAACGCAATTTGGATCTTCAGTATTATAAACCTTTTTTGCTTTGCCCTCGTAAATCATATCAGTTTTTTTCATTAGTTATTTACCTCCAGTTGTAATTTATTGTCTTTTTCAATCACTTCATTTGTCATAGTAATCTTCATTTCTTCAAGCTTTTTGGCAATCGCCTCATCACCAACACCAATAATTTGAGCTGCAAGGATAGCGGCGTTTTCTGCCCCGTCAATTGCAACGGTAGCAACCGGAATTCCGCTTGGCATTTGAACAGTGGCTAGCAATGCATCAAGTCCATCAAGTGTGGAGGACTTAATAGGGATCCCAATTACAGGTAATGTGGTGTGGGCAGCAAGCACTCCAGCGAGATGAGCGGCTTTTCCAGCGGCTGCAATGATGACGCTAAAACCGTTTGCTCTAGCATTGCTTGCAAACTCACAAGCACGGGCTGGTGTTCGGTGGGCAGACATAACGTGTGCCTCAACTAAGATGCNNAATTTTTTGATAGCATTTGAAACGATTGGCAAATCACTGTCGCTTCCCATAATGACTGCTACTTTTTTTTGTGACATTCAAAAAACACTCCTCTATAATAAAACTTCTTGTAGCAATTACATAAACTGTGATGCTACGCTTTTTCTATCACAAGAATTGAATGAAGTTCTCGGTGGGGGACACCTCGAACGCCTCGTTGCGACCCGACGAAAAAAGGCTGCGATTACTCGCAGCCTCAGAATTACTTGCTATTATTTTGTACAACTATCCCTTTAGAATAACCACACCCGATTGCTAAGCGCGCGGATGTAGAGGGCATATTAGAATGGCAACATAATCCTGTAAAAAACACAGTTTTAATATACATTTAACTCACCCTTCATAGATAATTAGTACTATTATATTGTATAATATATGGCAGTGAAATACAACACCTAAAAATAAACAAAGAATATTACGAAAGTGATTTTTATCTGTATATTTTGTATGTGGCATATGGGTTAAGAGCAGGGCGCAAACCAAGATGCAGTCAAAATAAAAAGAGGGCAGAAACATCTGCCCCCTAAAAGCTTATTTAGTTAGCAGGATCAACATTTGTGAAAAGTTCTTTCACTGATGTTGCAAGACCTGCAAGATTTTGCATATTGCTCGGGATAATAATCTTAGTCGCCTTTCCGTCAGCCGCTTTGATAAATGCCTCTAGGCTCTTAAGTGCAAGCACTTTTTCGCTAGGGTTTGCGTCTGTCAAGGTTTTAAGGCTTGCTGCGTGTGCATCTTGGATAAGTTTGATAGCTTGCGCCTCACCCTCTGCCTCACGAATTTGCTTTTCTCTTATAGCATCGGCTTGTAGAATAGTTGCCTCCTTAACAGCCTCGGCACGAAGAATTTGCGATTGTCGCTCACCCTCTGCAATTAGGATTTGAGAGTTTCTCTCACCCTCTGCTCTTAACATTACCTCACGACGCTCACGCTCTGCTTTCATTTGACGTTCCATAGCATCTTGAATTTCACGAGGTGGCAAAATGTTTTTAAGTTCAACACGATTAACCTTGATGCCCCATTTATCAGACGCTTGGTCCAAAATAGCAGTAATCTTAGTGTTTACAGTATCCCTTGAAGTAAGAGTTGCGTCAAGCTCGAGCTCACCGACAATATTTCTAAGGGTAGTGGCAGTTAAGTTTTCAATCGCTGATAAAGGGTTGTTGATACCATAAGCAAAAAGCTTTGCATCCGTTACTTGATAGAAAACAACGGTATCAATCTGCATTGTAACGTTATCCTTTGTAATAACAGGCTGTGGTTTAAAGTCAACAACGAATTCCTTTAAAGAAACCTTTTTTGCAATTCTATCAATGAAAGGAATAAGAATATGTAAACCTGTATTCCATGTCATATGGTATGTACCAACACGCTCGATTACATAAACCTGTGATTGTGGAACAACCTTGATCTGTAAAACGATAATAATGAGCAAGAAGATGACTACTCCAAGTCCTATGTATGCTGCTAATGGCATAATAAAAACCTCTTTCCTTTTTATATTAATTTATTGCTTTAACAATGAGGGTTACGCCCTGAATATCTATAACTTCGCAAACGTCCTTTTCCTTAAAGATAGCGTTGTTGTCAGCACTTTTTGCAGACCAACTAAGTCCATCAACAAAAGCTCTGCCGGTTCCGGCTAGACTATTAACTTCCTCTGTTACAACACAACTCTTTCCAATAATGGAGTCTGCATTTGTTTTAACGTGACCACTGCTGTTAAGAAAGTTCTTAACAAATGGACGTGTTGCCAACAATAAAATGATTGATACAGCGATAAAGATTATAATTTGAACATAAAAGTCGATAGCGAAGAATGAAGATACAAATGCAACCAAACTTCCAGCACCAAACCAAACTGAAATAAGATGAACTGTAGCGATTTCAGCGCCAATCAATACAACGGTTAAAACAGCCCAAAACACGATATGCCATAAAACCATAAAATCAACCCCTTTACATAAATATCTAATTATAGTATACCATATGGTAAAATTTTCTTCAATGTTTTTAGAAATATTTTATATGAATAATTTGGTAGAACTCCTTAGTAATAGTAGAACTAAAATAGTCCCATCGTTTTGAGGGTAAATATCCATATAAACATGGTTATGATAGAACTAAGTGAACCAAACACAACAAGCTGTCCTGCAAGGGTTTGGTCTGCCTCCATTTGCCCTGCCATGGTAAAGGTCGAAACCGCAGCGGGAGCCGCAATCATAACCACAAGTGGAATAAGTTGTACCCCTCTAAAACCTGCAAGCACAGACAGAGGAATAAAAATGAGTGGAATAACAATGAGTTTTCCAATAACGCCAATTAGAATTTGCTTTTTGTTTCCTTTAATATCGCTAAAATTAAAGGAACCTCCAAGTAAAACTAAGGCAAGAGGAGTTGTAATTTTTGCAATATCATTGATTGCATTATCAACTGAAGTAGGAAGGTTCAAATTAATAAGTAAAGCAGCAATTCCGGCAATTCCACCAAGGACAAGTGGGTTTGTTAGAATGCCTTTCAGCACGGTTTTAACTCTAATTTTGCTATTTCGATGAATTTCTAATGCAACAATTGAAAGTGCATTATATAACGGTACAATAATAGCGATTAGCAAAGAGGTTGCACCAATATTGTCCATTCCACAAAGTGCGATTGCAATTGGAAGCCCAAATATTACAAAATTTGAACGAAAAGTTCCTTGAATTAGAACACCACGTTTTTTACTATCCTTTTCAATAAGGGGAATAAACAAACATAGTAACAAAAATATGGTTATAACAATTAAAATTGCAAATCCTATCAGCTTAGGGTCTAGAGAATCCTTTAAGTTGGTTTTATAAATGCTGTTAAACAACATTATGGGAAAGAAAACCTTAAAAGCAACGCTGTTCATTCCATCAAGTGTGTGGTCGTCCAAGATTTTTAACCTTTTTATCGCATACCCTAACGCCATCATGAAAAAAATCGGAGATATGACGTTAAAGGATATTAGCAAATTTTCCATAGTGCACCTCTTTAAAATATAAAACTATATTTTTTATCATAGCATATTGGTGCAAATACTACAACGCTTTTTGGTGAAAGGGTAAAAAATTCGACGATAAGTTAACTAACTTTACAAAACATATTGACATTGAAAAATTAAAGTGATAGTCTAAGTTTAAAGATAAAGACGTGGATACACAGGAGGATATTTGGGAATGAATAAGGATAGGTTTCCTGTCAAAATTTTTTCAATCTATGTAATTTTTTATGCTGGGCAAGCAATGTATAATACCTATTTGAATGTGTTTTTAACCAGTGTGGGCTACACCATGACACAGATTGGACAAATACAATCTGTAGCTACAATTCTGCTTGTGCTTATGCAGCCCGTTTGGGGCGTAATCAGTGATAAGTCCAAGAGCAAAAATCAAGTCGTTGGTTTTTTGGCACTTATTTCGGCAATCATATGCCTTTCCTACTATATGTTCCAAACTGCACTTTGGCTTGCGATTTGCGTTATGCTTTTTTCAATCTTCTTTTTCCCAGCAATGACATTGCAAGATAATTATACGCTCGAGTTGTTATCGAAAAGCAAATGGGACTTTGGCAATATCAGGCTTGGTGGAACACTCGGGTATTCAATTTGTGCTTTGGTTGTTGGATTTGTAATCGGTAATAATTACAGCAATATTTTTTGGATTATGGCGGTGTTCTTCTTTATCACGGGTACAATGTATTTTACATTGCCACGAGTAGAGGGGCATCGGCAAAAAGCAGAAAAGGTGAAATATAGTATTCTGCTGAAAGACAAAGCGCTTCTTTGTATGATTGTTTTTAATATCACATATTATATGGGTGTATCATTTTACTTCCAGTTCTACCCGATATATTTTACGACAGAGCTTGGTGCAAGCTCACAGATGCTTGGAGCGTTGACCTTTGTATCAGCAATGTCAGAAGTTCCATTTTTCTGGTTTGCGTATAAGCTTGAAAAGAAATTTGGAGTTGAAAAAGTAATGCTTTTTGCAGGAATAGCGACAGCGTTACGTTGGTTTTTGCTCTATTTTACAACAAACCATTTCTTAATTTTAGGGATAAATATGCTAAGTGGATGTGGTTATGTAGGTTTTAGCTACTGCTTAATTAAGTATATAAATGATAATGTTCCAAAAAACATGAGGGCTACTGCACAATCTCTAAACGCAATTTTGGGCACAATTTTTTCAAAGATACTCTTTGCGCCGATTGGAGGTTATATGTCTGGAGTAGTCGGCTTTAAGAATGTTTTGCTTGTCAGTAGTCTAGTTACAATTGTGGGAGCCGTTATGTTTAGGATAAATTTCAAAAAGGCTTTGCTCAAAAAACGAAACTATTAATATTTCAAAAGAGAGATGAGGGAATTTTGTTATGGTACAGATTTTGACAAATCACATCGGCTATGATAGCGGTGACACGAAAACAGCGATTTTTCAAGGCGCAAAAGACAGTAACCCCCAAGCTTTTGAGGTAAGATGTTACAAGGATAATAGTGTTGTATTTTCTGGTATTCCACAAGATTCGGGCGAAGTTGACCGATGGAATAAAGGTTACTACTTTATACTCCGTTTTGATGAAGTAAAGTCTAAAGGGAAGTACTACATTACCCTGAAAGACAATGATATTGAGCATAAATCCTTTCCGTTTGAGATAGCAGAAAATTTACTTGAAATGAAAACATTAAGTTCTGCTTGCTACTATTTTAAGGCACAACGTTCTACTGGTGAGTTTGAGTCAGCAGAAAAAAATCTTCCTTTTGAGGGTGGTTTTAGACAGGGTAGACATGACGTTAGAGGTGGTTGGCATGATGCAACAGGTGATTACAGTGTTCATCTTTCACATCTATCCCATACATCATATTTTAACCCACAACAAGCAGCCTTTTCAGCATATAGCTTTTTTAAGTTTAACGACTTGCTAGAAGAGAGTGAATATCCTTATTACACAATGCTAAAAAGAAGGATGCTAGACGAGGGGATGTATGGTGCAGATTTTCTTATGAGAATGAGAACCCCATCTGGTACATTTTTCCGCTCAAAAGCACGCAGGGGCGCGTTTAATTCAGTAAGTGAAACACGTATTATTGCGTTTGAATATAGAGAGCCTAAATCACGTAAAGGCGGCGGTGTGACTGAAGGGTTTGACGAAATCAAAGAAGAAAATTATGAAACTTCATTCCGTTCAGGAGCAGGTTATGCAATCGCGGCACTTGCTTATGCTGCAAGAACCACATTCCCATCACAATACAAAAAAGAGGAGTATATTGCAGCTGCAATTTCGGCTTATCTCTACCTTGAAAAGAACAACAGCCGTTATACAAATGATGGTGTTGATAATTTAATTGACGATTACTGTCGCCTTGATGCNNGACTACCTACTTCGTGTTCGAGAAGTTGTCAATAGGATAATCTCAAACTATGTTTCTGTTGACGATACAATGGGATACTTGAGTGTAAATGGAACAGACCGTCCTTATTTCCATGCAGCAGACGAGGGTATGCCAGTTGTTAACCTTCTAAATTATTATAATATTGAAATTGATAAAGACCTAAAAGAAAAAGTGTTGGACATTGCAAAAAAACTTATGAAACATCAAATAAACATAACAAATGAAGTAAACAACCCATTTGGATATGCAAGAATATTCTGTCAAGGTGGGGAAGGAGTAAAGAAAACTCAATTTTTCTATCCACATGATGTAGAAACCTCACCTTGGTGGCAGGGTGAAAATGCAAGAATTGCGTCCCTTGCAACTGCGGCAAGATATCTTTCGTATCACACAGAGAATAAAGATTTTATAGCAGAGTTAAATAAATATGCAGACGACCAAATCAACTGGATTTTGGGGCTTAACCCATATGATAGTTGTATGATGGATGGTGCAGGAAGAAATATAAATGAGTATTTCTTTGAAGTTCGCAGGGACTTTATCCATTGCCCAGGTGGCATAATAAATGGTATTACTGGTGGCCTAAATGATGAAAATTCAATTGAGTTTATCACAGAACCTACAGATGAAATTGTTGACAATTGGCGTTGGGCAGAGCAATGGATACCACANNTTATGTATGCTTTAACCATGAAAAAGATTTAGCTTTCTTCATTTTTTCATATTTTTCCTTTCCTTAAACAAACACAGCCGCTTTAAAAGCGGCTGTGTTTGTTTGTTATTCAAATAATTTTATGTATTCCTCTAAGCAAAGATTCTTTTTTGTCATATATTTTGCGTGTTCTACGCCGACATAGCGGTAATGCCATGGCTCAAAATTAATTCCTGTGATATCTTTTTTTTCTTTTGAATAGCGAAGCACAAAACCATAATCAGCAGAATTTGCAACAAGCCATTTATACGCTTCTGTTTTAGCAAACTTTTCGTTTAGGGTATGAACTGTATTGTGGTATTCGGGGGTAATGATATCAAATGCAAGCCCTGTATGATGTTCGCTACGGCCGGGGATTGCATAGTATTGGTTTGTTAGCCTGATAGATTCTTCCCTCGAGTTGCCAAGTCCCATATACCTTGCAACCTCATTGTCATAGTTTCGTTGCTGAGTTGATATTGAGCGATATCCGGAACGCAGATATAGAGTAATTGACTTCTTAGCAGCGGCTTTTCGCATATCCTCGTAAGCCTTTGCTGCACGAGAATCAACCCATTGAGTATCAAACTTTGTTTTTTGAATATCCAAATCGGCATCGATTTTATTTTCATCTGCAGAGTTTAATAAAATTAAATTCCAGTCAGATTTACTGCCTGTCGGGAGAGCGCCAACAGGTACATCAGAAGCAGGTGCACTGCTGGGGGGGATATCTGAAACAACAGTTGAACTAGGAGGCGTTGAAGATGGAGCCTCTGAGCTAGGAATTTCGGAAGATACTATATCAGAGCTCGGAGTAGTACTGCTATTATCTGAAACCGAAGTTGAACTAGGCGTAATGAGTTCTTCATTATCCTTAGGATTCAACAAATCCATAATAATCACTCCTATCAGCCAAACAAGCAAAATTAAAGTGAGTAGCGCAATCATAACGGGAATGGGTTTTATCCTGTAGCATTTTTTCTTATAACGGTAGGGCATATTTTCTCATAATCTCCTTTGCGTGTTCCACATCCTCTGGAGTGGCTGGAGGAACATTTTTTAGCTGATACTTCTCGTTGATATAATCCCATTTGTATTCTCCCATCTTGTGGAAAGGGATTATTTCAATTTTTTTAATACAGCTATACCATGAGAGCACCCTCGCCATACGATATAGTTTCAAATCGTNNAATCGTCCATTGTATATTGAGGCACAAGAACATGGCGAATCCATACATCTTTTCCGATATAGTCGCAGTAATTTAAAATTGCCAGCGCGTTTTTGTTTGATTGCCCTGTCAGAGTGATACAATCGTCGCTGTCAATATCTTTGATGTCGAGCAGTATCATATCGGCCTCGTCAATGGCTTTTTTGCAGGTTTCAAGGGCAACTCCACCGGAGGTGTCAATTGCAGTGTGAAGCCCAGCCTTTTTGCAGAGTTTAATCACTTCATATACAAATTCGTGTTGCAAGAGGGGCTCTCCACCTGAAAAGGTTACGCCTCCCTTTTTGATAAAGTTTTTATACTGTATAATTTTATCAAAAAGTTCCTTTGCAGTTGATTTTGTTCCCTCATTCATCTTCCATGTATCAGCATTGTGACAATATAAGCACCTCAGGTTACAACCCTGTAAAAATACGATAAAGCGAACTCCAGGGCCATCGACTGCGCCAAATGTTTCATAAGAATGGATATATCCAATGGTATTTTCAGACATAAAAAGACCTCCTTTCAAAGGTTCATAGGTGTTGTGATTGGTAGACCGCTTATAATAGGAAGTTGTCCTATACTATTTTTTCGTATATTGCAAGTGTTAATTTATCACTAATTTTTTCTCGTTTACCAGTGTCAACGTAACCAACACTTTCGTAACAATTTTTATTTGCAGTTTGATTGATAGGGAAATCAAGTGTATATTTAACAACATTAGTAAACTCTTTTTCACAAAGAAGTATTGCTTGTTTTGCCACACCTTTTCTCTGAAAACTGGGGTCGATATACACTCTTGCAAGATAATGCTCGCCTTCGGGACGAATATAATAAGCAATACCACCGCATAATGTATTACCGTAATATATTTTCCAATAATACAAGTTGTCCATTGAAAGCCACGTTAACATTTCGCTAGTACCTTTAAGAAATGGGCTTTTTTCATCGTGATAAATCTCATATAACCCCTTAAATGCGGATTTCTGTATTGTGTCAAGTTCGTTAACATCGTCTGCGGTAGCTTTGACTAACATTATATTCATAAACCTACCTCCATAATTCGTATTATTCAAACATATCCTATTCTAACTCTTTTGGTTTCTTCATTGTAAGTCCAATGCGTTTCTTTTGCATATCAACGCTGATTACCCATACGGTAACAACGTCGCCAACATTGAGTACTTCAAGTGGGTGCTTGATATATCTGTCGCATATTTGCGAGATATGCACCAAACCATCCTCGTGAACACCAATGTCAACAAAAGCACCAAAGTCGATAACATTTCTTACTGTGCCTTTGAGTTCCATTCCAATTTTTNNTAAATCTTTCAAATCTAAAACGTCACTACGAAGAAGTGGTTTTGGAAGCTCGTCACGAGGGTCACGTCCTGGCTTTGCAAGCTCGTCAATGATATCTCTTATGGTAGGCTCACCAACCTGCAATTCTTTGCAAATTGATGCAAGTCCCATTTCCTCAACACGTTGCTTGATATCAATCAGATTTCCTGTTTTCATTTCGACAGGTTTGTAGCCAACAAATTTCAATAAGCTTTGTGCAGTTTTATAGGACTCAGGGTGAACACCAGTATTATCAAGTATGTTATCGCCACCAGACACACGCAAAAATCCTGCACATTGTGTGAATGCCTTTGCTCCAAGTTTTGCAACTTTCATAAGTTCCTTACGGTTTTTGAAAGCACCATTTTCCTCACGATAAAGCACAATATTTTTTGAAACGGTTGAATTAATTCCGGCAACTCGAGATAAAAGTGGTTGTGAGGCAGTGTTTAAGTCAACACCCACTTGGTTTACGCAGGATTCCACAACGCCACCAAGTGCTTCATCAAGCAATGCTTTAGGCATATCGTGTTGATATTGACCAACCCCAATAGATTTAGGGTCAATTTTCACAAGCTCTGCAAGTGGGTCTTGCATACGACGTGCAATTGAAACAGCACTTCTAATAGATACGTCGAATTGTGGGAACTCGTCAGCGGCTAGCTTTGATGCTGAATAAACTGACGCACCAGCTTCGCTCACAACCATATAGGAAACTTTTTCATCAATTTCCTTTAATAAGGTAGCGACAAAACTTTCACTCTCTCTTGATGCAGTACCGTTTCCAATTGAAATGGTGGTTACTGAATGCTTTTTAATGAGTGCTTTTATAGTATCGCTTGATTCCTTTATTTTATTGTGTGGTTGGGTAGGGTAGATTACGGTGGTATCTAGCACCTTTCCGGTGTCATCAACAACGGCAATTTTACAACCTGTACGGAATGCTGGGTCAAGTCCTAATGTCACGCTACCCTTAACTGGAGGTTGCATTAATAGTTGTCGTAGGTTGACAGAGAACACTTTAATTGCAGATTTTGATGCGTTCTCGGTTAGCATATTGCGTATTTCACGCTCAAGGGAAGGGAATATAAGTCTTGTAAAGCTGTCTGCACAGGCAAGTCGAACATATTCACTAGCAGAATTAGTTCTATATACAAGTTCGTTTGTTATCATTGAAGTTGCCTGTTCAATATTTATGCTAATAGATATTTTTAATGCATTTTCACGCTCGCCACGGTCAATGGCCAATACTCTATGCCCTGCAATGCGGTTGACTGGCTCGCTATACTCATAGTACATACTATAAACGGTTTCAGCATCTTTATCGCTAGCCTTTGAGCAGAGCGAACCAGTGCGTATGATAAATGCACGTAGCTTCTTGCGAAGATCAGCACTGTCAGAAACATTCTCAGCAATGATATCCATTGCTCCATTTAGTGCATCCTGTGCGGTGGGCACATCATCATTTATAAAATCTTGCGCAAAAACTAATGGCTCTAAACTATCCTCTTGCTTTAAAAGTTCAGCGGCAAGTGGCTCAAGCCCACGATCTCTTGCAATAGAAGCTCTCGTTTTTCGTTTTTGTTTGTATGGACGATAGATATCTTCTATTTCAGCAAGGGTTGTTGCTATATTTATACTGTCAGTCAGCTCATCAGTGAGCTTTCCTTGTAAATCAATGGTGTTAATAATCTCAGCTTTGCGTTTTTCAAGACCTCTTAAATAGGAGAGTCTATCATTTAACTCACGAAGCACTTGGTCGTCAAGTGAGCCAGTAAGCTCTTTCCTATATCTCGCGATGAAAGGAATTGTATTATCCTCGTCAATCAGTTTTACTGTATTCTCTACTTGAGATAGTTTGAGGTTAAATTCCTCAGTAAGTTTTTTTATAATGTCCATAATTGCCCCTCTTCACTAGATGTAGTTGTAGTTGTGCATAAAACCACAAGACTTAGTAATATTATAACCCAATCTTGTAGAAAATGATAGACTTTTTATTGAGGAAGCTTATGTCAAAATTGTAAACAAAAAATTAAATTGCATGAAATAGTTACAAAAGGGTTGCAAAAACTGAAAATATGAGTATAATAAGAAAAGTAGTTGTTACACTTTTGTAACATATTCAGTCATTAACGACATAGAGCCATCAACGGCATACCGTATAAAAGCAACTTACATCGAGCTTTTAAAAGGAGGAGAACTACGTGGCATCAAAAATCGATAAGAATGAAAATAAGACACAAAAAAATAAAGAAGAATCTGGAATAGAATCCACTAGCAAAAAAACCTTTGATTTCTTTTTTGATTTTTTTGCAGCTTTTGGGTTATTTGGTCTTTATATTGCATCAATTATAAAAGGATCATTTTCAACTCTTTATAAAAAATATTTAAAACGCTATGTGTATAAGCTTGATGCGTTTTGGTTAAGGATTGTGAAATTCTTTTCAAAAGTATCAAGAGCATTTATGTTTAAGTTTTATATGTTTGCAAAGTTCTTTGTAAGTGCGAAAAATGTGATTAAAAAAGGTTATCATTCCCATGAAAATGCATCTGTGCCTAAAAAGTTTTTTTATGCTACAAAAGCGTTTTTGAGGGGTGTGAAAAATAATAAAAGTATTTTCATTACTACTGTTAACTATGCATTACCAATTATTTCAATTTCAATTTTTATTTCATTAGTTTCGTTTATTTCTTCATTAAACTTTGCGGTTTCTGTTGAATATAACGGAGAGCATATTGGATATGTTGAAAACGAAATGGTTTTTGAGAGTGCTGAAACAAAATTGCAAGAGCGCATGATTTATCTTGAAGATGATAAAGCGATTGATAATATCCCTAAATTTACTGTTGCAATAGTTGAGGATCAACCCTTAAAGACTGATGCGCAAATGACAGATTCGATAATTCAAACCTCAGCAGGTGACATTGTAAAAGCCACAGGACTTAGAATAGATGGAGAATTTTATGGCGCTGTTAAAGATGGTGAAACACTTGAAACAGAGCTTAATAAAATAAAAGAAGAATACAAGACCAATGTCGAGGGTGAAGAGGTTTCGTTTGCAAAAGAAGTTAAGACTGAACCAGGGTTTTTCCTTGCAAGAAACATTGTAAATGAAGCTGAGGTCATGAGCAAAATTACAACCAAAGAACAAAAAGATGTATACTATGAAGTGGCAGAGGGTGATACACCTATTATCATTGCTGCTAAAAACGATATGAAACTAGAAGATATGGTTGCATTAAATAAAGATATACTGTCCAATTGTCCAATTGGAAAACAGGTTTTAGTTAAAAAATCACAATCGTTTTTACCTGTAAAGGTAACACGAACTGAAACCTATACTCAAGAAGTTCCGTTTAATACAACATACACCGACTCCAATAAGCTTTTTAAGGGTAGGCAAGAAGTGACAAAAGCTGGAGCAAAGGGTAAAGAGGTTCTCTCTGCTAAGGTTGATTATGTTGATGGTTACGAGATCGGAAGAACAATAATCACTACCACACGTTTATCTGAACCAACTGATCAAGTGATAGCCAAAGGTACATTAGAAATGCCTAAGGCGTCTAATACAACGGGTAAAGTTTCCGGTTATGGATTTATGTGGCCTGTAAAGGGTGGATACATTTCTCAGCACTACGGTGGAAGGGGTAATCATAACGGTATTGACTACGCTTATCGTGGCAATGGTCTTGGCCAGCCAATTTATGCAGCTATGGACGGAAGGGTTACTTTTTCAGGAAAAAGTGGATCCTATGGCAATCTCGTAATTATACAATCTGATGGTGGTGTCCAAACATGGTATGCTCATGCGAGTAAGTTGCAGGTTTCTAATGGTCAAACGGTATCCAGAGGGCAGGTAATTGCAAATGTCGGAAGTACAGGTCGCTCGACCGGTAACCATTTGCATTTTAGAATTATTATTAATGGAGTACAAAAAAATCCGATTAACTATCTTCCTTAAATATATAACAAACTAAGGACTGCCTTTTCTCTATGAGTGAACTGTTCTAAGGCGAAC
>DBGA01000062.1:3948-4359 GCA_002295325.1 Ruminococcaceae bacterium UBA866 | reverse complement strand
AAAATGCCACCCTATGGGTGGCGTTTTTTTAGTCGTCAATCAAATCGCTTTTACGGAATAACAATGATATACACCAAATCGCTGCAATACCAACAAGTGTAAATACTATGCGGGAAACGATTGCCTGCTGTCCACCAAATGCCCATGCAACAAAATCAAAACCGAATATTCCTATTGAACCCCAGTTTAAACCGCCTATAATTACTAGGCAAAGTGCAATTCTATTTAACATTAGTAGCCCTCCTAATCCTGACTGATTTTATAGATTAATTGTTTTTTGTCATGCTGATAGTATAATTCTCAAATTCATAATAAAATATACACATCTTATATAAATGTTTACAATTATATTTTAAACTGTATTTCTTTTTTTATTCAACTGTGGTAAAATATTGTTTAATGAATATTTTT
>DBGA01000062.1:373-3938 GCA_002295325.1 Ruminococcaceae bacterium UBA866 | reverse complement strand
GAGAAAAAGGTCGCCAGAGTTTTAAAAAAGTATGCAGGCATTAGAAGTTACAAAGTAATAAACGATCTTTATCTTCCTCTTTATGATAAAACAACTCAAATAGATCATGTTTTAGTTGGCTTTTTCGGTATACTCGTTGTTGAAACTAAAAACCTTGCAGGAGAAGTTTACGGTGATCCTAAGAAAAAAGATTGGCTACATATTGTCGGTAGCAAAAAACATAGTCTTTATAACCCTCTTATGCAAAACCAAGCCCATATTGACTGCATCCGTCATATTTTAGGCAAGGAAAATGTGTACAGTGTTAATATTGAAAATCTAGTTGTTTTTTCAAATAAAAAGGTTCAGCTTTTTATTCCAAATAAGCTTCCTATTATCAATATTAAGAAGCTCTCAAAATATCTTCGCAAGGATAGCTTTGAAAAGGATAATAATTTTGATGTTGAGAAAATTACAAATATTTTGCTTAAACACCAAGTTACTGATAAAAAGCTAATTGCTAATCACAATAAAAATGTTAAAATAATGGCTAAAAACAATAAATAGAATTTATAAAAATAGTATCCCCACGTTTTTCGTGGGGATACTATTTTTTTATCTAACAAAAAGTGAAAGAATTAACAATATAATTGCAATAATAGGATATACTCCCCACATAAAACGCTGAACAGCTATGTGATAGTCACTAGGTTCAGGATTGTTTACCGACATAAAATGTTCTAAATAAAACAGTGCAAGAGGAAATTTCATATCAAATGCTGTGAGGGCTAAAAGAGCCAGACCAAACAACATCAATGCAAAATTACCTTTAATTTTGATATCTTCTCCTTGAACTATTGATGCCATATTTCTATAATCAGGTTCATAATCTTCAAATGAATTTTCATTGTTCATTATAATATTAATAAAATTATCTTGGCAATAAACAACTTCATTATTTTCATCGTGTAAGAAGTTATTATCATAACTATCATACTTCCCTTTGAATAGCGTTTCACCACTGGCACTTGTTATTAGTAAGTTTGAAAGGTTCTTTTCTTGATTTGAAAACTGCAAATTATAAGATTTTATTTCATTCTCAGGGAGATTATAGGTAATTTGAAAGTCATTTTCAATATCAGAAATAACGATTATATCAATATTACCATAACTTATGTTAGCATTATATAGAATTTGATTTCCATTTACACTGCGTTTAAGAAAATTATCGTAAAAGATAATTCCCTTTTGAAAGAAGAAAAAGAAATAAATAATTGCAAGTAAAGCCACAATAATGGGCAGAATAATTTTGAGTTGTTTTTCGTACTTTTTATACAGTTTAATGAAGTAATTATTATTACTATCATCTTCCGTTTGTTTAAATGATTCGCCAAACCTGTCTGTTTTATTCACATTATGTCCCATCATTCTCACCTGCCCCCAATTATTTACAATTAGTATATCATGTCGAGAATATCATTTCAACTGTAATAAACAAAAGTCAATATTGACTTTTAGACCTTAAAATAGTATGATAATAATAGTTAGTAAACAATATTTACAAATAGGAGGATATCGACTATGAAATACGGTTATTTCGACAACGAAAAAAGAGAATACGTTATCGACAAGGTAAATGTTCCTGTTTCTTGGACAAACTATATCGGCACCGAGGAAATGGGTGCTGTAATTTCTCAAAATGCTGGCGGATATCTCTTTTATCAATCACCTGAAAATCATAGAATTACCCGCTTTAGAGCCAATGCCCTTCCCCTTGACAGACCTGGTCATTATGTTTATCTTCGTGATGATGATACAAAGGATTACTGGTCTATTTCTTGGCAACCAGTAGGAAAACCACTTGATGAGGCAAAATACGAGTGCCGCCATGGTCTTTCCTATTCAAAATTTACTTGTGATTACAACGATATCCAAGCAAGCGAAACCCTTGTTATTCCTATTGGTGACACTGTTGAGCTTTGGGATGTTAAGCTAAAAAATACATCAAACAAAGATAAAAACATCAGTGTATTTTCCTATTGTGAGTTTTCTTTTAATNNCAATCAAAACTATCAAATGAGTTTATACTGCTCTGGGTCTGACTACAATGATGGAATTATCGAAATTGATAACTTTTATAACCCAACAATGTACCACTATTTTACTTCTAGCTTTACTCCTGATAGCTATGACTGTCTACGTGACAGCTTTATCGGCGAGTATCGTACAGAATCAAACCCTATCGGTGTTGAAAATGGAATTCTTTCTGGTAGCCAAGAGCTTGGTAATAACCATTGTGGTGGTCTGCACAAAAAGCTAACAATCAAAGCTGGTGAAGAAGCTCGTTTAATATTTATGGTTGGTGTTGGAAACCATGAAGTTGGCGCGGCTGCAAAAGCAAAATATTCTGACTTTAATAATGTAGACAAGGCTTATGAAGAACTCGTTGCTTTTTGGGATAAAAAATGCTCCGCACTACAAATAAAAACTCCAAACAGCTCAATGGATACAATGATTAACACTTGGAATTTATATCAATCTGAAATCAACATTATTTTCTCTCGCTTTGCTTCATTTATTGAAGTTGGTGGAAGAACTGGACTTGGCTACAGAGATACTGCCCAAGATGCAATGTGTGTTCCTCACTCAAACCCAGAAAAATGTCGTCAACGTCTTGTTGAGCTACTTCGTGGTCTAACTCAAGCGGGATATGGTCTGCATCTGTTTGAGCCAAGCGTATTTGACCCTAATAAGCCAAAAGTTCCTGCATTTAAGTCACCTACTGTAAAGCCAGAGCCAAATGTGGCTGACCTAGTTCATGGGTTAGAACACACTTGTTCTGATGATGCGTTATGGCTTATTCCTGCAATCAATGAGTACATCAAAGAAACTGGAGAAAACAGCTTCGTTGATGAAGTTATTACCTTTGCTGACGGCGGTGAATCCTCCGTTTACAACCATATGAAACGCATACTTGACTTCTCGACTGAGCAAGTTGGGGCAACAGGTATCTGCAAAGGGTTACGTGCTGACTGGAACGACTGTCTAAACTTAGGTGGTGGAGAGTCTTCCCTAGTTTCATTCTTACACTACTGGGCTTTAGAGGACTTCATTGAGCTTGCTAAATTCCTTGGCAAAGATGAGGATGCTAAAAAATATACAGAGGTGGCACAAAAAGTGCGTGAAGCTTGCGAAACGCACCTATGGGATAAAGACTGGTATATTCGCGGTATCACCAAAAATGGTGTTAAAATAGGCACTAGTGAGGACATCGAGGGCAAGGTGCATCTTGAGTCTAACTCTTGGGCTGTTGTTTCTGGAGTGGCACAAGGCGAGCGTGCTGTTAAAGCTATGGACGCTATTGACACACACCTATATTCTGAGTTTGGTATTCATCTAAACGCTCCATCATACGGTATTCCTAACGATGATATTGGCTTTATTACTCGAGTTTATAAAGGCATTAAAGAAAACGGTGCAATATTCAGTCATCCGAATCCATGGGCTTGGGTTGCTGACGCTAAGCTTGGAAACGGAAATAGAGCAATGAAGTTTTACAATGCACTTTGCCCTGCAAACCAAAATG
>DBGA01000062.1:0-325 GCA_002295325.1 Ruminococcaceae bacterium UBA866 | reverse complement strand
ATATGATTATTGACCCTTGTATCCCTGATGAGTGGGATGGCTTCGAGGTTACACGAAGATGGCGTGATGCGCAATTTAACATCACTGTATCAAATCCTAACCATGTTCAAAAGGGCGTAAAATCTATCAAATTAAACGGTAAAGAGGTTAAATCTATCTCTCCAATGGAAAAAGGCAGTGTAAATACTGTTGAAGTATTGATGGGATAGTCGGTTAAACTAAATTAATTTAAACTTAAAATAGGGAACGCAATAGGTTAAACCTTATTTATTTGCTACAAAATTTTATCGTAGTCATAAATATAGTGTCACGGTAACGGAAATAT
>DBGA01000086.1:15227-15854 GCA_002295325.1 Ruminococcaceae bacterium UBA866 | reverse complement strand
TTGTAGTTATTCTTATTTTAAATATTAAGGCGGGAGATATTACGGGTAACATCAACCTGTGCATTCCTGCTACAGGTCTTGGAGACTTAATCAATAGTTTTAACAGTAAATATCAAAAGAGTTCTAGACGAAAATTCCCAGACGAGCAAGATGTAAAGAAGAAAATGCTTGAAAACATTATAGGCTCTAACTTGGAAGTGAAAGCAGTCTTAGATAATCTAACCTTAGAAGTTCAAGATATTATGCAACTTCAGGTTGATGATATTATACCGTTAAATAAGTCGATTGACAGCGACATTTGTGTTATGGTGGATGACATCCCTTGGTTTGATGGCAGACTTGGTGAAGTGAGACAGAAAAAAGCCATAAAACTAAGTCATCTTATAGCTCAAAGTGTTAATATAGAAAAGAGGGATTCTTATGGTGAAGAATAACGAGCTTAGTCCAGATTCACAAGAGGGAAGTAATCATTCTGTTATTACTCCACAAGAGATCGACGCTATTGGGGTAATTTTAAATATTGGGATGGGATCAGCCGCTACGGCGATATCTACAATGTTAGATAGACAAGTTGTCATCACAACTCCTCAGGTTAATGTTCGTAAATTTCAAATGATTGATTTGGCC
>DBGA01000086.1:14923-15216 GCA_002295325.1 Ruminococcaceae bacterium UBA866 | reverse complement strand
ATGAGCATGAGTGCAGCTTGTGAGGTTATGAACCAAATGATGGGTTCATCCGCAACTGCCCTATCAAATTTTTTTGATAAAAGAATTGATATTTCTACACCTGAAGCTGATATCATTGAGACGGAAGATGAGTTCCGTCGAATTATTGGAATAGATGCAGATGAAGATATTGTAAGCGTATCGTTTAGAATGACAATTCCAGGTATTTTGGATACAGAATTTATCAATATAATGCATTTTGAATTGGCAAAGACTTTGGCGGTACAAGCATTTGGTCAAGATAGTTTTAGTTC
>DBGA01000086.1:10949-14762 GCA_002295325.1 Ruminococcaceae bacterium UBA866 | reverse complement strand
CCACCAGTGCAACAAGCACCACCAGTACAACAAGCACCACCAGTACAAACAGCGCCGCCAGTGCAAGTACCACCACCAGTACAACAATCGCCAGTGATGCCACAATATGATGAAAGAAACAGTGTAATAAAAGAGGATGTTTATGTGCAAACACCACAATTTCCTGATTATACACAAAGGGTAGATGCTGCTTCGAATGTACTGCTAAATTCAAATATGGATTTAATGATGGGGCTTCCACTCACCGTTTCTGTTGAGATAGGAAAAACATCTAAAAAGATTAAAGATATAATGGACTTTACACAAGGAACTATCATCGAGTTGGAAAAGCAAGNNATGTGGTTATCGATGATAACTTTGGTGTTAGAATTACAGAAATTATACGCACAAAAGAAATAAAATTTTAATAACAGCAAAATCTAAGTTTATTATTTACCAAGAATATTTATGAGCAACAAAGGAGTTTTTAATATGAGTAAGAAAATTATGATTGTTGATGACGCAGCATTTATGAGAATGACAATTAAGAATTGTCTAACCAAAGCAGGGTACGATTCTATAATTGAAGCGGCTGATGGTTTAATCGCTGTAGAAGCATATCAAGCAGAAAAACCAGATTTAGTAATATTGGATATAACAATGCCTAATATGGATGGAATTCAGGCTCTTGGAGCAATTAAACAGATGGATCCATCTTCTAAAATTGTAATGTGTTCAGCTATGGGACAAGAAGCAATGGTTGTTGAAGCAATTAAATTAGGCGCATCAGATTTCATTGTAAAACCGTTTAAACCAGAAAGAATTCTTGACACTGTCAGTAGAATTTTAGAGTAAAATAATAAGGGATGTGGTTACTCGTGCCAACAACTTCTCCATGGGAGTTAATTTACCTTTTCATAGTTTTGGCTGGAGTGGTTGCATTAGCATACTATGTGTCAAAATGGCTTGGTAAAAGATTTGCTTCTCAAGGCCATAATACAAAGTATTTAAAGGTTATTGACAGAATAGTGTTAGAACAGGATAGAACCTTATGCATCGTGCAAGTAGGTGATAAGGCAATGCTTCTTGGTGTAACACAACACAATATTGANNGTGGAGGATTTACCTGTGGTTCAATCAGGACAAGGAACCTCTTTTACTGATACCTTAAAAAGTACCCTTAAAAACAATTGGGGATTTCATGTTGATGCTAAATCTCCTGATGAGGAGGGAAAAAATAGCTTTGACGACAAATAAACAAAAAGTCAATAAAAAAATGCTCTGCAAAAACTTATTGAGGTTTGCAATTTCATTTACACTTGTTGTGGTGTTTGCTATAGGTTGTTTTCAAATGTCTGTATCAGCAACTGGAATAAACATAGGGGTAAACAGTGACACGGCAGGGGCAATGGGCACACTTGAAATAATGTTTATGCTGATGCTTATGGCGCTTGCTCCTAGCATATTAGTTATGATGACGAGCTTTACAAGGATAATCATTGTACTGTCATTTCTAAGAAACGCTTTGGGCACACAACAATCTCCACCTAATCAGGTTTTAATTGGACTTGCACTTTTTTTAAGCTTGTTTATTATGACACCCGTATTAACCCAAATAAATACCCAAGCTTATGAGCCATTTCGAGCTGGAACTATCACACAGGAACAGGCATTGGATAAAGCCGTTAAGCCTATAAAGGTATTTATGTTAAAACAAATTAATACCAAAGATTTAAACTTATTTTTATCAATGTCTAAAACAGAGCTTGTCCCTGAAAAAGATGAAGAACAAACCCAAGAAAAATACTTAGAAAAGCTTACAGATTTAGGTCTTGAAATTATTGTTCCATCCTTTATCACCAGTGAATTAAAACGAGCTTTCTTGATTGGTTTTTTACTTTTTATCCCTTTTTTAATTATTGATATGGTAGTGTCTAGTACGCTGATGTCAATGGGTATGGTAATGCTCCCACCTTCCATGATTGCACTTCCATTTAAGTTGATGATGTTTGTGTTGGTAGATGGTTGGGATTTGCTACTCAGCACCCTTGTAAAAGGTTTTTACTAGCGTAGTAGAGGTAAAAAGCATAAATAATTACATAGGGAAGGAGCAATTTGATGGATCAGAGTGATATTTTAGGGATTTTTCAAGAGGCTATTATTGTAACGATAAAGCTTGCGGCACCCTTGCTTATTGTAAGTATTGTAATCGGATTGGTAGTCGCTATTTTTCAAGCCGCTACCCAAATTCATGAGCAAACCTTAACCTTTGTTCCAAAGGTAATTGCGACTGCTTTTCTTTTATGGATTTTGGGCTCTTGGATGATAGGGGTATTATCAGATTTTATCAAACAGCTTTTTGAAATGATGACGCTGTTATGAGGTTGACATGATAAATTACGAACTTCAAGATATTGTTGTCTATATTTTGGTTTTTTTAAGAATGGCAGGAATGCTATTTTTTAATCCAATACTATCAAGAAAAAATATACCTACTCAGTTTCGCATAGCATTGGTGATTTGCCTTACAATTTTAATTGCACCTACAATAGATACCACATTGATGAAGATTGATGGCGACGTCATTTTAATTGCTGCGATGTTTTATGAGTTGATTATCGGCATTTTATTTAACTACGTTTTTCAGATATTTTACTATATGTTGTTTTTTGCAGGAGATATTTTGGATTTTCAATTCGGACTTTCAATGGCAAAAGTTTTTGATCCCGGAACGAACATTCAGATGTCTGTATCAGGAAACATTCTAAATATACTGTTTACACTATATTTCTTTGTTACAAACTGCCATTTACAGCTAATTAGAATTATGGCATCCTCGTTTAATCTATTGCCCGTTGGCGCAATGCAAATCTCAAGCTATGTTACAGGATTTGGAATTGATTTGTTTATTTCAGTATTTTCTTTGATAATTAAGCTCGTGTTACCTTTTATAGCAATGGAGTTTGTAATAGAAGTCTCTATGGGTATTTTAATGAAACTGATCCCACAAATCCATGTTTTTGTAATCAATATTCAGTTTAAACTTTTACTAGCATTTATTTTATTGTTGCTCTTTGCACAACCAATGTCAGAATTTATTGATAAATACATTTCTGCTTTGTTTCAAAGTTTGGAAAAGATGCTTTTTGTTATGTCAGGATAAATAAACAAACATAACGATATCTACAAGAAAGAGCATTTATTTTTGCGTACAAAATCGGTTGATATAAAGGGGGGATTAATTTGGCAGGCGAGAAAACCGAAAAAGCCACCCCCAAGAAGAAGTCCGACGAACGAAAAAAGGGTAATACCTATCAGAGTAAAGAAATGATTACAGTATTTTCCCTTATCGTAACATTTTATAGCCNNCCACTAATTTTATCCTCAATTAAAAAAAGTATTAAGGATTTTATTATAGCTGGTGCTACCCTTGAAAAACTTACAATGGAAACACTAAACGATTTCTTTTTAGATAGTTGTTTGGTATTTGCTTTGGCAGCAATCCCGTTGCTGCTAATTAGCGCTTGTGCAACAATTATCTTGTCGGGCGCACAAACTAGATTTTTAGTATCATTTAAGGCACTTAATTTTAAAGGAAGCCGAATAAATCCCATACAAGGATTTAAGAAAATGTTCTCTATGCGAGGCGTAGTGGAGCTTGTAAAATCTCTGTTAAAAATCACCATTTTGGGATACATTTGCTATAACACAATTGTAAAAAGACTTCCGACTTTGCCAAATATGATGGATATGTCAATAGAGCAAGCAGTTATGCTAACTGGCGAAACTATTATGGCTATCATAAATGGTGTTATTCCAATTTTTATTCTCGTT
>DBGA01000086.1:0-10918 GCA_002295325.1 Ruminococcaceae bacterium UBA866 | reverse complement strand
CCCTACCCACTTTGCAATCGCAATAAAATATGATCCCCAAAAAGATAGTGCACCTATGGTGGTTGCCAAAGGAATGGATCATGTTGCCTTAAAGATTGTGGAAGTAGCTGAAGAACACGACATCGTTACTGTAGAAAATAAACCGCTTGCAAGAGGACTATATGATGCGGTTGACATAAATCAAGAAATTCCAGAGCAGTTTTATCAAGCAGTTGCCGAAGTAATCGCTTTTGTATACAGCTTAAAGCAAAAGGAATTAAATTAGTTTTAAAGACTGCTAAAAATCTACAACGCATGCACATGAACAGAAGTACTTCATGATGGTTTTGCGTGCGAAGGGAGGTTTTGGCGGAGGATAAGTCCTTAGCCTACTTAATATGAAAATATTTAATAACGCAGTTGCAGCATTTGTATTTATAATTGTATTGCTGTTGATTATTCCGTTGCCACCGTGGCTTTTAGATTTGATGTTTATTATCAATTTAACAATTTCATTTGTTATTCTTTTTACTACAATGTATATAAAAGAACCGTTGGAATTTTCTATTTTTCCACCATTGCTGTTGATTACAACATTATTTAGACTTTCACTTAACATATCTTCTACTCGTAATATTATGACAAATGACGGGTATGCAGGAGAGGTTATAAAAACATTTGGAGAATTTGTAATTCAAGGTAATATTGTTGTCGGCTTGGTAATCTTTTTGATTATCGTTTTGGTACAGTTTATTGTAATTACCAAGGGTTCCGAGCGTGTAGCTGAGGTATCAGCACGCTTTACGTTGGACGCTATGCCGGGTAAACAGATGGCAATTGACGCTGATTTAAGCTCAGGATTAATTGATGAACAACAGGCGAGAGATCGCCGTTTGAAAATTCAACGTGAGGCTGATTTTTTTGGTTCTATGGACGGTGCGTCTAAGTTTGTAAAGGGTGACGCGATAATGTCCATTATCGTTACCTTTGTAAACCTTATCGGAGGTATCATCATTGGACTTGTAAATCAAGTAGGCTCGCTATCAGAAATTATGAAAATCTACTCCACATCGACTGTGGGCGACGGCTTGATGTCGCAGATTCCTGCACTTCTTATCTCTGTTGCAACCGGTTTGGTGGTTACTCGTTCAGCTTCTGAGTCAAACCTCAATAAAGATGTTATTAATCAATTTCTCTCACAACCGACTGTACTCGTTATGGCAGGACTTTCACTTTCAACACTGACTTTCATTGGCTTTCCAGTAGTACAAGTGCTTTGTGTTTCAGCGTTATTAATTACAATCGGTATGATTTCACTTAAAAAGCAAAAGGAACTTATTGCAGTAGATGCAGGTGGTGGGCTACAAGCCACCGAGGAAATTGCAAGTGAAGTTTCCTACTATAAAAATATTGATAATGTGTATGGACTGTTGAACGTTGAACAGGTAGAAATGGAGTTTGGCTACAGTTTATTGCCTTTGGTTGATGAGGCAAGCGGAGGAAGCTTCCTTGATCGTGTTGTAATGTTCCGCAAGCAGTTTGCAATGGAAATGGGTATGGTAATCCCGTCTGTCCGATTAAAGGATAGTGGACAGCTTAACCCAAACCAGTATTTAATTAAACTCAGAGGTGAAGAGGTCGCCTCAGGTGATGTTCTGACCGATCACTATTTGGCATTTGCCCCATCTGAAACAGAGGATGAAATTGACGGTATTGAAACAGTTGAGCCAGCCTTTAAAATTCCTGCAAAATGGATAAGTGATGATAAAAAGCTCAAAGCAGAGCTTGCTGGGTACACTCTAATTGACCCAACATCTGTAATCATTACCCACCTTTCTGAGGTAATAAAAGCACACGCACACGAATTGCTAACTCGCCAAGAAATGAATAATATGATAGCTAACTTAAAGAAAGCAAACGAAACATTAGTAAATGAAACTATCCCAGCTATTGTTTCTGTTAGCACCTTCCAAAAGGTAGTGTGCAGTTTGCTGCGTGAGCTAGTTCCTGTTAAGGATTTAGAAACTATCATGGAAACAGTGGCTGATTATGGCGCGACGATTAAGGATACTGATATGCTTACAGAGTATACCCGCCAATCCCTAAAGCGTACCATTACACATAAATTTGCTGAAGCAGACCAACTCAAGATAATAAGCCTTGATGCAGTTGTTGAAGACATGATAATGGGTGCTGTTAAAAAAATTGATAGTGGCTCCTACTTGGCACTTGACCCACAAACCATTCAAAAAATTGTGGTAGCAACTACCCGTGAAATTGATAAAATCAAGGACCTAGTTCAAGTTCCAATCGTTTTAACCTCACCAATTGTGAGAGTATATTTCAAAAAACTGGTTGATCAGTTTTATCCGAGCATTGTAGTATTGTCTTTCAACGAAATTGACAGCAATGTTCAAATACAATCCTTAGGAAATATTTCCATATCATAGCTGAAAGCTAAGAATATCAGAAAGGAGTTCTACGTTTGAAGACCACAACGAGTAGCAATGTGCATACGCAATTCGATCCTGAACAGTTGATGGAATTGTATCAAAAGACACAAGATGTTGAACTCCGTAACAAGCTTGTAATGCATTATAGCTCTATTGCCAAAACAGTGGCTTTCCAAATGCGGGGAATTTTTAGCGATTATGCTCAAATGGAGGACATTGTAAATCAAGGAATTATAGCCCTAATTGATTGCGTAGAGCGATTTGACATTACAAAGCAAGTAAAATTTCAGACTTATGCTTATCTACGTGTGCGTGGAGCTGTCATTGATTTTGTGCGAAAACAGGATTGGATTCCAAGAAGAATTAGGGTTGCTTCAAAAAATATAAATATTGCTCATGACGAGCTGTGCAATGAATTATTGAGGGAACCAACAAATATTGAAATAGCAAATAAAATGGGCATATCACTGGAAACTCTTGATAAGTATTACAGCGAAATTTCGGGTGCAGTTACACTTTCCTTCGAAGCTAGCATACAGGGATTAAATTTTACTGAAAGCAGCCTAGATGATTATGTTGCTTCAGAAGACTCTGCTGATAGTGGCTTGTACCAGCAAGAGCTAAAGGATATTATTAAGCAAAGCATAAATTCACTTACCGAGCGTGAGCAACAAGTGGTGAGCCTCTATTACTACGAAGAGTTAAAACAGGCTGAAATTGCTCGCATATTACAAGTGAGTGAGCAACGAGTTTCTCAAATTATTTCCAAGGCAATACAAAAAATTAAATTTACGGTTGAGAAATATATGCAGGAGGGATAAACAATGTTAGAAGGATTTTATAGTTCATTATCGGGGATGTTAGTACAGCAGCGGACCCTTAGCGTACTATCAAATAACATCGTCAATGTTAAAACACCGGGCTTCAAAGAGGAGCGTGTGGTAAGCACCACATTTCATCAGGCATTAATGGCTCGCAAGGAAAAAGGTGTAAATGTCCCTATTGGAAAAGGCGACCCAATTAGATTAGTTGAGAACGTTGTGTCTGATTTAGAAGCCAGTTCACTACAAGCAACAGGAAGACCTTTTGATATAGCAATAGTTGGGAATGGCTTTTTCAATATTCAGGGTGAAAACCAGCAGTTTTTAACTAGGAATGGTAACTTTGACATTGACACAGAAGGCTATTTGATTTTGTCGGGTGCAGGAAGGGTTCTGGGAAAAGATGGCCCAATACAAGTTTCATCTTCCGACTTTACAGTACTTCCAGATGGAACAGTGGAAGCTGCAGATGGAACGATTATTGATACTCTAGTAATCACACAGCCTGAGGCAGGGACACAACTTGAAAAGTTTGTAAACGGAATTTATATTGCGCCGGAAAACCTACAGCAAGTTGACACGCAAGATTTTCAGACAGTGCAAAATAACCTTGAAACTGCCAATTATGATATTAATCGTGAGTACACATTAATTATGGAAGCACAAAGAGCATTCCAGGCTTGTAGCTCGGCATTAAAAATGCTTGATAGTATAAACCAGAAGACTGCTACCCAAATTGGCAACATATAGTTTTAGCAATACTTGCAGTACAATATAAATTGCAATCAGCTCTCAATTTACAACGAAGGGTGGGTCATGAGCATATATGTTACCTTATTTATCTTGTGTTATGGAGATATGGGTAATTAATTATGCTCAAAAATTATGAATATTTCTTTTTATACAGGTGTATCAGGACTTTCTTCCTACCAAGAAGGAATGAACATGATTGCCAACAATGTGGCAAACGTAAATACTGTAGGCTACAAGCCTGTTCAAGCATCTTTTAAAGATTTGTTATATACAAATATGGACATAAACGGTGATAAAAAATTACCGGTAGGCCACGGCATTCGACTTGCTGGAGCAAACCTTTCATTTAAATAAGGGAATATGCTACAAACGGGTAATGAGTTTGATTTTGCAATCACTGGAGATGGTTTTTTCGCCGTTGACGACAAAGGAGTTACAACATATACCCGCAGTGGTGCTATGGGCATTAGCGTTGAAGATGATGTAAATTATCTTTGTAGTCTTGACGGAAGTTATATTTTAGACGGTGATGGAGAGAAAATTGAAATCCCAATGAAGTCAGTTAAGGACTCAAAAGGTAACACCATAGGAACTGAAACTGATTTTACTGCGTTACAAGAAAAAATTGGAATTTACACATTTACAAATCCATATGGGCTGACTCCAATGGACGGTGGGCGGTTTATTCCAACGAATGTATCTGGTCAAGCGGTGGCACTTGTTGATGAAAATCGTGATTCAGCTGGCATTTTAGCCTATACTCTCGAATCCTCTGCTGTTGATATGGCAGATGAAATGGCTGCAATGATGCAAACTCAAAAGGCATATCAGTTTAGTGCTAAAATTGTGCAGACTGCGGATCAGATTGAAGAAATCGTAAATAACCTCAGATAGTGCTAAAGATTTATTGAGCAATAAACTATATCTTTAAAGTGAGGTGAAACAATGGCAACAGATAATTTTTATAATAATATGACCGATATGCATATTGATGCCTTGCGTGAAATTGGAAACATAGGCTCTGGCAACGCAGCCACAGCCCTGTCTGATATGCTAATGTGCCCGATTGATATCAACGTGCCTACTGTAAAAATTCTTGATTATAATCAAGTTGTTAATGCATTGGGAGGTCCAGAAACAATGCTTTTAGGGGTTTTGCTTTCGCTGAGCGGAGATGTGAATGGCATGATGATGTTCTTGCAAGAAAAAGATTTTGTGCATATGACGCTAAATTCTCTATTACAAGAATCTTTTTCAGATTTCAATGACATTGGTGAAATGGGTTATTCAGCTATGCAGGAAGTGGCAAATATTATGGCTTCCTCATATGTAAATGCTGTAGGCATTATGACGGGGCTTAACANNTAGGTGCACTTTTGAGTGTGCCGGCAATATATTATGCGGATATCAGTGAAAAGATTATATTTATAGATGACAGCTTTACGTGCTTAGGCAATCAGACTAGCAGTCACATTTTAATGATACCTGATACCAAATCGCTGTACAAGATTATGCGTAATTTGGGTTTAGGGGAGTGTAATTAGAGTGGTTACTGTAGGTATATCAGATTTAGCGGTTGTCGGTGCAGACGATATGTTAGTTACTTATGCACTTGGCTCGTGTGTTGGCATCTGCCTTTATGATAATGTTAATAAAATTGCAGGACTAGCACATATTATGCTCCCAGCAAGCGGCACATCTACTATTAACGGCAATGAGATGAAATTTGCAGATACAGCAATTCCAATGCNNGCTGATAAAAAAAATGTGTATTGCAGGGGCAAAAACTATTTATTTAAAGGCGAAAATCGCAGGTGGTGCACAAATGTTCGTAGTAGACAAAAATAGCTTGATATCAAACATTGGCGGACGAAATGTCGTAGCAGTAAAAGATGTTTTACAAAAATTACATATACAGATTATAGCCGAAGATACAGGCAAAGATTATGGACGCACCCTATATTTTAATGGTTTGGACGGAACAGTTAAAATAAAATCTGTGAAACATGGAGAAACCATTATTTAATTTAAGAAGGCTTAGGGATTGAAACACGATATCCTTAAGCTTTTTTTGAATCTCTGTGAGTACTAAACTTACAAATCATTAAAAACATACAAAAATAAACTCGTAATTCGTTTTAAATATACAAATATCCTTATATTTGTTGCTATTTGTACAAAAATTTGGTATAATATAGCAAAGCAAATACTTTGTTAAGCCATATATTTACATATATACCCAAAACGCTATTTACAAAATATATTCTGTATGTGCAATGGCTTTTCATAGTTTAATAAATTTAGGGTGGTGATATTGTGGGCGACTTCGTAAATAATCAAGAAAAGCAATCTACTTTGCATGGAACTCATTACAATAGTTTGGAAAATTCAACGAAAAACAGTGATGTGATAGCGACGGAAACTGTTAACCAAAAGCCGATTATTATAATTGCTCCAGATTTTCTATCTGCAAAAGTTAAACTCATTGCTCCAAAATCAGGTGGGCAAAAATCCACCGAGAAAGATATCCTCGATGCACTTGCTGAGAGTGGTGTAGTTAGTGGTGTAAAAAAAGAGGTTGTTTCAAGGCTTGCAAAGCACCTTATTTATGATAGAACATTTAAGATTGCAGAGGGGCTCAAATCTACTTCAGGAATAGACGGTAGTTTAATTTTCCATTTTAATCATCGCAACAACCTAGTTCCACATGTTTTAGAGGATGGAAGTGTAGATTATAAAAATTTGGGATTTGGCAATGACGTAAAAGAAGGTGACCTGCTTTGCGAAATCATTGAGGCTGTAAAGGGCAAAAATGGATTTGACGTTTTGGGTAACACTTTGGTTGGAGAAGATGGCAAACCAGTGCCACCACCTAATGGAACAAATACTAATCTTTCAGAAGATGGAACAAAGCTATATGCTAGCTGCGATGGACATGTATCTTTAAAAGACAATAAAGTGAGTATACGTCGCGTAATGGTAGTTGACGAAGTTAATAAAGCTACGGGTAATATTTTGTTCTCAGGTGATGTAAATGTAAATGGCGATGTGAGTGATGGGTTTACAATCCGCGCAGGTGGAAGCATTACTGTAAAAGGTGTCGTAGAAAATGCTACTCTTGTTGCAGGACGTGATATTGCGATTAGCAAGGGTATAAAGGGTAAGAGTGTTATTTCAGCTGGTGGTAGCGTTCGCACAGGATATATTGAAACTGCTAAAGTTACGGCTCAGGAATGTATCTATGTTGATGCAGTACTCAATGCGAACATAGAATGTGGCGAAAAGATGGTTTTAGTAGGTAGAAGGGGTTGCCTAATTGGTGGGGTATGCCGTGTGACGAAGGAACTACAGGTAAAAGAACTTGGGAATGATGCCAATATTTTCACTGATATTACAATAGTTGCACCAATTGTGGTAAATGAAGAAAAAGAAAATACCACTAAANNAAAAGATTGAACGCTTTTCAGAGATATTGCGTGTTTCTACTCAGTCATCTATGTCAAATTTGGAGAAACAAGAGGCAATTGCCCCAGTATTGTTAAGTAAAAGGGAAGCCGAGGCAGAGCATAGAGCTTTATTAGCTAAGATTGAGGAGATAAATGCAAATATTGAGGTTCAATATGAAGGGCGCATTTTACTTCATGGACATATGTATCCAAATGTTTCACTCAATATTGGAGGACTAACATTGAAAAATACAGTTATACGTCCAGCTTGTACTATCACCAGAAAAAAAGAAAATATAACTTTTGGTGCACACACTGGATAATGTATTATAGAATTTGGAGAAGGTAAAATGAAATTTTTTAGTAATAATAAAAAGGATTTAAGCCCAGATTATGATAGTATTACAAAGTTATCGAGCATTGAGAACACGCACAAGTTTTTTAAAAAACTATCAAACGGTGGAAAAGGATATGCTTATGTGTATCTGAATATTAATAATTTTAACCATATTAACAATGTGTTTGGCTATGATACAGGAAATAATGTATTGAAAGATATAGCTGACGATATCCAGAGAAATATTAATAATGATGAAATTATTACAAGGCTTATTGCAGATGAATTCGCACTTTTGCTAAGGTTTGACAACAAACAGAATTTTACTGATCGAATTAAAAAAATTATTGATAGCCTTGAAAATATTGAGGTAACGAATGGAGAAATTATTTTTGAATATCATTGTTCGGTAACCTGCAGTATTTATGAAATTCAAGGAAATGAAAGTGCTTTTGACGAAATTGCTGACCTAGCAAAAGCTACATATTCTAAGATAAAACAACAAGATGGTAGTACCTATGCGTTTTTTGATATCAGTATGCAAGAGAATATGAAACAAATAACTGAGCTTTTGCCGATGGTGCAAGAAGCGTTTGAGCAAAGACAAATTACACCATATTTTCAACCAAAATATCNNAAATTGTTGCCCAGTGGAATCACCCAAGATTTGGCTTGATTGAACCAACTGACTTTTCTTTCATACTAGGGGATAGCGGCAATGTTTTGAAACTCGAGTTTTACATTTTTGAAGAGTCCTGCAGACTGCTCCAAAAATGGCTGAATGATGAGTGTATGCCTGTTCCACTATCTGTAAATATATCTAATTTTAATTTGTACGAACTTAATTTTGTTGATAAAGTTATGCGTATTGTCAATCAATATGAGGTGCCAACCTGTCTACTTGAATTGCAAATTAATCCAGAGGTTCTTTGCGAAAACCCTGTCAAAATTTTAGAAGTGATGGAAGAACTGCATAGTCTAGGTTTTATCTTATCTTTAGATAATTTTGGAAAAGATTATGTTCCTCTTGATATTCTTTGTGGCTTTCCTATTCATGTCTTAAATCTTAATCAGGAGTTTATAGAAAAAGCTAAAAAATCAGATAATATGAAAAATGTGCTTCGTTCAGTGGTTGGCCTTGCTCATCAACTCAAAATGACTATTTCATCAAATGGCGTTGGAGATGCAGAAACGGAAGCATTTCTTCAGCAAATTCGATGTGATTATGTGCAGAGCAATCTTTATTCCGACCTCAAATCTATAGAAGAATTTGAGAAACTAATTTTTTAAAATATAAATACAGTAAAGATTATATCATTTAAAATAACAAGGGGTTCACACTATAGTGTGAACCCCTTGTTATTTTATTATAGGTTTCCTAATAAACTTGATTATTTAAACATATAATGTATCAGATATTTGAAAGGAAATGATATAATCTGTCAAACACAAACAATTACTTTAAGAGTGAAAATGAACAGGAACGTTTAAATAATCTGTACATAAAAATGGCAAATATTATATGTAGAAATGAGGGTGACGAAGTCACAAAATACATCGTTGACGTTGAAAAGCTACCTGAATTATGTTATACTAATAAAAAAGATAAGTAAATTAGGTGGTTATTTTGAAAGGGGATAACTGCTATGGAAAAAGTTGCTATCTATTGTAGGCTATCTGAAGAAGATAGTAATAAGAGTAATCAGTTNNTTCAAAATCAAAAATCTTTATTGCTCTCATATGCATTAAAAAATAATTGGGATTTGTATAAGGTTTACTGTGATGAGGATTATTCCGGTGTAAATAGTAATAGGCCGGATTTTAATCAACTCATTTTTGATGCCAGCCAAAAAAAGTTTGACATTATTCTATGTAAAACACAATCTCGATTTACACGTGATATGGAGATGGTTGAAAAATATATACACCATAAATTTGTGGAGTGGGGCATTCGATTTGTTACAGCTGTTGACAACGTTGATACAAGCGTTAAAGGCAGCAAAAAGACTCGCCAAATTAATGGATTGATAAACGAATGGTATCTTGAAGATTTATCCGAAAATGTTAGAGCTGTTTTTAACGATAAGAGGCGCAATGGGAAGTTCATAGGCTCATATGCACCCTATGGTTATAAAAAAAGTGAAAACGACCACAACAAACTTGTGATTGATGAAGAGGCTTCAGACATTGTAAAAAAAATCTTTGCCATGAGATTGAATGGACACGGAATGATTTCCATTGCTAAGTGGTTAAATGAAAATAAAATACTCAATCCTACTGATTACCGCATTTCAAAAAAATACGCTGTAAAAACAATTTCAAATTCGCCAACACAACATCTTTGGAAAGATTATACGGTTAGGCAGATTTTACAACGTGAAACATACATAGGTAACATGGTTCAAGGGAAAAATGTTAAAGTAAGCTATAAAAGTTCTACAGTAAAGAGAGTTCCCAAGAAAGATTGGATTATAGTGCGCAACACACAAGAGCCAATTATTGAAAGTGATATGTTTTTTGAAGTGCAAAAATTGATGAAATCCTACATTCACCCAACCTGCAGAGGACAAGCTCATGCGTTGGCTGGAAAAGTAAAGTGCATGGGCTGTGGCGCAACCATGCAACGCACCAAAGCAAAAGGAAATTTTTATTTGCGTTGTAAGGCAAATATGCGTTATGGTGATATGTGTAGCAATATGTCCGTAAGATATGAAGATGTTATAGCAGGGATTATAGAGCAGTTGCGTCTCATTATTCATGGGAAAATCAGCAAAGATATCCTAAATGCAATGATTATAGAAATTGACAACAAAGAAAATAATATTGCGAACCTTCAAAAACAGGCGNNTAATCTTTATTCAGATAAAGCGACGGGTGTTATAAGTGAACGTCAATTTATTGAAATGAATAATCACTTCGTGTGTGTTAAAAGTGATATCGAGAATAAATTAGACATTGTAAGTTGCCAAATAGAAATGAAGTTATCGAGTATTAACAATAAAAATGATAAGGTTAAGATGATTTCAAAAAACTTAGACATAAAAATATTAAACAAAGCCTGTGTGGACGAATTAATTGATTATATTGAAATTGAGGCTGAGGGTAAGAAGCATAGCCAACATAAAGATA
>DBGA01000050.1:5641-10355 GCA_002295325.1 Ruminococcaceae bacterium UBA866 | reverse complement strand
TTCATACAATCATATCATCGACAGATAGGTTTTGTTGTTCAATTAACTTTTCGTGCTTTTCGGTCAAATGTGCGTCACGAATCATGGCTTGAATAACTTCGGTATCGTTAAGCACATCTAAGATACTGGCTACCTTTAATGTGGGTGCTACTTGATGGCGTAACCAGTTTAGGGTACGCTCAAAGGAATAGGGTTCTGGCTCGGTAGTCAGTCGTAATTCACCNNAATGACTACGGCGTTTTGTCTCGTCTTTATCCGCAAAGCGGATATACCGATTGATAATCTCAAAGGCTGTCCTTTCGGCATTTTTATGAGCCAGCAGGTCGGTAACGGCATGGGTGGCTCTATCATTCTTCAAGCGGATTTCAAAGCGGTTCTTCACAATAGCGTCCTCTAGAGGAACATTATTTTTGACATACTGCTCATATGCTTTTTCATAGATACAGAAATAAACCTCACTCTTTAGCGAACCAATATACAGGGTATTTCCCATTTCTGGTTTTTCATCATGGTGTACTAATTCGCCACTCCGGTAATTCTTAAAGCTACGGAATACGGAAATACATTCTTCCTGCTTACATTTTCTTGCCAGTTCTGGAATGTCTAAGATTCCTACTTTATCATTGATAGCTAAGTCCAAGCGTTTGAATACGCCTTTGACTTCCAGACAATCTTTGAAAAAGTCGTACCAGTTCCGGTGTTGTGCCAACAGAAAGTTTTCATACTGCCGACAGCCTTTGCCTTTGAGTTCCAGCAACACGCCTTTTTTCAAATCGGATGAAGCCATCACCATAATGTCACCAAAGCGGTAATGCTCTGGATAAGAGTAGTAGCCAAAATCTTCATGTACCATATAGTCCATGTTTAGGTGTAGCACCTCACCAATGATTTGAGCCACATTGTCTGTGGGAAATCGGATCCGCACATATAGTCAAATAACATTTCTAATGGGTTATCCGGATTGAAGCGTTCCAGTGAAGCAAGCAAAGCTGTCTGTACCTGTTCGGTGGGAATCGCCTTGCCAGTTTCAATGTCTGAAAGATATTGTCTGGTGATACCAGAAGCTACCGCCAGCTTATTTTGCGAAAGTCCGTAAGATTGACGTTTTTCTTTCAGTTCTTCAATCCAAGAAGTATCCTGTTTCAATTGCATTCCTCCAATCAAAAAACAGATGTCAACTTTTCGAGTCGAGTTGACATCTGCTTCAAATCTCATGAATCCCTTATGGAATAAAGGATTTTTGATATTAATTTACTGTTTCTTGTTGTTTTTGTGCCCCCCTGTTAGGTATAGGGGGCTGGATGATTGGTGTCGCTACGATCCACCAATACAAGCTAGTCTGCCCCTGTGGCTTTCACTTCGTCCGCCACTTGGTCAGCCTGCTTGTAGGTGGCTAATTTCCCTATTTGTTTTAGAAAATCATAGTCTTTGGGTACAAGGGGAGTGTAAAACTCACTAATTACACTTGTTCCCACGTCTACATAGCCACGTCCTTTTATTTGCTTCAAAAAGATGTCTTTGTTGTTTTCGCCAAACATCATAGAGTAGCCTAGCTCACTCATGCGACCAAGAGCCACACGGAAATTGAACTGGTCACGGATTCCGTCACCAAGATATTTTGCGTCTGGACGCTGGCAAGCGAAAATTAAGAAGAATCCAGCTTGTCGTCCAAGCATAACTATCTGCTTTAATTTGCTTATGACTTCGGCACTTTCCCGACCTAACATATCCATAAATGCCATATATTCATCAAAGATTAGAAAGTTGGCAGGTAGCCCCAGATAGGCATAGTTTTCACCTGTCCGATAATTGGGGTGGTGCTTCATTTCTTCGCTTCGTGCTATCATTTCATCATAAAAGCGATTGATACACGCCAGCATATCATCTTTGCGATAATAGACGTTTGGCAGGACTATTTCAAGGTCTGCTAAGTCACTGTTTTTAGGGTCAAGGATATACAGGTTCGCATTGGTGTGAAGCAGTGCTTCAATGATGGTGAGAATAAAATATGACTTAGNNACTCCCAATAGACTGATTCCATCAATTTCAACCGACCATTTTCAGCTATTACTTCATCAATACCAATTCTGTTTGCAATCGTATCATAGAGAAGTACATATTCCACATAGGAATCTTTTAATTGCTTATCTACCAACTCACAATACAAGCCCGTTTCCAGCTTCTTTTCAAGCTGTAAAAGCTGGTCTTGATACTTTGCCATGATGATTTCCACATGAATATGAATCAGCCCATCTTTGAGATAGTAATACATCTTGGGAAAGTGGCTGATACGCTCCTTTGTCTTGGAACTTGGCAAGTCTTTAAAGAATCCCTCTGATTGTACCTCTTGGGATTCATACCAGCCATTTTGTAGTACCATAAGTGCCAGTTTTTGGCGGTGTTGCAGTTGTTTGATGTTATCAATCTTGTAGCGGTAATAGAGTACACCAGCAATTAGACATACAAAAAAGGGCAGCGATTACACTACCCCAGAAATAAACCGTTTGAAGTTGGCTGGTAACATCATTCAGAGTGATGGTGTTCCAATCCACCGCTAATAATGCCTTGATGCGAAATGGTATTGCCACCAGTAAGAATAGAGTTGACAGTGAGCCAAGGACAAAATTGTAAAGCAAATGTTTATCACTGGCTCGTATTCGTTTGCCCCGATATGAAAATATACGCTTTATCATAAGCTACTATTTCTTATTCTGGTTTAAGTTCGGCTTGGGGTCTGATGGCTGGTTTGGTGCTGAACGCTTTAAGGTAATATCGTCTGCTTGGTTATACCAGTCAACGTCAGCACCCATGTAAGTAGCACTTGCCACCGTATCGGCTACAGGATTGATTAATTCCACTTCGGCATTATAATCAAAATCCTTTGTACCAGCAGAAACAGGAATACTCACTTGTATCATGCGTCCTTGCTCTTTGGATTTAAGGTCATAAGTACGTTCTTTGACCTGTTCCGTCACGTTGCCCTCATCATCAACGATTTTGACCTCACGACGGAGAGCGGAGAACTTCAATCTCCCAAATGTCTTTTCTTTTCCAATTACGATTCCTTCGGCTAATCTCATATATGTTCACCTGTCCTTTCTATGCTTTCACCATGTTGCCAGCGTGCATGATGTAATTTGTGAATCCCCGATTGCCAATCTTGTAACCCTCGGCGGTAATGCGTGGGTTTACCAGCTTGACTTTTTCTTCAATCTCAAAATGCTTTTCACCAGCTTCAGCAGGTAGGATGACAACAATATCGTCTGCCCTCTGAATGTCCGAATACAAATTGTAGCTTCGTGACAGTATGGTTGATTTGCCATTGATACGACGTTGTTCAACCTTGCCCTCACCAGCATATTCTAAAGTTCCAAAAGTCTTTTCCATGTTGGGAATGACGTGTTTTAATTCCATATAATTTACCTCATTTCTTTCTTGATTTATAATAGTTGTTTTANNGTTCTAAATTGTGCATTATATCACTTCCTCTCTGATTTTGGGCAAAGAAAAAGACGCTCATTTCTGAACGCCTTTCATTTTCTATATATTTAATATTTTATCTTTACCTCATCTAATACAGCAAGAATTGAATCCACCTCTTTTTGCAGTGCTTCTGGTTTTATGTCTATTGCTGGCTGAAAAATATTCATATTTCCTTCAAAATGATTAAACTCATTTAACAAAGTTTTTCTCGAAGTAAAAAAAACTCTATAATCCCTGTTCTGTTTTTTCTGTTCAAGTGTGTCTTCCGCCTTATCATTAAATGACTTGAAAATAATATGATGAAGTTTCCAATTCTTGTCCTTTCTGATATTAAATTTTGTTACTAATTCTCCCTCTACTTTCATTCTCAGATAGTAGTATATTAAAGTCTGTCGTAATGTTTCAGATAACAACGGAAACTGCTCTACATCAATAATTTCAATATTTGAAATATCTAAAGCTAATATATCTTGAACTGACAAAACATATGAAGTAGAGAATTTAAATCCAAATAACTTTTCATAAACGCTAACCATATCAACAGAACCATCTTCATATCCATGCATAATCGAAGATAATAGCTTATAAATTTCCGAGCCATCTTTTAATAAGTTAGCATACCCCCGCATAAACGGTATCATTGATACCAGAAACATTTTTTCATCTTTTATATATGGTAGTAGCTTATCTTCCTTGTTTTGAAAAAGTTCAATCAGTTTATGCATATTCAGTAAAATGTCTCTTTCATTATCCTTAACCTTAATAAAGCCATTTTTCCCACTCTCTGCGTTATTAAACAGATATAGATTAAAGCACCCTTGTTGTTGAGCCTCCAACAACTTAATTAAATCTGTATTATGGGTAAAAATGAGCTGTTTCTTGTTTTCCAAAAATTTCACTATACAATAAGCAATCTTGTTCTTATAAAGAGAATCAAAACTTGAAATCGGGTCATCTAACACTACAAACTCTCTATCTGTACGCCTTGCCAGAAGAAGTTCAAATGCCAATGATATAAAATTCTGTTCACCAGCACTTAAATGTAATTCCTCNNATTATTGTCTTTATGTATAAAAGGTCTTCATCATCTATCTCTGGTTGTTCCGCTTTTAACCCATTGTATTCCTCAAAGTCAGCTATTAAAGAACTATCTTCCAAACACTCAAACAAAGTATTTAATATTCTATTCTTGATAATCTGTAAGTAATATTCTAACTCCTGTTTTAACTCT
>DBGA01000050.1:4463-5607 GCA_002295325.1 Ruminococcaceae bacterium UBA866 | reverse complement strand
CTTCAAATTTTAATGATTTATCATTGATTATGTCCTCTAATATTTTTCTTGTACTTGCGTCAAGGTTTTCATAAATTTCTTTTCTACTTGTTGTTTTTGACGCTAGTAGTTCTTCGTAATTTAAGTCTTCATTATCACAAACAATACAAGTATGTAACTGCGGATACTTTTCAAGGATTGAAATTGCATCATCTTTCTGTTCAAGCGTTCCAATCATAGAATTGCATATGATTGTATCCAAATCAATGTTAAAGATTTTCTCTATTAATTTCGCCCCTGAACAATCAGAAATAAAAAAACTAAATTTTTCTTCTTCAACTTCATCTGAAACTTCTTTGCTTATTGCTTCTTTAATGTAATCAATAAACTCCTTTTGATTAATGTCTTTTCCTCTATTTTTTGCATTGACAATCTTTTTTATATACTCTTGTGCTTTGACATCATCTAAATTAGCTACAAAATAATCTGCCATCTTTGTGATTTTAAAATCATTTTTAAATTTTTTAGGTAGATAATCATTAAAAATGCGTCCAAATTCTATTGCGATTTTTTTCTTCAATTCATATTCTCTGCGAATATTAGCCCCCAGTAGATAGTCAGATGTATCGCCTTTTATTATATTTCTACTCCATTGGTCATTAATAACATAAAATTTTTGTTCTTCACTCCCAATCCTCTCATCATTATAGGAAGCAATAAACATTTTATCATCGCTAACTTCTTCGCCTTCTAAAACCTTTGCAAGGCTCGNNGAACTCATATCGATAAAATCACTTTGAAAAATCGTACCATTTACAATTTTCTCAAACTTTAGTATTTTAGGCATATATTTTCCTCCACTTATTTTCATATTCCAGAATTTTCTAAACTATGAATATTATATCAGTTGATATATACNNAATAATAGTTAATGGCTTGAAGTCAGGGATTAGAACGCAAGGTACGTCATTGCCATGTCGTGATCCTTGCGTTTGACCTTTGTTTTTATTTGGTCTTTGCTTTTTTACGCTTAAAGTACAAAACACCCAAAGCGGTTAATGATACAGCCATACCCAATACCAAAATAGCTGTTTATGATTATGCGGTAACACAGGTCATGATATGGGAACAAATCATAAATGTTGTGATTGATAGCGTAGCCTGT
>DBGA01000050.1:0-4442 GCA_002295325.1 Ruminococcaceae bacterium UBA866 | reverse complement strand
AGCTAATTCGCTTGCAAAAGCAGTTGTTGCGTTAGTAAGTAGTGTGGTACACACAGTAACCAGAACCATAAGGCACGTTATAAATTTTTTGAATATACTTTTAGATTTCTCTTTCATATTCTTGTCCTTTCTGTTATTAATTTTGATACAAAAAAAGACGCTCATTTTTCCATAAAGGAATTAACGAACGTCCAGTAAAAATCCACATAATAAAACCACTTGATTAAGTTAATCAAATGGTTATCTAATGCAAATCATCTATTTAGTTTTAATTTTTAAGAGTGTGATATGAAGTTGTTTGTTGCTGTTATGCCGTTTTTAGCTGGTATCTCTGTGTGGCATTACCATCCTGAAAGGGATGGATACTCTCAAAGTGGTGGTGGAATTCTATGACATCCTCAACAGTGATATTATCCTTCGCATGATAATCATCAAGCAGCTTACGCATTTCACCGGCAACCTTACCAGGTGCTGCTGTTTTCATATCACCCACAGCATTGGCTCGTGCTTTATAATCACCGACACGAAACCATTCTTTACGGTCGTCAAAGGTTCCCCGCTTTAGAAATCTATGGAATTCCTTGATCATGTCCTCCGTCAGTTCCTCATCCGCATGGGTTAGCATATAATCAAAACAATAGAAGTNNATGTTTATCGTGTTGGTTTCATAAATATACCGGGTCTGGTCTTCTGAAAGGCGACTGCCTTCAATCCGGTTAGAGTTATATGAGAGTTTTATCTGCGTCTGATGATACAGCCCTCCCTTAAGTTTCATCTCTTTTTCTTCCTGCAAAAGCTCCAGCAAACGTTGTTTCACAAGCAGACCTCCTTTTTAAATATCTAACTATAGTATACCCTATTTTACCGCGGCAATCATCTCCTTTTTATTGTCATTATGTTCCACAAATCAAATATTTTATAGTTTTGTACTTTATGCCACTTTATTTTTGGCCCTATTAAAAGTAAAGGCATCCATGCAGGTTAAATCCCCGGACATCTTTCGATATAATATACGATATACACNNGTTTGAATTAATCTCATATCCATTTTTATTATAGAATCCTACGGTCCTTGGATCTCTCAAAGTGAGTAAGTTAATAGCTTCTACCCCTCTTCTCTCCACATCCTGTTGAACCAAAGACAGCATTTTGCTTCCCAGGCCCATTCTGCTAAAATCAACAGAAATCACAAAATCCTGTATATGAAATTCTTTCACTCCTAAATAGGAGGTCATATATCCCATTAAAAACCCAACTATAGTTCCATCTTGACGAGCTTCATATCCTATTGCCATGGGATTTTGAAGATAATCATTAATCCTCATACCAGCCATCCCCAACGTCCACTCTTCATTCCAAGGTTCCATACGAAAAGACTTTACATACAGTTCTAAGATTTCTTCTGAAACATTTCCCTGAATAATTTTCAATTCCATATTAAATCTCCCCTCATTGTAAAATCAATATAAATGATACCCGAACGGCACCGTTTAACAAATTATAAGTATTTTTTCCCTATACTAAATCCTCGGCCTCTTACCTCATTCACATGACTAATAATAACAAAGGCCTCGGCATCTATTTCATGAACCAGCTTTTCAAATTTAGATAAATCACTATTAGAAATAACAGTTAGTAAAATATCCATCTCCTGTTCCAGATATCCTGATTTACCATGCAAAAGTGTGACTCCTCGATCAAATCTCGAAATGATTGCATCCTTCATCTCTAAAGATTTGACNNATCTGGATTTTATTTGTACCAACTAAAAGAAGTTTATCTAAAACAATAGAATAAATCATAACTAAAATAATACCATAAAGGATTTTATTTTTATCACTAAAAGCCACCTGCAGAGCAAGTATGATACAGTCGCCTACATACAAGCTGACAGATACTGGAATATGCATATACTTATTTAAAATCAAAGGTGGAATACTCATACCTCCAGTACTTGCCCCAACTCGGATCACGAGAGCAATCGAACTTCCTATACAAACACCACCAAATATTGTACATAAAAAGATATCATCTGTAATTACAATATTGGCGAATAACTTCTGCAATACTTCCAAAGAAAACGGAAAAAATAATGTACTAATCAATGTGGTTAAAGCGAACTTTTTCCCCAGTACAAACAAACCAATCACAAACATAATTACATTAAAAGCTAATACAATACTTGATATANNTATGATTAACGGCAATTGCAATGCCCGTCGTTCCTCCGGTAATCAAACCCGAAGGCATAATAAAAAACACAATTCCTACTGCATAAATAAAGTTCCCTAACATGATCGTTAAAATTTCCAGTGCTAATCTTCCTTTTTTCATCCTATCCTCCAAAAAAAAACACGTTTGCTAAGATTTTCCCTAGCAAACGTGGATCAAGGCTTGTGCCTAATATCTAAAAATTTATTTTTTATTATAATAACATACGCACTTTAAAAACTCAACTACAATCGCAACTTTTTTCAATAAGATCATTTATTATGAACGGATACCGACGAGCTCATATTACTCTCAATCGTTTTTAATATTTTGTAAAACATTTTCAAGATGGCTTACCACTGCTGCTTTTGCCTTATCTTTATCTCTTTCTTTAAGAGCTTGAATAATCTCACAATGCTCTTTATATATCTCCGGTCTGCGTTTCGTATTCTTAGTTGTATGGGCAACAACCTCATCAATGATATCATAATAGGAATCAATAAAATTCATAAATATCGCATTATGGGAAAGCTCTGCAAGACGATAGTGAAAATAGTGATCGATGGAACGAGCTCCTTTTTTCTTGTCTGTTTCTGAAATCAAATCATATAATTCTACAATCTCTTCATCCGATGCAGTATCAATGATTTTCTCCACGGTCCTTTGTTCTAAGCAAATACGCATTTCAATTAAATCGCTATACGTACCTTCTTTTAGTGTAATTCCCCCAGAAACATTCAAAACTTCCGAAATATTCGGATTAACAAAGGTACCCTCTTTCGGCTTTCTACAGATATAATTTCTTGCTTGTAATATCGTCAGGGCTTCCCTTAGAATTCCTCTGCTTACGCAGAATTCATCAGCCAGATCAAGTTCATTTGGTAATTTATCTCCAGGTTTTAAAGTACCGTCTTTTATCTGTTCCATTATAACCCGTACAACTTTATCTGATAGTCTTTCATTCTCAATTGGAGCAAAACCCATATTGATCCCTCGCTTCATCTATACTTAACATTAAAAAGGTCTAACATACTAATTATACCTGAATTGATCGATAAGTCAACGAATTGCGTCGACCACTAGATTTCCATAATTTCAAAATCACCGAACAAAGTTCTCCCCATGTCAATGGAACCACAGCCAAACATGCCGTACCGGAAGCTGTTATCTTTAATATCCAATATTTTCTTATCATCTATGGACAAGGTAATCCAATCACCAACTGCTTCCAGAGTAATTTTATAAGCAGTACCATGTTTCCAGGTAAAATCAGTTTCTATCAGTTTCTTAAAACCAAAATCATTTTTATAAATTGCTGCTTTCCCTTCTTCTGAAAATCCGGCAATATATCCACGCATTGCACCTTGCGCACGGATTTGTAATAAATGGCTTTCCCCATTGATTGGNNAAAGGCCGGCTCGCACCTCATGAGAGACAGCGCATCTCCGTCTTTCCCCCAGGCCCCATGATCAACCGAAAATGGGGTAATTGTACCGAATTCCTTCCGCTGCTTTGCGATTTTAACCGTATACTTGCTTTTACCTATAATAGAAAATTCATCTAAGTATAAGAATCCCAGGGTTTTGGCTTTTGCAATGGAATAACCTTCGATTACAATACCTACTTCATCAATTAAATCCCCGTCTACCTCAGGTATCACAAAGGTCACGTCAATCCATTCCCCCTGCACTAATTTAATATATCCCTGTAAATGCTCTTTCTTATCGCTCATAGACCGAACATAAGGTGCTATCCCAAGTGTTTCCCAGCCGTTCCATTGATCCAGATAAAGCTTCATGGATACTGTCTGGCCCGGGTATACCGTAGGTGTAAATACCGGCATATAGCGTTCATCAGAAAATTCATCCCTGCGGTAAAAAGGCTTATAGTACAGCTTACATTGATTCCCGCGCGTCATCCGGTCGACTAATATCTTTAAAGACCCGNNTCAAAATCAAAATGCACTTCTCCTTCTTTTACACTATCAAGAAGGGTTGCCGGAGCTTCGTCCTTTGCCAGTCTGTAGCCCAGCAGAGCAACCTCCTTCGCGTAAGTAGGTACATCCAGATTATTTAAGTAACCGGAAATACCAGATAGAATAATGCCATCATTGATTGGCTTGCGATATCTTTCCGGCAGTCCTTCGATTCCACACATAACACCCAGCACGGTTCCTACGTTGCCTGCATTGCAGTCTGTATCCCAGCCGCACATGGTCGCAATTTCAACGG
>DBGA01000041.1:77708-79994 GCA_002295325.1 Ruminococcaceae bacterium UBA866 | reverse complement strand
CATACGAGAACAGCCAAAAAATATATTCTTTATCGTGCAGAACGTACCCGCGTTCGTGAGATGAATACGAAGTTAATGAGAATTTATGAGGACTTAACGTTTAAGTCTGCTGATGAAGTTGATATAAAGCGTGAAAATGCAAATATTGACGGTGATACCGCAATGGGCACAATGCTTCGCTACGGTTCTGAGGGAAGCAAGCAGTTTTATGAGCTGTATGTACTTGCCCCCGAACACGCACAAGCCCACCATAATGGTGATATCCATATCCATGATTTGGATTTTTACACGCGCACAACAACCTGTTGCCAAATTGATATAGTAAAGCTGTTTAAAGATGGATTTTCTACAGGACATGGCTTTTTAAGAGAGCCAAATGATATTCGTAGTTATTCAGCGCTTTCTTGCATAGCCATTCAATCTAACCAAAATGACNNGGTATGGCTCCCGGTGTTGCAAAAACTTATAAAAAGCTTTATAGAGCAAACCTTTCAAAAGCATTAGAGCTTTTGGCTGATAAAGAAAATAGTGTAGAACTTGCCCAGAGCATTATGGACAAGATTTTGGTAGAACACAAAAAATTTCCTATTTTAGCAAATGATAACGGGTATACAGAATGTGAGCATAAAGAGTTGCTTGCAATCACAGATGAGGTTACTGCAAATCGCATTCAAAAGTTCACATTAAAACAAGCTATGATTGAAACCGATAAAGCGACATTCCAAGCAATGGAGGCTTTAATTCATAACTTAAATACAATGCATTCAAGAGCGGGGGCACAAATTCCATTTAGTTCAATAAACTACGGAACAGACACTTCACCTGAGGCAAGAATGGTAATCAAAAATCTACTTCTTGCAACCGAAAAAGGCTTGGGAAATGGAGAGACTCCAATCTTCCCAATACAGATTTTCAAGGTAAAAGAGGGTATTAACTATAACGAAACTGACCCGAACTATGACCTATTTAAGCTATCGTTAAGGGTTTCAGCAACAAGGCTTTTTCCAAACTTCTCATTCCTTGATGCACCGTTTAACGCACAGCTATATAAAGAAGGCGACTATAATTCAGAGGTTGCATACATGGGTTGTAGAACTAGGGTGGCTTCAAATCACTTTGATCCATCAAATGAAATTACTTCCGGCAGAGGTAATTTGAGTTTCACTTCGATTAACTTGCCACGCTTAGGCATTGAGGCAAAGGGTGACCTTGACAAATTCTATGAAATGCTAGAAGAGAAAATTGAGATTGTGTGCGACCAACTTTTGCATCGTTTAAGGATACAGGGGCAAAAGAGGGTTAGAAACTATCCCTTCCTAATGGGGCAAGGCATATGGATTGGTTCAGACAAACTCTCTTATGATGATACGCTTAGCGAAGTGTTAAAGCATGGAACATTGACCGTTGGCTTTATTGGACTTGCTGAGACCTTGAAAGCGCTTATTGGTGAGCATCATGGCGAGAGTGAGAAAGCAAGAAAGCTTGGTTTGGAAATTGTTACAAGAATGAGATCTAAAATGGATGCGAAGTCTGAGGAGACAGGATTAAATTTTTCACTTATCGCTACACCTGCTGAGGGACTTTCAGGACGCTTTGTTCGATTGGATGCAGTTAAATATGGAAAAATTGATGGTGTTACTGATAGAGAGTACTATACAAACTCATTCCATGTGCCAGTTTACTTTAATATTGCTGCATACGATAAGATTAATATAGAGGCACCATATCACAACCTTACAAATGGAGGACATATTAGCTATGTTGAGCTTGACGGCGACCTGCTAAGAAACATAGATGCCTTTGAGCAGGTGGTGCGTTGCATGAAAGAAGCGGGTATTGGATATGGTTCTGTAAATCATCCGGTAGACCGTGATCCGGTTTGCGGATACACCGGTGTAATCAATGACGTATGCCCACGTTGCGGTAGACGTGATGGTGAGGCTGTAAGTGTTGAGAAACTCAACGAACTTCGCAAAAAATATCCAGCAATGCCACATTTTTGTGGCTGTGAATAAATACAAATTTAAGGAGGAATTTTAATGTTAGATAAAAAACAAACTATATCAACAAAGGTTGGAGAGGGCGTAAGCTTTGACAGAATTCGTAGAATTACAGGCTACCTAGTTGGAACAACAGACCGTTTTAACAATGCAAAACGTGCTGAGGAACAAGACAGGGTAAAACATAACGTATAATTAAGAATCCCTCGTTTAGGTTATTCACGATAAGGAAATAGTTTCGTTACCGTGATACCTTATTTATTACTACGATAAAATTTTGTAGCGA
>DBGA01000041.1:63839-77659 GCA_002295325.1 Ruminococcaceae bacterium UBA866 | reverse complement strand
AAAAAAAGACATATGGGCGTATTCTGGGTATACTTACAATCAAATTTTAGATAATGTTACCCCAAATTCAAGAGAGTTATTGGAACAGGTAGATATTCTTGTTGACGGCAAGTTTGAACTCGAGAAAATGGATTTGACGCTTTTTTTTAAGGGTAGCAGTAACCAACGCATTATTGATGTGCAAAAATCACTCAAGCAAAACGAGATTGTTTTGTTTGAAGTTGAATATTAGGAAAAAATATCATACACTTAATGGTTACAATTCATTTTTAAGTATTTTCTCTTGCGAATATATTCTTTGGATGTTATCATAGAATAAAAACATAAGGAGGACAACATGAAAAAAATATTGAGTGTACTGCTTTTAATTGTAATAATATTTTCATTTGCTGGCTGTAATACGTCGCCAAAAAGCTATTTAGTCGCATATGACATATTGTCTGAACCTAAAAATCTTGATCCTCAAACTGCGTCAGACCAAGCCTCACTTACCGTAATAAACAATATTTTTGAGGGTTTATTTTACATAGATGAGTTTGGTACAATCCAAAATGGACTTGCAAAAAGTGTAATTAAATCTGATAGCGGACTAATATATACAATTGATATAAAAAATGATGTCTTTTGGACGAATGGTGACAGTGTAACTGCGAATGATTTTGTTTTTGCTATGCAAAGGCTGCTTCGTTCCGACACAAATTCGCCTGCTGCATCCCAATTTTTTTCAATTAAAAATTCCAAAGGGGTCAATCAAGGTATCATAGAAGAGAAAAATTTAGGAATTACTGCTTTGTCTGATAAAAAACTGCAAATAGAGCTTGAATATGAGAACGATAATCTAGAATACTTGCTTGCAACCACCTATGCAATGCCTTGTAACGAAAAGTTTTTCAATGAAACCAAGGGGAAATATGGTCTTCAATCCGAAAAGATTATGTCAAATGGCCCATTTGATATTCGCTCGTGGAAACATGGAGAGATTATAAAACTTAGAAAAAGTGAAAGCTATTATGATGCACAAAATGTGAAACCGACAGGGATAAATCTCTATATCTCAGTGGAAAAAACTCCAGAGGAGCGCCTGCTGTCCGAGGCAGTCAATGCAGCATTTGTAGGTGGTAATGATATAGGGAAATTTTTAAAAAAGGGTTACAATACCGAGGCAATTGAGAATGCAACATGGGGATTATATCTAAATTTAAAAAATGAGAGTCTTTTTGATGAAAACATAAGAAGGGCAATTGCAACTTGTTTTGACAGGAACAGCTACAAGGATAAATTGCAAGAGAACTTATCGATTGCAACTGGAATGGTGCCCCATAGTATCATGATGTTTGATAAGACTTTTAGGGACTATGCAGGGGAGATTGTCACGCAGGAATTTAATGCCCAAAAGGCATATGAAAACTATAAAACAGGGCTAGCCGATCTAAAAAAACAAAAAGTGCCTGTACTTAAACTATTAATAAACAAGGATACAAAAATTAATGCGGTTGAATATTTTTCCTATCCATCTCAAATCTTTCAAAGGGAATTATTCCTCTATATCAATATTGATGAGGTTGATGAAAAAGAGTACAATAGGCGAATACAAGCAGGGGATTTTGACATTGCGTTGTACAAGCTTGCATCTGCTGACAACTCTGTAAGTTCAATTCTTTCAAGTTTTCAAAGCAACTCCCCAAAGAACTTTATTTCCTATGCAAATGAACAATACGACAATCTTTTAGCCGATACAATTTCAAAAACCCAAAAGCTTGAAATCATTAATGGATATAAAAATGCAGAGCAAAAATTGATTGATGATGCAGTTTTTATACCGATGTTTTATTCTACAGATTACTTTGTTTCTACTGGCAAAACAACAGGTATCATTTACAATAAAAGAACCGGATTAATTAGTTTTAAGAATGCAGTAATTAAATAGACCAAAGCACCGAGATAATTCTCGGTGCTTTGGTCTATCCTATTAGTTTTTTCACTGCCTCATTAACTTCACTTGGAGTTTTAACAGCAATATCAGCATCAGCCACCTCGCTGTTTTCAAACCCATACATACAGCCGATAAAGGGAATATTATTTGCCCTTGCAGCATTTTTGTCAAAAATTCTATCGCCCACCATAACGGCTTTATCTGGCATTTCTCGTTCGAGCAACAATCTTAGGGTATCGTCTTTTATCAAATCAGGCAATAAAGGTTGGATATAGTCAATTTTATCGATTATATTTAACGCATTAAGCACCATTTTGATATATCTTTCAGATGCATTAGAGCAAACAGCAATGTGATAACCGTCTTCACGCAGGGCATCGAGCATTGCTGATGTTCCCTCGAATTCGCCAGCGAATTGTGTGATAAAATCCGTTTCATATTGACTTACTTTCTTTAAATAGAGATATGCTTCCTTCTCATCTTTGCTATTTATTAAAAGGTGAGCACTATCCATACTTCTTGCACCAAATGTCGAAATGATAAGCTCATCTGACTTATCTAAGATATTAAGCTCTGCCAAAGCCTTTTTATGTGCAGGAACAGCATACAATTCCGTCTTATTCAATGTACCATCTAAATCGAATACCACCAGTTTTTTCTCATTCATTATATATTTCCTCCTAAACGTCAATACGCTTATTATACCAAAAACAATTGAAAGTTCAAATATCTATTGCAATTAAATGTAAAAAAATATATAATTATAATATTAATTCAAAATTAAAATATAATCAGTATAATATAAAATTTGAATGGAGTGGGCTTATGGAAATTCAAAAAAGCTTTTCTAAAACTACATTTGGTGGTTTCAAAAAGGAAGAGGTTACGCAATATATTGATGAAATTATAACCAAGTATGATGAAGAAGTAACAGCACTTAAAGCTGAAATTGATAATGGAAATGCTCAGATAACTGAACTTAAAACTATCATAGAAGAACAATATAAGAAAATAGTGGAAATAACTGCTTCAAGCGAGGCAATAGTTGAAGAAAATACAAAAAACATCAATAAAATTACAGAGTTAGAGGCTGCACTAAAACCTTTTATTGATGCCAAAACGAAAGCAGAGGTTATTCTTGAATCAGCCAATAAAGAAGCCTATGAGATTTCTCTGATTGTAAAGCAACAAGTGTATGAGGCTACAGAACAAGCAAAGGTTATGTTGGGGCAAGCAAATGAAAAAGCAAAAAGCATTGTTGAGCCTGCAAAATTTGAAGCCGAAACTATGATTAATTCTGCAAGAGAAAAAGCACAAGACATCATTTCATCTGCAAAAAAACAGGAAAAGCAATTGCTAGAGCAAGTAAACAATCAAATTGAGTTGACAATATCATTAAGTGAAGAAAATGCGAAAAAGTCCCGAAGAGTACTCGAAGATGCAAGAAGCGAGGCTGATGCAATAATTAGTCGTGCAAAAGCAGAGGCAGAGAGTGAAAAAAGCCATTATGATAGCTGTATAAAAGCACTTGAAACTCAAAAATCAAAGTTGCTATTTTCAATTGACGAGATAAAGGGAAGCGTTCAAGCAATTCAAATTGCACGCCTACCAAAGAGTGAGGCTGAGGCTTTCCAAGCATTAAGACAATCAACGACTGAGGCAATCAGGAAAAAATTTGCAATGTTAAATAAGGAGCGTCAAGGTGGCAACTCGAGAGATTAATTCAAATAGACTAAAAGAAACAGCGCAAACTCTAAACTCTTATGATAGGGTTTTACTAACAGGCATTATTTATACAGCAAGGGATGCGGCTCATGACAGAATAGTATCGCTTATTAGCGAGGATGAACCTCTGCCTTTTGAGCTTGATGGAGCAACAATTTATTATGCAGGACCAACAAAAGCTCCAGAAAATATGCCAATTGGGTCATGTGGCCCGACAACTTCTTCAAGAATGGATATTTTCACTCCTACCTTGCTTAATGGTGGTCTTTCCTGTATGATTGGTAAGGGTGAGCGTAGCCAAGAAGTAATAAATTCTATCATTAAAAATAAAGCAGTTTATCTTTGTGCAATTGGTGGGGCGGGCGCCCTTGCTTGCAAATGCATAAAATCATGTAAGGTAATTGCATTTGATGAACTCGGTTGTGAATCGATTAAACAGCTATATGTCGAAAAATTTCCATTAATTGTTGCAATTGACTCAAAAGGCAACAATATATTCAATAGATTACAATAATAAAGATGAACTGACAAAACCTTCTCAAGTAAAGAGATTTCTATGCTTGAGGGAGTTTTTTTCTTGGATAAGAAAAGCATGTCTACACGAATTTGGAGGAACTAATGCCGCACAATACTAATAAACCCCGTATTATAAGAGATAAATCGTTTTATAAGATGATGTTCGCACTCGCACTACCAGTAACCCTACAAAATATAGTGATTTTTTTAACTCAAATGGTTGATACAGTAATGCTTGGGGAGCTAGGAGAGATTGCAATGGGAGCATCTTCACTAGGAAACCAACCATTTTTTCTATTTAATATGCTCACTTTCGGTTTAGGAAGTGGAGCAGCAGTCTTAACAGCACAGTATTGGGGCAAAGGCGAAATGAAGCCGATTAAGCTTATCGTTACAATGATCGTCCGTTTTGCAGTTTTAGTTGGGCTTATTGTGTGCGTTATTTCGTTCATTTTCCCAGAAAAGATTATGTCGATTTTCACACCAGACCCTGAACTAATAAAAGCAGGTGCAAGTTATATTAAAATCATCTGTTTTTCCTATCCATTTTTTGGGCTAGTCAATGTCTTTTATACCTCAATTCGTAGTATTGAGGCGGTAAAAATAGCAGTCATATCAAATTTGACCGCACTTATCGCTAACGCCTTCTTAAATTATGTATTAATATTTGGTAACTTTGGAGCACCAGCGTTAGGTATAGAGGGCGCTGCAATTGCAACTTTGATTGCTAGACTAGTTGAATTTGTGATAGCAGTTACTTATATGTTCTTCTTTGACAAGAAACTTCATCTAAGGATAAATGACTTTCTGAAATTTGACAAGGTTTTATGCAAAGATTTAATTATAATCAGTTCTCCTGTTGTTGCAAATGAGCTGATGTGGGCGATGGGAATGTCAATGCAAGCAGGACTGCTCGGTCGTCTTGGAAAAACGGCAGTTGCAGCAAATACAATTATCAGTGTGGTTCAGCAGCTATCAACGGTAGCTGTGTTTGGCGTCGCTGGTGCATCGGCTGTGTTAATAGGCAAGGCAATTGGCGAAGGTGATATGCAAAAGGCTCGAGACAGAGGGCACACATTTAAAATAATTTCAATAATCTTTGGTATGCTTATAACCGTATTAATTTTATCATTACAGAGTTTGGCAATCGACTACTATAACGTTACTGATGCTACCAAAGATCTTGCACATCAGATGATTTATGTAGCGGCTGCAATTGGCTTTTTTGTATCAATTGCTGCAACCGGCATTGTTGGAATTTTGCGCGGTGGAGGAGATACAAAATTTTCTCTTGTCATTGAGGTAATATCTCTTTGGTTTGTTGCAGTGCCAGCGGCTTATTTTGTGGCCTTTGTGCTACATTGGCCACCAGTATTTGTGTATCTTGTAATGAAGATAGATGAACCGGTAAAGGTTGTATTGTTCTTAATAAGAGCTCGTGGCTCAAAATGGATTAGAAACGTAACAAGAGATAATACTTACATTGAAGATTAATTAGACATATGCAGTATGAGGAGTGGTTCTTGATGAAAAACAATATTTTGCAAGAAATTGAAAAGAGGCTACCTAAATTCTCCAAAGGGCAAAAAAATATAGCAAATTATATTTTAACTCATTATGATAAGGCGGCATATATGACCGCAGCAAAACTAGGCGTAGCTGCATCTGTCAGCGAATCTACTGTGGTTAGATTTGCATTTGAGTTAGGCTATGATGGTTATCCTGAATTGCAAAATGAGTTGCACGAAATGATAAAAAACAAGTTGACTTCTATTCAGAGGATTGAAGTTGCAAACCAACAAATTGGTGATTCCGATGTACTTGATAAGGTGTTAAATATTGATATTGATAAAATTAAAAAAACTCTTGAAGAAACTTCACGAGAAAGTTTTAACGGTGCGGTAGACTCTATTGTAGCCGCAGAGAATATCTATGTACTTGGGGCAAGAAGTGCTTCGGTTTTGGCGAGATTTTTGGTGCTTTATTTTAATATCATTTTTGATCATGTAAAATTAATTCACACAACTAGCTCAAGCGAAATGTTTGAGCAAATAATGAGAATTAGCGATAAAGATATCATGATAGGTATCAGCTTTCCACGTTATTCAAAACGAAGTGCTAAGGCACTTAAATTTGCAAAAGACAGAGGTGCGACTGTTATTGCAATAACTGATAGTGAGTCATCACCTCTTGCTAAGGAAGCAGATTTCTTCCTACAAGCAAGAAGCGATATGGCATCTTTTGTGGATTCTCTTGTAGCACCACTTAGTCTGATTAATGCACTTNNGCACTTATTGTAGCTGTTGGACTAAAAAAACGCAAAGACCTAGAACACACATTTATAGAACTTGAAAACATTTGGGACGAGTATGAAGTCTATCAGAAAGCGGAGGACAATGAATGAAATTTGACGTTATCGTCATTGGTGGCGGAGCTGCAGGAATGATGTCTGCATATTCAGCAGCAACAGCTGGAAAGTCAGTCTTAATGATTGACAAAAATGACCTTTTAGGAAGAAAAATTCGTATAACAGGAAAAGGTCGTTGTAACATAACGAATGACTGTGACAATTCAGAGTTTCTAAAAAATATTCCAACCAATTCAAAATTTTTATATAGCGCTATCAACCAATTTTCAACTGCTGATACCAAACACTTCTTTTCAGAGCAGGGTGTTTCCCTTAAAACTGAACGAGGAAACAGGGTTTTTCCATTGTCAGACAAAGCAGCAGATGTGGCCAATGCAATGGCAGATGCTTGTAGGAACTTAGGTGTAAAAAACAACATTGACAGAGTAATAGATATCACAACAAAAGACGGTGTGGTTACTGGTGTAGTCTGCAAAAATGNNCTGACAGGTTCAGACGGTGAGGGATACAAGTTTGCAAAAAAACTTGGTCATACGATTACTGAAATTAAGCCCTCGCTAGTATCAATTATATCAAATGACGAATGTTGTGCAGATATGCAGGGATTATCCCTTAAAAATGTTGAAGTTTCACTTTATGATAATCAAAAGTCAAAGCCAATTTATAAAGAATTGGGAGAAATGCTTTTCACTCATTTTGGAATGTCAGGTCCACTTATTCTAAGTGCGTCAGCACATATTAAAAAACTTGAGCCAAACCGTTTTACAATATCGATTGACTTAAAACCAGGACTAGATGAAACACAACTTGACATAAGAGTTTTGCGAGAGTTTAAAAAGTATCAAAATAAAGATTTTGTTAATTCACTTGATGAGTTGTTGCCTAAAAAAATAATTCCAATCACAATCACACGCTCAGGAATACCACCATTTACAAAGGTGAATTCAATAACAAAAGAACAGAGAAAAAAACTTTGTGAGCTAATAAAATCACTAGTTATAAGCGTTGATGATTTTAGTACAATTGCAGAGGCGATAATTACCTCTGGAGGAGTGGATATTCACGAGATAAATCCAAAAACAATGGAATCTAAGATTGTAAAAGGGTTATATTTTGCAGGTGAAGTCATTGATGTAGATGGCTACACAGGTGGATTTAATCTTCAAATTGCATTTTCTACTGGATATGTTGCGGGAATAAACTGCTAGAGTTGATACTTTAACGTAAAAACACAAGGAGGAATATCATGTTGCTAAAATCAATTGCAATTGATGGACCTGCAGGGGCAGGTAAAAGTACAATTGCAAAAAAGGCTGCTAATGAGCTAGGATATATCTATGTCGACACAGGTGCACTCTATCGAGCTATTGGCTACTATATGGCTACGAATGGAATAGAAACTACCTCAGACAGTGAAGTTACACCTGAACTTAAAAACGTGAAGGTTGAGCTTAGATTTGTTGAGGGGGCACAAAGGGTTTTCTTAAACGGTGATGATGTGTCAGAGAAAATTCGTACACCACAAATGTCAATGTACGCATCTAATGTTTCAGCTATTCCTAGTGTACGCGAATTTTTATTTGATTTACAGCGTGATATTGCCAACTCAAATAACATAATAATGGATGGACGAGACATTGGCACAGTTGTTCTTCCTAATGCAGATGTAAAAATCTTTTTAACTGCAAGCCCAACAGCTAGGGCGAAACGTCGTTATGATGAGCATATAAATAAGGGTGAAACAGTTAATTTCGATAAGATTTTAGAAGAAATAAAACTGCGTGACTACAATGATTCCAACAGGGAAATTGCACCCCTAAAGCAGGCTGATGATGCAATATTGATTGACACAACAGAGATTGACTTAGAGGATTCTATTAAGCTAGTAATAGATACCATTACCCAAAAATTAGGTTAATTAAGGGGAGGAGATACATATGAGTTTTTATAAATTTGCTAGGGGAGTATGTTTGTTTGTAATGAGGTTTGGTTATAAAATCAGATTTCATGGCGAGGAAAACATGCCAACTCATAAAGGATATATCCTCGCATCAAATCATGTAAGTAATATTGATCCACTATTTATCGGAATTGCTTGTAAAAAAAATGTACGCTTTATGGCAAAAGTTGAGCTATTTAAAAATCCCATTTTAAGGGCTATCCTTAATGGTGTGGGCACATTTCCAGTTTCAAGAGGAACTGGAGACCATTCCGCAATTGATAAGGCAATACAGGTTGTAAAAAGTGGTGATGTTTTGGGTATATTTCCTGAGGGCACACGTTCAAAAGATGGTAAGTTAGGGCGTGCTAAGTCAGGTGCGGTTGTTGTTGCTGCAAAAACTGGGGGAGATATCTNNGGGAGATATCGTTCCAGTTGGCATTAAACATGGTGAGAAAACCTTGTGGAGACGTAATGTTGACGTGTATTATGGCAAACCAATTACAAATCAACAGCTTGCAATCACCGAAAATAGCAAAACTGAACTCAAAGCTGCAAGTCGTTTGCTTATGGAGAATATAGCAAGTCTTTTAGGGGTTGAAATATAATGATTACTGTTGCAAAAACTGCTGGATTTTGCTTTGGGGTTGATAGGGCTGTAAACATCGTTTATGAACTCATCGAGCAAGGAAAACCGGTCGCTACCCTAGGCCCAATCATTCACAATCCACAACTTGTTGAGGAATTATCGAAAAAGGGCGTCAGAATAATTAATTCTACTAGTGAGGCAAATGAGGGGGAAGTTGTTGTTATTCGTTCCCATGGTGTCTCTCAAAATGTGTATGATGAACTTTTAGCCAATCAATCTCAATATATTGATGCTACCTGTCCTTATGTTTCAAAAATTCATAAAATTGTAAGAGAAAACTCAAATGATGGAAAAACCATAATTATTACAGGCGATAAAGATCACCCTGAGGTTTGTGGAATACAAGGTCATTGCAAAACTCAAAGTTATGTTGTGTGTGATGAGGTTGAACTAGAAGCTTTATATCACAATCTAACAGAATATGAGCGAAATAATTGTGTTTTAGTTGCACAAACTACCTATAATATAACTTTTTGGGACAAATGCATTGAAATTGCAAAAAAACTATATACAAACATAAAATTTTTTGGTACAATATGTAGTGCGACCAATGAACGCCAAAGTGAGGCTGCTAGAATTGCAACTCAAAATGATTTGATGTTAGTTATAGGTGGGAAACATAGTTCCAATACAAAGAAACTTAGTGAAGTTTGTCAAAAATTTTGTACGACGATGCTACTCGAAACAAAAGACGAGCTTTACGACATCGATTTTAAGACTTATGGCAAAATTGGTATCACTGCCGGAGCATCTACCCCGGCATATATAATCAAGGAGGTTCTTAAAACAATGAGTGAAATTTTAAGAAATGAAGAAAATGAAATGGACTTCGCAACTATGTTGGAGCAATCACTGGAAAGTGAAAAAATATACAATGGAAAACGTGTTAAAGGCGTTGTAACTTCTTTTAACAACAGCGAGGTTCATGTTGATATCGGAGCAAAACAAGCTGGTATCATTCCTGCTGACGAGTTAACAGATGATCCAACATTGAAAATCGAAGACATTGTTAAAAAAGGCGATGAGCTTGACCTTTGTGTTGTTAAAGTTAATGACCAAGAAGGTATTGTTTTACTAAGCAAAAAACGTTGCGATGCTGCTGCTGGCTTTGAAAAGCTAAAGAAAGCTTACGAAGATGGCACAATTTTAGATGGCGTTATCACAGATGTTGTAAGAGGCGGTGTACTTGTTTATACACAAAACACAAAGCTTTTTGTTCCTGCATCACAATGCTCAGACTCAAGAGTTGAAGTTCTTGAAACATTGCTAAAAAAACCTGTAAAACTTAAAGTTATTGAAATTAACGAGCTACGCAACCGTGCCAAGGGTTCAGTAAGAGCTGTACACTCTGCTGAAAGAAAAGAACAACAATCTAAATTCTGGGACGAAGTTGAGACTGGCAAAAAATATACAGGTGAGGTTAAATCGCTTACTGCCTACGGTGCATTCGTTGATCTTGGTGGAATTGATGGTATGATACATATCACAGAGCTTNNAGAGCTTTCATGGTCAAAGATTAAGCATCCCTCTGACGTTGTAAAACAAGGCGAAATTGTTGAAGTTTATATCAAAGATGTTGACAAAGAAAAGAAACGTATTTCACTTGGATATAAAAGCACAGAGCAAAATCCATGGACTATGTTTGTTGCAGAGCACAATGTTGATGACGTTGTTTCAGCTAAAATAGTTTCATTCACTGGTTATGGTGCATTTGCTGAGATTATCGCTGGTGTTGATGGACTAATCCACATCTCACAAATTGCTAATAAGAGAGTGGAAAAAGTTGCTGATATTCTTAAAGTTGGACAAGAAGTACAAGCTAAGATTATCGAAATCGACGAAGATAAAAAACGCGTTAGCCTTTCAATGAGAGCACTTCTTTCAGAAGAAGAGCAAAAGAAAGACAGAGAGATTATGGACGAGGCTGTTGAAGCTGGTATCATAGAAGCTCCTGTTGCAGACGCTGAATAAGTAAAAGAAATAAAAACACTCCGATTTTTCGGAGTGTTTTTGCTTGTCTGTGTGTAAATGATGATTATTTGCTAAAAATAATTGTAACATATTGTCAAAATATTGTTGCCATTTAAAACTTGTTATGATACAATATATTGTATTAAGAATAATTTTACATACAATATAATGTGTAGAATGATGTAAAAATGATGGAGGCATAAAAATGAAAATTAGTGATAATGCAAAAATAGTACTTGAGAAAAGATATCTCAGCAAAGATGACAGTGGCAATGTTACAGAAACGGTTGAGGCGTTATTTGAGCGAGTTGCCAATACAATTGCGCAGGCTGATGCAATATATGACAAAAATGCAGATATAAGTGCCCTTTCAAAGCAGTTTTATGATATGATGACTAATTTAGAGTTTTTACCAAATTCACCAACTCTGATGAATGCGGGCAGACCGCTAGGACAACTTTCAGCGTGTTTTGTCCTTCCAATTAAAGACTCTATGGAAGATATATTTGAGGCAATCAAACAAGCCGCATTGATACACAAATCGGGTGGAGGAACTGGATTTTCCTTTTCAAGAATTCGTGCATCTGGCGCAACTGTAAATACAACAGGTGGTGTTGCTTCAGGACCTGTAAGCTTTATGAAGGTTTTTAATATGGCTACAGAAGCAGTAAAACAGGGAGGAACAAGACGTGGTGCTAATATGGGCATTTTGCGTGTTGACCATCCAGATATTTTGGATTTTATAGACTGCAAGAAAGATTCAACTGAAATTACAAACTTTAACATTAGCGTTGGTATCACTGAAAAGTTCATGCAGGCAGCACAGAACAATGAGGATTATGAATTGATTAATCCTAACACAAAGGACATTGTGGCAACTCTTAACGCAAAGACTGTGTTTGAAAAAATTGTTGACAATGCGTGGCGTAACGGTGAGCCTGGAATTATTTTTCTTGATCGTCTTAATCGTGATAATATTGTGCCGGGTTTTGCTGAAATTGAGAGTACAAACCCATGTGGTGAGCAACCGCTTTTGCCTTATGAATCGTGCAATCTTGGATCAATTAACCTTGTCGAAATGCTAAAAGAGGAAAATGGTAAGTATGAGATTGACTATAAGAAACTTGAGGTTACTGCAAAACTTGCAGTGCATTTTCTTGACAATGTAATTGATGTGAATAACTATCCTATTAAAGAAATTGACCATATGACAAAACAAACTCGTAAAATTGGGCTAGGCATTATGGGATTTGCTGATATGCTTTTGCGTTTGGGGGTTGCATATAATTCAGATGAGGGAGTTTCGCTTGGTAAAAAGGTAATGGGTGTTGTAAATAAGGCTGGTAGACAAGAGAGTGAAGAGCTTGCAAAAATTCGAGGCGCATTCCCAATGTTTGACCAATCTATCTACAAAGATGGAAAACCTGTAAGAAATGGTACAATTACGACAATTGCACCTACAGGTACACTGTCAATCATTGCGGGTGTGAGTTCAGGAGTTGAGCCAGTTTTTGCATATGTTTTCATTAGAAATGTTATGGACAACACCCAAATCATTGAGGTTAGTCCAGTGTTAAAAGAGACATTGCAAAAACGTGGAATTTACTCTGATGATCTCATGAAGCAAATTGCAAAAGAGGGGACACTTGCACATATTGATGGGATACCAGATGACATAAAAGAGGTGTTTGTTTGTTCTCACGATATTTCACCAGAGTATCATATTAAGATGCAGGCTGCTATCCAAACTGAGACCGATAATGCAGTATCAAAAACTGTGAACTTCCAAAACTCAGCAACTCGTGAGGAAGTTGCTGAAGTTTATATGCTTGCATATAAACTTGACTGTAAAGGTGTTACGATTTATCGTGATGGCTCAAGAGATTCACAGGTTTTAAATATTGGAAAGGTAAATAATGGGGAAGCCCCACCTGCACCAATACAACAAAACATCACTCCTCGTCCTCGTCCAGAGATCACTATGGGACTGACTGAGCGAGTTCAAATTGGCTGTGGAAACTTATATGTTACTGTAAATTATGATGACAATGGTATCTGTGAGGTGTTCACCAGTACAGGAAAAGCTGGTGGTTGTCCGTCGCAATCTGAGTCAACAGCAAGACTTGTTTCGATTGCACTTCGTTCAGGAATTTCTGTTGAGGAGATTTTGGATCAGCTAAGGGGCATTCGTTGCCCATCTACAGTTCGACAATCAGGGTTAAAATGTACTTCTTGTCCAGATGCAATTGCAAAGGTAATTAAGAAAGTGTATGACTTGCAAAATGGGATAAAACAAGTAGATAAAACCCCTGCAAAAGTTCAAGGAGCAACTGTAGAAAAAAACGTAGAAACTGCAATAAATGAAAAGATGTTTAAATATTGCCCAGAGTGTGGAAGCCCGTTAGAACACGAGGGTGGCTGTATATCCTGCCGTAACTGTGGATATTCAAAATGCGGATAATATCTAATAACCATTCAGAATAGAAACAAAAAAGGAAACCGTTATAAACGGTTTCCTTTTTTGTAGATTAAGGCTAAGATGAAAAAGCTTTCATCTTAATAAGCCAACCTTTCAACAGTCCAATCCTCTAAAACTAATTTCATTGACTCTGCCATTTCCTTTGCGCCCTCAAGGTTGTGCTCAATATAGTTCCCGCATTCTATTGCGGTACGACCAGGGATTTTTCCATCGTAGTCTGCAATAAAATCCATACTTTCT
>DBGA01000041.1:0-63822 GCA_002295325.1 Ruminococcaceae bacterium UBA866 | reverse complement strand
ACACGAGAGGTATACATTCCCTCCACCAACTTGTTGTGATCAACCATAAAGCTTGGAATTGTTTTCATAATGCTAGCTCCTTTCATCTATTTGCATTTTAAATAATCTATAATACCACGAGCAGAATTATCCTCTATTTCGAGAAAATGTTTAGGCTCGTGAATATGCTCAAGATAATGTGCATCAGAATTTGATATCCGTTTGCCGTCAAAATTAATATGGGACTGTTGATTTTTTACCTCAATACAGGAAAAATTGTAATCGGGAGGGATAAAGCCTAAGTTTGATATAATTGAGTTCGAGGTTTTGTCAACATGGGCAGGAATGACAATTCCGTCATAAANNGGGCAGGAATTACAATCCCATCGTATTTCTCAACGAGTTTCAATAGCTTGTCAATGTTTAGAGTTAGCGCATTTATCAAAAGGCGGTTTTCATTCCCAATAATATTGTCATTTTCATCAACGATAAGCTGTTGCCCGAATACCTCTACGTTATTTTTAAAGTCCGGCAGAAATTGATATAACTCATTTGAAAATGCGGTGATATGTTCAAGAGTGTACATCATGCAAAGAAAATGAACTTCTTCGCTTGTACAAACCTCAATTGCAGGGACGATTGTAAGCCTATATTTATTTGCCACCTTAAAAACTGCAGGAAGATTAAGGCTTGAGTTGTGGTCGCTCACAGCGATAGCATCAAGCCCTAAAAGAACAGCCATATTTACAATATTATTTGGTGTCATATCATTGTCACCACAAGGTGAAAGACAGGAGTGCAAATGCAAATCATAACTAATTTTCATAACTGCCCACTTGCCACCTTTAACTTTTAATTAGGAGTTCAATACTTCGCTAATCATTATAGCAATTTCATAGGTAGGCAGCTCACTTGCTAAAACACAGACATCTTGCCCTTTTGCCTTAGCCAAGCCGTCAATGTCAAGTTGCATATTTTCGGACAGAATGATACAGCTTACGTCACTTAAAACTGCAACAGCAATAGAATTTATATTGCCCATAACGGTAATCCAAGCATCATCCTCTTTAGCTCTTCCCATAACGATACTAAGAAGGTCACAGCAGTAAACTCCCTTAATATTTCTTTTTTTCCCTTCACCAATGTTAACTACTTTAAATCCTAGTTTTTCAGCCATTTCAATTACAGTCATGTCTTACTCCTTCCGTTTTTTAAATAATTAGGAATAAATCCGTCTAACTTCTGAATGTTGTCAATTAGCGATGAAATATTTTCTCTAAAACGGTAGATGCACTCGTCAACCGAAGCATTTCCACGAACAACGTCCTCTGCAAGAGCCTTGCACGAGGGTGAACCACATGAACCACAATCAAGTCCGGGGAGAGTTGCTTCTATTTTTTCCATCTCCGCCATTTTAACCATAGCGATAGCAAAATCTTCATCAAGCTTTAAAACGGGGGTATATTCTATAGGGGTATCCCATTCAATTTCGTCACTAATATTATTGGGGTGATTAAGTGAAATGGGAAGATATTTTCTAAGACGTTTTAGCTTAGTTCTTGCTATGTATGGGTTTTCAACAGTCATAACACCGCCAATACAACCAGCGTTGCAAGCATTAAGCTCGATAAAATCTAGGTTCTCAAATTTTTCATCCTCTAAATCCTCTAGAACACGGATTACGTTTTCAATGCCGTCAGCCGCTAGGTAGTTGTCGTTTAACAATGCAGCAGATTCACCTGAACTAGTTGCCCAACCTACCCCCATTTTTCCGGCTTGTGCAGAAATGTTTGGCTTTACGTCAGCTTTCATGTATTTAAGTAACTTTGGATAAATGTCGCTGATTGCCACAACTGCTGAAACTTCACTTCTTTTTGTGCCAAGTGGCATTTTGGAAGCAGTAACTTTAGCAGGACATGGCGAGATGAATATTGCTCCAATATCCTCGTAGGGAAGACCGGTTCTTTGATGTGCTTCTTCTTTGGCATGGCGCGCGGCAACCTCAACAGGTGCATTTAATGGCAATATGTGTTCAATCAAGTTGGGGAATCGAACCCGAATAAGTCTTGTAACAGCAGGACAAGCAGAGCTGATAACTGGCCGAACAATATCATCTCTTGCCATATATTTTCTTGTAGCATCTGATANNCCTTTAGCAACCTCGTAAACACTATCAAAACCAAGTTCAATAAGGGCGTTTAAAATAATTTCAACATCCTCAAGATTGTTAAACTGCCCATATAAAGCCGGCGCTGGAAGTGCAATTGTATATTTGAATTTTTTAAGCACATTTAGGTTAGCATAAATTGCTTTCTTAGCGTGATGTGGACATACTCTTATGCATTCACCACAGTCAATACATCTCTCTGTGATAATTTCAGCTTTTTGATGTCTAACACGAATTGCTTCAGTTGGGCATCTTTTAATGCAGTTAATACAACCCATGCACTTGCTCTTATCAAGGGTTACAGAGTGAAAAAACTGGCTCAAACTAACACCTCCAAAATTATTACTTATGTAAAAAAAAGCTATGTAAAAGTAAAGTTAACAAAATTTACTTGCTACAGACTTTGTTGCATACTATAGTGGGATAGGCATAGTCAGATTATTCTAAGTTTACCGTCATAAAAACTGTAGTTCCGACATCGACAGTAGATTCAATACGCATTTCATCAGAATTTTTCTTCATATTTGAAAGCCCCATACCTGCACCAAATCCAAGTGACCTCACCTCATCGGGAGCGGTAGAATAACCCTCTTTCATAGCAAGTTCAATATTTTCAATCCCTTTTCCCGTATCACAAAGCACCATATCGACCTTATTTTCCGAGATGAAAACCTCAATAACACCGCCATTTGCATGAATTACCATATTAATTTCACCTTCATAGAGAGAAATTGCAATTTTTCTAATAAGCTCGGGTTTGACACCTAGCTGTCTAAGTGTTTTTTTCACAGCGGCGGAAGCCTCGCCGGCACGCGTAAAATCTTCACCATCTATATCATATTTTAAATTAATTGTATTAATCAAGAATATTACCTCCCCGCAGCCCATTTTCCCAAAGTAGTCCGCAGGATGTGAACATTCGGTGCGAGGTAGTCATAAGTGCAATATTTCTTTCATTAGCTAGTGCTATTATATCCTCATCTGGTTTTTTTCCACGAACAAAGACAATGCAAAGCATATCCATCATATCGGCCGTCCTTACAACCTGACAGTTAACAAGACCTGTTAAAAGAATTGATTGATCTTTGACGTATGCTAAAACGTCACTCATCATATCGGATCCACAGGCGCTATGAACTTCCATGTCAAGACGGCTATTTCCACAAACAAGTTCACAATCGAGAATATTTTTAATATCATTTACGGTCATTGCATTACCTCCAATAAAAAACATAGATTAATTTACTTCGTGTTGCCGTTTAAAATTATAATAATCCTTTAGAATTATTATATCATCTTCAGCATTAAAATAGCAAATATTATATAAAAATATAATATTTTTATATAATATAGCTAAAATAATTGGCTTAGTTTATATATATAAGTTACTAGCTTTTTGACCGATTTAATGATATAATATCAAGTATGTGCGAACATTGTCAATTTTTTGACAAATGTTCGTATGATAGCTTTTTTGAAAATATCTAAGGAGGTCTTTGCATGGCTAAAACTACGGGTTCAATACCTTTCAACGGTACCCCCGAGCAAGAAAATAAGTTAAATAAGATTATGAAAGCACATAGTGATGATAAAGGTGCTTTGATGCCAGTTCTGCAAGAAGCACAAGAAATTTATGGTTATCTTCCAATTGAAGTTCAAACAATGATTGCACGTGGATTAAATATTCCCCTTGAAGAGGTATATGGTGTTGTAACATTCTATTCACAATTTTCACTTTACCCTAAGGGTGAATATAAAATCAGTGTTTGTCTTGGTACAGCTTGTTATGTAAAAGGTGCAGGAGATGTATTTGATAAGTTCGCAAGAATTCTTAATATTAAGAGTGGCGAATGTACAACCGACGGTCGTTATTCACTAGATGCGTGTCGTTGTATAGGTGCTTGTGGACTAGCTCCAGTACTAACAGTGAATGATGAGGTATTCGGTAAGGTAACAGTAGACGATGTTGATAAAATTCTTGCTAAGTTCTCTAAATAAGTTATGCAAGAGTTATCTCTTAATGTATTGGATATTGTCCAAAACTCTATTAAAGCAAAAGCTACACTAATAGAAATTTCTATTAAAAAGTGTACGGATAATAAAACAATTCTTATCTCGATTTCAGATAATGGCTGTGGAATGACAAAAGAACAGATAGAACAAGTAGTAGATCCTTTTTATACTACAAGAACAACGAGAAAAGTTGGGCTAGGAGTTCCTTTTTTCAAGATGTCTGCCGAAATGACAGGTGGCAGCTTTTTTATTGACAGCGAGGTAGGAAAAGGTACAGTAATTAATGCGTGTTACAATTATGAAAATATTGATATGATGCCTATCGGTGATATGGCAGCTACAATATTATCGTTAGTAAGCGTAAATCCAGATATTGACTTTGTGTATTTGTACGAAATAAATCAAAAAAGTTTTATTATGGATACAAGGCAAATTAAAGTTATTTTAGAGGGAATGCCTGTTAATTCTCATGAGGTTTTATCCTTTATTAAGGACTTTATAAATGAAAACCAATCTGAAATTGATTGTAAAAACTAAATAAGGTGGTGCAAGATTTATGAAAAGTTTAGCAGAGCTTAAAGAAATTCGCGATAAGATGAAAAACACTATGAATGTTCGTGATGATAGTGGCAATAAAATCAGAGTCGTTGTTGGTATGGCTACTTGTGGTATTGCAGCAGGGGCTAGACCTGTACTAAACGGCTTTACAGACGAAGTTGCAAAGAGAAATCTTGATAACGTAACTGTGGGCCAAACCGGTTGTATCGGCATTTGTCAGTATGAGCCTGTTGTTGAGGTTTACACACCAAACGGTGAAAAAACTACATATGTAAAAATGACAGCTGATAAAGTAGCTAAAATCGTAAACGACCATTTAGTAAACGGTAACGTTGTTATCGAGTATACTATTGGCGATCTTACAAAATAAGAGGGGGTAATTGAATGTATCGTTCACACGTACTTGTCTGCGGCGGTACTGGCTGTACCTCATCAGGCAGTCAGCAACTTATTAATACGCTAGAGCAGGAAATTGCAAAAGTTGGACTTGATAAAGAAGTAAAAGTAATCAAAACCGGTTGCTTTGGTCTTTGTGCACTAGGACCAATTATGATAGTTTATCCAGAGGGTAGCTTTTATTCAATGATAAAAACTGAAGATATCCCTGAAATTGTATCAGAGCATCTATTAAAAGGTAGAATCGTTAAGAGACTACTTTATTCCGAGACAATAGTAGAAGACGCTGTAAAATCTTTAAATGATACAGATTTTTATAAAAAGCAAATGAGAATTTCTCTTAAAAACTGTGGTGTTATTGACCCAGAGAATATTGATGAGTATATCGCTCTTGATGGCTATGAAGCATTGGGTAAATGTGTAACAGAGATGAAGCCGGCTGACGTAATTAACATCATAAAAGACAGCGGACTTCGTGGCAGAGGGGGAGGCGGCTTCCCAACTGGTCTTAAATGGTCTTTTGCAGCAGCAAATGAATCTGATCAAAAATATGTTTGTTGTAATGCTGATGAAGGAGATCCAGGTGCATTCATGGATCGTTCTGTACTCGAGGGTGACCCACACGTACTAATCGAGGCGATGGCTATTGCAGGTTATGCAATAGGTGCTAACCAAGGTTATGTTTATGTTCGTGCCGAGTATCCAATTGCAGTAGACCGTCTACAAATTGCTATTGATCAAGCTCGTGAATATGGATTATTGGGCAAAAACATTTTTGGCTCTGATTTTTCATTTGATATGGAATTACGCCTAGGTGCTGGTGCGTTTGTTTGTGGTGAGGAAACAGCTCTATTGACTTCTATTGAAGGAAAACGTGGAGAGCCAAAGCCTCGTCCTCCATTCCCAGCAGTTAAAGGTTTGTTTGGTAAGCCAACAATTCTAAATAACGTTGAAACATATTCAAATATCCCACAGATTATTCTAAAGGGTGCTGAGTGGTTTAACTCAATCGGTACCGAGAAATCAAAGGGTACTAAAGTATTTGCACTTGGTGGAAAAATTCACAACACTGGTCTTGTTGAGGTTCCAATGGGAACTACTCTACGTGAAATCGTAAATGAAATCGGTGGCGGAATTCCAGACGGAAAGACCTTTAAGGCGGCTCAAACCGGTGGACCTTCCGGAGGATGTATTCCTGCTTCGTTAATTGATACTAAGATTGACTATGATAATCTTATTGCCATTGGTTCTATGATGGGATCAGGCGGACTTATTGTTATGGACGAAGATACTTGTATGGTTGATATTGCAAAATTCTTCCTAGAGTTCACAGTTGAAGAGTCTTGCGGAAAATGTACACCATGCCGCGTAGGTACAAAGCGTATGTACGAGATGCTTTCAAAAATCTGTAAAGGTAGTGCTACACTTGCAGATATTGATAAGCTTGAGGAGTTATGTTATGAGATTAAAGCTGGCTCACTTTGTGGATTAGGTCAAACTGCTCCAAACCCAGTGTTATCGACTTTACAATATTTCAGAGATGAATATGTAGCTCACGTAGTCGACAAAAAATGTCCAGCTGGAGTATGTAAAGACCTTCTTACCTTTGAGATTATCGATGAGAAATGTAAGGGCTGTACTCTATGTGGACGTGTATGTCCTGTTAATGCAATTACAGGAACAGTGAAAAACCCACATATAATTGACAAGAGTAAATGTATTAAGTGCGGTGCTTGTATTGATAAGTGTCGTTTTGATGCGATTGTTAAGAAGTAGATAGGAGATTGCCAGAATGGAAAATGTAAATATTAAAATTAATGGTATGCCTATAGCTGTGCCAAAAGATTCAACAATTCTCGAAGCTGCACGAACTGCTGGAATTAGGATACCAACATTATGTTACTTAAAAGACATAAACGCAATTGGCGCATGCCGTATGTGTTTAGTTGAGGTAAAGGGTGCAAGAAGCTTTGCGGCTGCTTGTGTTCAACCTGTAGGCGAGGGTATGGATATCTCCACTAACTCACCTGCAATCATTCGTTCAAGAAAAAATACTCTGGAGCTTTTGCTTTCAACGCATAATAAGAAATGTCTATCATGCGTAAGAAGTGGCGAGTGTGAATTGCAAGATTTATGTACAGAGTATGGAATTGAAGACGATAACAAATATATGGGTGCAAATGAAACCTATAAAATTGACGATTCTGCTCCACATATGTATAGGGATAACAGCAAATGTATACTTTGCCGTCGCTGTGTAGCTGCTTGTGGAAATGTACAAAGTGTTGGTGTTATCGGACCAAATGATCGTGGTTTTAAAACACATATTGGCTGTGCATTTGAGGCGAACCTTGCTGATACATCATGTGTATCTTGTGGGCAATGTATTGCTGTCTGTCCAACGGGTGCTCTTTCTGAGAAAGATGACACACAAAAGGTATTTGATGCTATCGCTGATCCAACAAAACACGTTGTTGTTCAAACTGCTCCTGCGGTAAGAGCTGCAATCGCTGAAGCATTCGGCAATCCAGTTGGAACAAATGGCAAAGGCAAAATGGTTGCTGCTATCAGACGTTTAGGCGTTGATAAAGTATTTGATACAAACTTCTCTGCTGACCTTACCATTATGGAAGAGGCAAATGAGTTCATTCAAAGAGTAACTACTGGCGGAACATTACCACTTATTACTTCATGTTCACCAGGATGGGTAAAATTCTGTGAGCATTATTATGAAGATTGTATCGACAATCTTTCAACTTGTAAATCGCCACAACAAATGTTTGGTGCAATTGCAAAATCTTACTATGCAGAGAAAATGGGCATCAACGCTAAGGATATTNNTATGTAGTAAGCGTTATGCCTTGTACTGCTAAAAAGTTTGAAATGGGACGTGGGAACCTAAACGTTGGAGGAATTGCTGATATCGACGTTGTTATCACTACAAGAGAACTAGCTAAGATGATTAAAAAATCTGGCTTGATGTTTAACGAGCTTCCAGAGGAAGAATTTGATAACCCTCTAGGGGTTGGTTCAGGTGCTGGTGTAATCTTTGGTGCAACTGGTGGAGTTATGGAAGCAGCGCTTAGAACTGCTGTTGAAACTTTAACTGACGCTAAGCTTGAGGGTTCAACACTTGATTTCACTGATGTTCGTGGAACAAAGGGTATCAAAGAAGCAACTTATCAAGTTGGGGATTTAGAAGTTAAGGTTGCGGTTGTTTCAGGTCTTTCAAATGCAAGAATTGTTATGGATGACATTCGTGCAGGTAAGAGTCCGTACCAATTTATCGAGATTATGGCTTNNGTAAACGGTGGCGGACAAATCATTCAACCATCTGCTGTATCAAATAGCATTGATATCAGAGCACTTCGTGCAGGTGTTTTATATGGCGAGGATTTAAACCTTCCTCAAAGAAAATCTCACGATAACCCTGTTATTAAAGAACTATATGATACTTATCTAACAAAACCGGGAAGCCGTAAAGCTCATGAGTTGTTGCATACAACTTATGTAAAACGTGGTCTTTACAAATAATTAACTTATTAAACCCCTTCACATATGTGAGGGGGTTTTGAAATATTTTTCCATTAAGCCGATACTTTCCCAATATTTTGATTGACAAGTGGGAAAACCTGTGTTAATATGTTAATAATTTTTAAAATCCTCATATCAGAGGACTACATAGTTTGTATTTAGGAGATAAATATATGCTTAATTCGTTTGTAAAATTCATTACTATTATTAGCTTTATTTTCAACCTCATTATTATGGGGATAAAAGAGAATAAGGTTTACTTGAGTTTTGCATAAGTGAAAAGTGTGTTTAATTTTCTAATATAATATGAAAATTGGGACCTTTACTGCAGAAAGCGGTAAAGGTCCCAATTTTAATTTTAAGGAGGAATTATCATGAAGAAAACAGCCCAAAATCGATTAGCCCCGGTAATAGCATCAATTGCAATTCAATTATGTTTAGGAGTTGCATACATCTGGAGTGTATTTCAAACAGGAATAGCAAATAGTATTTTTGGTGGCGATAACGCTGCAGCAGGATTAACATTCTCTCTTCTATTGGCGACTCTAACCATTGGTAGTGTAATCGGTGGGAAACTAGCTGCAAAATACTCAACACGTGCAGTTGTAATAACTGGTGGTGTCATTTTGAGCATAGGGTTTTTCCTAGCGTCTTTTGTTACTGCAGATGCAGCTTGGGTGTTGTGGGTCACCTACGGTGTTATGGGTGGCGTTGGTATGGGTTTTACCTATTCTACAACCATTGCATGCTCACAAAAATGGTTTCCTGAGAAAAAAGGCTTTGTAACAGGACTTATCGTTTCTGCTCTAGGCTTTGGAGGGGTAATTTTTACACCAATCGTTGAAAAATTAATCCAAAACTTTGGTGGGACAGAAGTTGGTGAGTTAAACACTTTTAAGGTACTAAGTGTTATCTTTTTAGTTGTATGCACCATCGGCGGATTGTTTTTGAAAAATCCACCTGAAGATTTCTTTAAATCTCAAGTAGCTTCATCCACTGAATCAAAGGTTGTAGAAACAGCAGAATATACCCCTTCACAAGTGTTAAGAAAACCACAATTTTATATCATCACATTTACCCTAATGCTTGCTTGCATGGGCGGTCTTATGATGATTGGATTTGCAAAACCGATTGCAGTTGCAAAAGGTCTAGCAGAAACTGCAACAATTGGTGTATTAATTATTTCTATGTGTAACTCTATGGGTAGGCTGTTTTGGGGTATGATATCAGACAAAATCGGAAGAAAGAATACGATTTTAACCTTATTGGCAGGCACAGCGGTGTTATCATTATTTGTAAACTTGGCAAGTGGCTATTTCATTTTTGCCCTAATCGGTTTGATTGGATTCTTCTATGGCGGATTTTTGAGCACATTCCCAGCATTAACAGCGGACTTATTCGGTGCAAAAAACATGGCAACGAATTATGGCATGGTTTTAATTGGATTTGGCGCAGGAGCGATTGCTTCATCTACTGTTGCTGGATATTATAAAAACATTGCAAGTCAAAATATAGAGCTGATGTTTCCAGCTTTTTTAATTGCATCAGTTTGTGCTTGCGCAGGAATTGTTTTAATGCTTTTCTTAAAAACAAAGCCTAAGCAAAAAGAAAACTAAAAAAACAATATTTTTTCACCTTTTACTTGATTTTATTTTTAAAAGTTGTATAATTAAAATAATGCTTTAAAGTGATAAAGCTAAATTTTAAAGAGGTGTTACTATGTTTTTTCAAAAGGACTTGGAAACAATGCCAAGGGCTGATATTGAAAAGCTACAACTTGAACGATTGCAATGGGTGGTGAAATATTGCTATGACAATATTCCATTTTATCATAATAAGCTGACTAACGAAGGGGTTACCCCCGATAAAATAAAAATGTTATCCGATATTCAATACATACCGTTTACAACAAAAGAAGATATCCGAGATACCTATCCCTTTGGATTATTTGGAAAACCCATGAAAGATATTGTCCGTATTCATGCATCAAGTGGAACAACCGGGAAGCCTACGGTTGTAGGCTACACCAAGCGTGATATTGATGTGTGGTCTGACTGTGTTGCAAGATTATGTGCAAGTGTTGGCGTCTGTGATGAGGATATTATCCAAATTTCTTTTGGATATGGACTTTTCACTGGCGCGTTGGGTCTACATTATGGACTTGAAAAGCTTGGCGCTACAGTAATTCCAGCGTCAAGTGGCAACACTCAAAAGCAAGTTATGCTCTTAAAGGATTTTGGTGTAACTGGCATAGTTGCAACACCATCTTATGGATTATATATGAGTGAGGTCGCTCGCGAACTGGGCATCTCAAATGAAGAATTAAAGTTAAAGCATGGAATTTTTGGCTCCGAGGGATGCACAGAGGAAATGCGTATACAAATTGAAAAAGGCTTTAACTTATTTGCCTCCGATAACTACGGAATGAGTGAATTAATGGGGCCTGGTGTCTCTGGTGAGTGTTACCTAAGACAAGGGATGCATATTAATGAAGACCATTTTATCCCCGAGATCATTGACAGTATAACAGGAAATGTCCTTGAAAAATCTGCAACGGGTGAGCTTGTAATAACTACTATTACAAAAGAGGGAATACCAATGTTACGCTATAGGACAAAGGATATATCCAGACTCAATTATGAACAATGTGAGTGTGGAAGAACCTTTGTGCGTATGGATAAAATCAAAGGCAGAAGCGATGATATGCTTAAAATTCGTGGTGTTAACGTATTTCCTTCACAAATCGAAAGTGTACTTGTTGTCATGGAGCATATTGGCCCACACTATCAACTTGTAGTTAGGCGTGAAGGATATATGGATACACTAGAAGTTCAAGTTGAGCTTATCGATAGCTCGTTGCTTGATAACTATGGTGCATTGGAACTTCTGCAGCAAAAGGTTAGAGATAATTTGAAAACAGTTTTGGGAATTGATGCAAAGGTTTCCTTAATTGAGCCAAAATTTCTTGAGCGTTTTCAAGGTAAAGCAAAAAGAATTATTGATTTAAGGGATAAATAGGGGGAAAATGAGTTGAATAACAAAACATTAATGCTTGGTAATGCGGCAATTGCGCGAGGCTTATTTGAGGCGGGATGTTCGGTAATATCAAGTTACCCAGGAACACCTAGTACTGAAATTACAGAAGAAGCTGCAAAATTTGAAGAAATGTATTGCGAATGGGCACCAAACGAAAAGGTTGCACTTGAAGTGGCGCTTGGCGCCGCTATTGGTGGAAAAAGGGCATTTTGTGCAATGAAACACGTTGGACTAAACGTTGCGGCAGATCCACTTTTCACAGCATCATATACAGGAATAAACGCTGGTCTAGTGATTGCAGTAGCCGATGATCCTGGTATGCATTCATCACAAAATGAGCAGGATTCACGTCATTATGCAATAGCAAGCAAAATTCCAATGCTAGAGCCTGCTGACTCAGAGGAGTGTAAAGAATATACTAAGCTTGCATATGAAATTTCTGAACACTTTGATACACCGGTAATCATACGATTATCTACTAGAATTTCACACTCACAAAGCTTGGTGAGTACATCAGACCGTATTTTACCAGAAAAAAAGGCGTACGTTAAAGACCCATTGAAATATGTAATGATGCCGGGTGCAGCAAGAAGAAAGCATCCTATTGTTGAGCAACGTACTCTTGATTTGATTACATATTCTGAGGCTACACCAATTAATAAAGAATATATTGCTAACACAAAAATTGGAATTATCACATCTGGAGTGGCTTATCAATATGCAAGAGAAGCTCTAGGAGACAAGGCGAGTTATCTGAAATTAGGTATTGTAAATCCACTACCAGTTGATAAAATAATTAACTTTGCTAAGAAGGTTAATAGATTATACGTAATAGAAGAACTTGATGATGTGATTGAAACTCATGTTAAAAAGCTTGGAATTGAAGTTGCAGGAAAAGACACATTCTCGCTAATTGGAGAAATTAGTCAAAATATTGTAAGAGAAAAGATGGGCTTGACTAATGGAGAAACAACCTCACTTGAGGATAATATACCTATTAGACCACCAGTAATGTGCGCAGGTTGTCCGCACAGAGGAATGTTTTACACTCTTGTTAAAAACAAGGTTATGGTGTCTGGCGATATTGGTTGCTATACCCTAGGAGCACAAGCACCACTATCCGCAATTGATACAACCATCTGTATGGGTGCGTCAATTTCTGGACTACATGGCTTTAACAAGGCAAATGGAGCTGATAGTGAGCATAAATCTGTTGCAGTGATTGGTGACTCCACATTTATGCACTCTGGAATTACAGGTCTTGCAAATATTGCTTATAACAATTCAAATTCAACTGTTATTATCCTTGATAATTCAATTACAGGTATGACAGGGCATCAGCAAAATCCAACTACTGGCTACAACATTAAGGGTGATCCTGCAACAAAAATTAGCATTGAAAAAGTATGTGAGGCAGTTGGAATTAACCGTATTACCGTAGTTGATCCTTATGATTTAAAAACTTGTGATGAAGTTATTAAGAGAGAGCTTTTGGCAGAGGAAGCATCTGTTATTATTGCCCGTCGTCCTTGTGTATTGTTAAAATCTGTTAAGATAAATCCTCCTTATGATATAGATAAGGATAAATGTAAAAACTGCAAAGCCTGTATGAAGATTGGTTGCCCTGCAATCAGTATCAAAGAAAACAAAGCTGTAATTGATATTACCCTCTGTGTTGGCTGTGGCTTATGCATGGATATGTGTAAATTTGGAGCAATCAATGAAGGAGGAGTAAAATAATGAGCGACGTAAAAAGTATCATGATAGTTGGTGTCGGAGGACAAGGAACACTACTTGCAAGTAGAATTATCGGTAATGCAATTGTACAAAATGGCTATGATGTAAAAGTGAGCGAAGTTCACGGAATGAGCCAACGTGGTGGTTCAGTTGTGACCTATGTGAAATACGGGACAAAGGTATATTCTCCTATCGTTGATGAGGGTGAAGCAGATTTTATCGTTTCTTTTGAAAAACTAGAGGCAGCAAGATGGTTGTCATTTCTTAAAAAAGGTGGTAAAATGATTACAAGTTCACAAGAGATTGACCCAATGCCTGTAATAACAGGTGCAGCACAATATCCTTGTGATTTAATCGAAAAGATGAAAGAAAAATCAGTTGATATTTTGGCAGTTGATGCATTAACAATTGCGCAAGAGGCTGGATCTCCAAAGGCAACTAACGTTGTTTTAATGGGTGTTTTATCACGCTATATGGATTTTTCAAACGAAGTGTGGCAAGCTGCAATTGAGGAGTGTGTTCCAAGTAAATTCCTTGCAATCAATAAAAAGGCTTTCGACTTAGGTAGGACTTAATACCCACAGGGCAGAAAAGATTTGACGATATATCTCACTGTGAAGTGCAGGCTGTTTGATCTGGCTACCACGAGAGTATAAAACAAGGAGATGACAACTTGAGCGATAATAGCAAAAACTTACAACGTGAGCAGGGAAGTGGAAGTGACCATTCCAATTCTGTACACGATATGGATGCAGGCTCAGCCTGCTGGGATAAAGATATTGAAACCGCACCAAGAACTGAAATTGAGGCTTTGCAATCATATAGATTATCAGTTACAGTAAGACGAGTATATGAAAATGTGCCGTTTTATAAGGAACTTTTTGATAAACATGGTGTAAAACCAGAAGATATAAAATCTGTAAAGGATTTGTCGAAACTTCCTTTTACAGTGAAACAAGACTTGCGTGATACATATCCATATGGAATGTTTGCAGTGGACACAGATAAGGTTGTCCGTATTCATGCTTCAAGTGGAACAACAGGCAAACAAACTGTTGTTGGTTACACCGATAAGGACATTGAAATTTGGTCTGAGTGTGCAGCAAGAGCTTTAACTGCGGCAGGAGCAGAAACTAAAGACTTTGTGCACGTTGCCTATGGTTACGGTTTATTTACAGGTGGAATGGGAATGCACTATGGTACGGAACGTATCAAGGCGACTGCCATTCCAGCTTCAGTAGGTAATACCAAACGTCAGATTACCATAATGCAAGATTTTGGTTCATCAATTATATGTTGCACTCCCTCATATGCGCTATATTTAGCCGAAACAATGGAGGAGATGGGCATTGATAAATCAAAACTTCATCTTAAGTCTGGTATATTTGGTGCAGAGCCGTGGTCTGAGGAAATGCGTAAAGAAATTGAGCTAAAGCTAGGCATTAAGGCGTATGACATCTATGGACTATCTGAGATTATGGGACCTGGAGTTTCCTATGAATGTTGCGACCAAAGTGGTATGCATGTCAATGAAGACCACTTTATTCCAGAAATAATTGATCCAAAAACAGGCGAAGTTTTAGAAGATGGTGCACAAGGTGAGCTTGTGTTTACCTGCATCACAAAAGAGGCATTGCCACTAATCCGTTATCGCACAAAGGATATTGCAATTTTAACTAGAGAGAAATGTGCTTGTGGAAGAACCCTTGTAAAAATGACAAAGCCAATGGGTCGAAGTGACGATATGCTTATTATTCGTGGTGTAAATGTGTTTCCATCTCAAATTGAGAGCGTTTTGCTCGATATTCCAGATGTATCACCACATTATCAGCTGATAATAAACCGTAAAAACAATCTTGATACACTCGAAATTCTGGTTGAAATGTCACAAGATATGGCGTTTGACGCAGTAAGACTTGTAGAAGAAAAAGAATATCAAATTAGAGCAGCAGTTGAGTCGATACTTGGAGTTGCTGCAAATATCAAATTAGTAGAGCCAAAGTCAATTGAACGTTCTGAGGGAAAAGCAAAACGTATTATTGATAATCGTCAACAATATTAAAGGGGGCATAGAATATGATAATTAAGCAAATATCTGTTTTTGTAGAAAACAAACGAGGAAGATTAGCAGAGATTACAAAGGTGTTACAAGATAATGGAATTGATATTCGTGCATTGTGTATAGCTGATACAAAGGATTTTGGTATCTTGCGTATTATCGTAGATAATCCTGATAAAGCTGTTGAAGTGTTAAAAGAAGATGGTTTTACCGTATCACTCACTAAGGTAATTGGCATTGGAATTGATGATACTCCTGGTGGATTATATCAAGCAATGGCTGAGCTTGATAAAGAGGAAATCAGCGTTGAGTATATGTATGCATTTTTAAGTCGTTGCGAAAAAACTGCCTACGTGATATTAAGGGTTGAGGATAATGAAAAAGCCATTGAAGTATTAGTGAAGAGTGGCTTTAAAGTTATGTCTTCAAGTGAAATTTAATTAGAAGTATTTTGATTATTGGGGATTAAGGCTATGAAATATGAATGGTTAGATCAGTATCTTTTATCAAATCAATCTGCCCAAAAAGACTTCAAAGTTGAATGGGGATGGGATAGATATTTACTTAAAAATAAAATGTTTGCTGCTATCTGCAGGGATAAAGCGGGTAGACCAATTATAACATTAAAATGTGAACCAATGCATGGTGCTTTTCTAAGAGAGCAGTATTCAGATATTGTAAGTGGATATTATATGAATAAAGAACATTGGAATTCCGTTTGTTTAGATGGGGAAGTACCAGAAGATGTATTGAAGAGTATGATAGATGAATCATATCAATTAATTTTTCAATCAATGTCTAAAAAAATGCAAAAAGATATTTTGGAATAAGTATAGTAAAACTGCCATCTGTGGTTTCGCCAATGGTTCACCACAGATGGCAAATTTAAACTGTCTGCTACAGTTTAAATAAGTAAAAAGCGAATGAAACAATTTGTTTCATTCGCTTTTTACTATACCTTTACAAAAACATTCTTTGGCTTCTTACATACAGGACAAATATAATCTTCAGGAAGTTCCTCAAATGGAATTTCACCATCATAAATATAATGGCAAATTGTACATTGCCAAGTGTCTCTTTCTTCATCTGAACTATCGCTTGATTTGTATGTGCCAGCTTTCATTGCGCGATACTCATTGTAAGTGATGGGCTTGTCCTCGGATAAATTAGAGGCATCAACTAAATCCGCAATAAAAAGATAATGTGTTCCTAAATCAATGGTATCTGTAACCTTACCACAAAGAGAAGCAACACAGCCGTTTGTAAATAAGGGATTGCCAAGAATATCCTCGGGACAATCATATCCAGCAATCTTGTCAACATCACGACCACATTGTTGACCAAAATGCGCAATGTCATCTAGGCTTACTTTTTCGCCAATAACACCCACACTAAATTTCTTAGATTCGTTAATTAACTCCGCAGTAAGGTTGCATTTAAGAACAGTAACCCCAAGCTTTAATGGCTCTTGAGTAACTTGAGCTACTGTATTTACCACGCATATATTTTTTTTACCATTATGTTCAGTGCCTAGAAAAAAAACGCCATAAGATATTTTAAAAACTGCAGAATCATCCATCTCATAAACCTCCATAAGTACACAATATTAGTATACCGTTATTCTAACATAACAGTCATCGAAAATCTATAGTTGCATTAATAAATTTTATTTTGCATATAGTTTATATGAGACTAAGATGGTTATGGAGGATTAACGATGCCACTACTAAAAAAAAGACGCTTTATACATAATGCGCTAATGCTCACGATGATTACTCTGTTGCTAAGGGGCATAGGCACATGGTTTATGATATACATATCCAATCAAATAGGTTCAGAAGGAATAGGGCTGTATCAGCTTACCTTCTCAATCTATATACTTGCAGTTACTCTTGCCACCTCGGGTATTACCGTAGCAATCACAAGGATTGTTTCAGAACAACTCGCACTAAATAATACAGTTTCTGCAAAAAAAGCATTCAAAATTTGCTTTGGAATAAGTTTAGTGTTGGGTTTAATATCTTGCGGAATATTATATGTAAACGCAGAGCTAATCGGGAATACATTGCTAGGCGATAAAAGAACAATTTTATCTCTAAAGTATCTGGCAATCGGTTTACCGTTTTTAAGCACGTCATCAGTAATTCGTGGATATTTTTTAGGAATGTCTAAACCGATAAAATCTGTAAGTACAGATATAGTTGAACAGATGGCTATGGTGATGGTAACTATACCTATTTTAACACTATTCTTGCCCAGAGGATTAGAGTATGCGTGTTGTGGTTTGGTATTGGGCTCGACGTTATCTGAAATCATTTCTTGTTTATATGCATTGGTTTTGTATATGTGTGAGAAAACAAAGATGACGGGTGTAGAATCCAAGGGAATTGCTCGTAAAATATTTTCTATTGCAGCACCAATTGCAATCAGCAATTATATTCGTTCAGTCTTAACTTCCCTTGAAAACATTCTCATCCCAGTAGGGCTAAAGCAGTATGGTGCGACCTCTGGCGAGGCATTGTCCAATTATGGAATGATAAAAGGAATGGCAATGCCCATATTATTTTTTCCATCAGCGATTTTGTCAGCATTTTCGAGTTTGCTCGTGCCGGAGGTCTCTAGGGCAAATGCAGTAAAAGCAAAAATGAGGATAGACTTTATTGTAAATAAATGTTTTAAGGTAACAATTATGTTTGCAATATTAGTTTCTGGAATCTTCATATGCTTTTCTAATGAGATTTCAGTTCTTTTATATGGCAGTAAAAAGGTAGGAACGATGCNNAATTCTAGCACCACTTGTACCATTAATGTATCTCGATCAGATAGTTGATAGCATACTAAAAGGGTTAAATCAACAGCTAAGCTCAATGAAATATAACACCATAGATTCATTTATGCGTGTTATAATTATCTACTCACTTGTCCCTATTTTAGGGATAAAAGGATATATTATAATGCTTTATGTAGGTACAATTTTCAATGCATCACTAAGTATAAATAGGCTTATTGTTGTAAGTGAAGTTAGATTTAGATTGTATGAATGGGTAGTATTACCTGTTATTTCAATTGTAATCTCATGTGTATTTACAAGAGTGTTGTTCATATGCCCTGTAGTATTGTGTATGCTCGTTGTAACCTCAATTTACATATTATTACTATTTATTTTTCGGTGTATTACAAAACGAGATATTCGTTGGATGAGACAGGTGTTTGCTAGAAGTAATATTAAATAATACTTTGGTTTAGGCTTGACACCACAGCTCGAAATTGTTATAATGTTATAGCGATTAAATGCGAGGGTGGCGGAACGGCAGACGCGCTAGCTTGAGGTGCTAGTGGGAGTTTTCCTGTGAGGGTTCAAGTCCCTTCTCTCGCACCAATTGTAAACACCGATAAACACTACGTTTGTCGGTGTTTTTTTATTTTTTGCAGAAGAGTGTTAACTGGGCAGAAATGTGATTATTTCTTTAAATACCAATATACTACGAACATTTTTTACTATAAATAAGTTGATTTGTGCGTTACAAAGCGTTTTTCATAGCCTTTTTCAATTCTTCTTCCTCTTTATGAACGTACAATTTGGTAGTCATTTTTATATGTTTGTGACCTATGAACTTTTGAATAGTGTAAATATGACTATTTAGTCTGCGCAGGTTTGCCATAAGTGTGTCGCATCTATGAGCAGTAACAGGAGGAATGCATTTATTGTTTTTGTGAACTGTTTTTTGTAGATAGCTCAAATCTCCATTGTATACTCGCTTCTTACTTGTTAATAACGATAATGTGGAATTAAAATTATAATTATGGTAAACTTAAGCTATAAAAAACTAAGTAAATGTTTAGAAAGAGTAGTTATATGAAAATGATTGGAGATCTAAATGTATAAAATTTTAATTGTTGAGGATGACTTGGTGATTGCGACCTCACTTGCAAAGCATCTCTCAAAGTGGGATTATGAAACTGAATATGTGAGAGATTTCAAAGAAATTTTGACTATATTCAAGCAGTACGAGCCACATCTTATACTGCTTGATATCTCTTTGCCCTTTTTTAACGGATACCATTGGTGTAGTGAAATCCGTAAGCTTTCAAAAGTTCCAATTATATTTATTTCTTCTGCAAGTGACAACATGAATATTGTTATGGCAATGAATATGGGTGGTGACGACTTTATTGCAAAGCCATTTGACTTAAATGTTGTTGTCGCCAAAACTCAGGCACTAATGAGGAGAACCTATTCATTCGGTAACCAGATGAATATCATTGAACATAATGGTGTGATGCTCAATTTAAGCAATAATACGCTTTGCTACAAGGATGAAAAAATAGAACTCACCAAAAATGACTTTAAGATTTTGCAAATACTCCTTGAAAATTGTGACAGAGTTGTTTCTCGTGAAGCCATTATGATTAAACTATGGAAAAGCGATAGCTTTATTGACGACAATACCTTGACAGTTAATATGACAAGACTTCGTAAAAAGTTAGAGGATGCTGGACTTTTTGGTTTTATTAAAACCAAAAAAGGAATTGGATATATGGTGGAATGATATGATATATCTTTGTTATTTTAAAAGCAGGCTTAAAGTAATCATTGCATTTTGTCTGTTTATCCTTGTTTTTGCTGTAGTTTTTTCTTTAAATTCACTACCACTTGATGCAGTTCTTTACGGATCATTACTTTGTGGCACATTCGCTTTGCTGTTTAGTGTTTATGACTTTTATAGGTATTATAAAAAACATAAATCACTGTTAGGTCTAGTCGACAGTATTACGATAGGGCTTGATAATTTGCCTGATGCCAAAAGTCTGATTGAAGCGGATTATCAACGTCTGTTACATAAATTGCATAACGATAAGGTTATGCTTATCTCCACAGCAGATAGCAGCCGAACCGACATGATTGACTATTATACTTTATGGGCACATCAAATTAAAACGCCAATTTCTGCTATGAGTTTATTATTGCAGGAGGATGAAAGTGGGCAAAGCCCAAAACTTTTAGGCGAGCTATTTAAGATTGAGCGTTATGTGGAGCTTGTGTTGCAGTATCTAAGCTTGGAGTCCATCTCCTCTGACCTAAAGCTTGAACAGTATGATTTATCGGATATTGTGAGACAAGCTGTAAAAAAATATGCACCACTCTTTATTCATAATAAAATTAAACTGGAGTTTACAGAAATTGATTGCATGGTATTAACGGATGAGAAGTGGCTTGTATTCGTTGTAGAGCAGATACTTTCTAATGCACTAAAATATACAAAAAGTGGCACCATATCAATATATATGGATAAGACACATGAAAAAACACTTATTATTGAGGATACTGGAATTGGCATTGAATCCGAAGATTTGCCTCGCGTATTTGAAAAGGGATTTACAGGATATAATGGTAGAATGGATAAAAAATCAACTGGAATTGGACTTTATCTATGCCGTCAAATAATAAATAATCTATCTCATAAAATATCAATCTCTTCAAAAGTGGGTAATGGTACAAAGGTGAAACTTGACTTATCCTCAGAAAAAATAATTATAGAATAACCCTAACCTTACAGAAATGTAAGGTTTTGCTCTTAAATGTAAGCTGAAATTATGGTGGCATATTTCTTTTTTTAGTACAATGAAAGTATAACAAAATTAAATTGGAGGAAATACCATGCCATTATTAGATGTGAAAAACATAAAAAAGATTTATACTACAAGATTTGGTGGTAATCAAGTAAAAGCTTTAAGCAATGTATCATTTTCAGTTGAAGAGGGTGAATATGTTGCAATTATGGGGGAGTCTGGCTCAGGAAAAACAACGTTACTCAATATTTTAGCATCACTCGACAAGCCCACAAGTGGTGAGGTATTACTAAATGGTAAAAATATTGTATCAATTAAAGAAAGTGAAATATCCAAGTTTCGCCGAAATAGTTTAGGCTTTGTATTTCAAGATTTTAACCTTTTAGATACCTTTTGTGTAAAGGACAATATCTTTTTACCCCTTGTTTTGTCGGGTAAGGGATATAAAGAAATGAACCAATGGCTTAACCCAATTGCCAAAAAGCTTGGGATCGAAGACATTTTAGAAAAATATCCCTATGAAATTTCTGGTGGGCAAAAACAACGTGCCGCAGTGGCGAGAGCCCTCATTACAAATCCAGAGCTTGTACTTGCAGATGAACCAACAGGTGCGCTTGACTCAAAAGCAACAGAGCACCTATTAAAGTTGTTTTCAGATATCAACAATGATGGACAAACAATTTTAATGGTTACCCATAGCGTGAGGGCAGCAAGTCACGCAGGACGTGTGCTATTCATTAAGGACGGAGAGGTGTTTCACCAACTCTACAAGGGTAACCATTCAAATGAGGAATTGTACCAAAAGATATCAGATACACTAACTGTGCTTGCCACAGGAGGTGAGAAGTTTGAATAAGGCCTTTTACCCAAAACTTGCATTGTCAAATTTGAAGAAAAATGCCAAGACCTATTTTCCTTATTTACTCACTAGCATAGGAACTATTACGATGTTTTACATTATGTCTTCCATTGGGAAAAATGAAGGGTTAAAGGGCGTTTCAGGTTCCGGCTCAATACTACCTATTCTCGCACTAGGAACGGTGGTAATTGGTATATTCTCAGCAATCTTTTTGTTTTATACAAATAGTTTTTTGATAAAACGTCGCAAAAAAGAATTTGGACTTTACAACATTCTCGGAATGGAAAAAAAGCACATTGCAAAAATGCTTTTATGGGAAACGCTATTTACTTCAGTTTTCAGCTTAATTGTTGGATTAATTGGTGGTGTGATTTTTAGCAAACTATTGTTTATGCTACTGCTAAAACTTCTAAATTTTTCAGTGCCACTCGGTTTTACGATTTGTTATGAATCGATTATAATAACACTTATATTGTTTGTGGCAATATTTTTAGTTGCATTACTATTCAATCTTTTGCAAATTCGCCTTGCAAAGCCAATAGAGTTGCTTCATGGTGGACAGCATGGTGAAAAAGAGCCTAAAACAAAATGGATTATGACCATAATAGGTTTGCTTGCACTCGCAGCAGGTTATAGCATTGCTATCATAGTGCAGACACCTTTAGGAGCAATTAGTTTGTTTTTTGTTGCAGTTATTCTTGTTATGATTGGAACGTATTGTCTATTCACAGCAGGTAGTATTGCATTGCTGAAAGCCTTACGCAAAAATAAAAAATACTTCTATCAAACGAAGCATTTTACTAGCATTTCGGGCATGATTTATCGTATGAAACAAAATGCAGTAGGACTTGCAAATATCTGCATATTAAGCACAGCAGTGCTTGTAATGCTTTCTTCAACAGTGTCACTTTATATTGGTATGGAGGATATTTTAAGAACCCGTTATCCAAAGGATATTGTAATGGAAACTATGGACTTTTCTAAAGGGGAATCACTCAAATATGAGGCACTTATCATGGAGGAAGCCAAGCTACTTAACATGAATATGACTGAGATAATAAGCTATCGTGCTTCTCAGTTTGGATTAAAGCAGGAAAACGGAGTCTTTACAAGGGGCGAGAAGGGGCAAAATGAGGATGACTATATATTTGTTTATGTTTTACCACTTGATTCATACAATACGCTTGAAAACAAATCGGTAAATTTAGAAAATAATGAGGCGTTAATATTTAATGTCAAGGAAAAGTCTGCTGGCGACAAAATTGATATTTTAGGTAATAGTTTTATTGTAAAAGAAAGCCTTACAGATATCACTGCAACATCAGTTAGTCAGATGCAATTTTTTGATGTGTGCTACGTAGTGTTAAAGGAAGAATCACAGATTGAGTTGCTTAGTGACAACTATAATTCTAATCCAGACGCATTCGGACTATCACATTTTTTAAACTTCAATACAGATGCAGACGATAATACTCAGCTAGAGTTTATGAAAAGGGTGAGAAGTAAAGATATCTTAGAAGGAAAAGCAGGATATATTGAAGGTCTTGTTTCGAGCAGAGAATCCTTCTATGAGATTTACGGTAGCTTGTTTTTCCTTGGAATCTTCCTTGGTATTCTATTTCTAATGGCAACTGTCTTGATTATTTATTATAAGCAGGTGTCAGAGGGGTATGATGATCGTGAACGGTTTAATATTATGCAAAAAGTTGGTATGAGTAAAGAAGAAGTGAAAAAGTCGATTAGAAGTCAGGTGTTAACCGTTTTCTTTATTCCACTAATTACAGCTGTTATTCACATTTCTTTTGCATTTCCTATGATTACAAGACTACTGGCACTTTTTAAACTTACAAATGTAGGCTTGTTTGCGATTTGCACCATTGCAACGATATTGGCTTTTACAATAATTTATGCTATTGTTTATGTACTTACTGCAAGAGTTTACTATAGAATTGTTAAGTAAAGTCTAGGTATTGATTTCTCAGTATACCACAAATCAAAAGCTGTACAATATTTTTTTAGATAATGGAGAACTAAGCTGAAACACAAACCTTACAGCACTATTTGACGCTGTTGCTCAAGGCGAAGAAATTGTAATAAAAAAAGGCAACCATTATTAGTAAGTTCTTTGTAAATGCGTATTTTTAAAAATCGATATTAAAATAAAGTTGTATAAAATGGTAAAAGGGTATTGACATTTGTTTTGAAATAGTGTTTAATTGATTTACACTGTTGAAGTGGAGATAAAGTCAAAAGCGCACTTACAGAGAACCTCGTTGCTGGAAAGAGGTAGAAAGCGAATTGGCAAATGGACCACCGAGGGCAAAGTGAAAAGCTTTTAAGCTTAGTATTCTTTGACGTGTGCTCACGTTATAGAGCAGAGAATGTGTTAGCATTTTCGTGAGAGGTCGTTTTTTCAAACGACAATTAAGGTGGTACCGCAGGAACGTATTTATACGCCTGTCCTTGTAGAAATACATAGGATAGGCGTTTTTTGTTTACCCTAAAAATGGAGGTTACTATGAAATATAGTATAAAATTACTCACTAGGCGATGGCGAAGCTGAATATTTAGCCTGTAAATTTTAAAATATTTATTATTGAAAGAAGGATATATTGTGAAAAAATTTATTACTATTATTTTAAGCCTAACCCTTGCGCTTACTGTATTAACATCTTGTGCAGATACAAACCAAGTTGATACTTTTAAAATTGGTCTTATTCAACTTGTTGAGCATTCATCACTAGATGAAATCCGTACTGCATTTACTGATCAAATAGCAGAATCTGCAAAAAAGAACGGATTGCAAATTGAAATTGACTATCAAAATGCTCAAAATGATATGACAACAATTAATACCATCTGCCAAAAGTTTGTCGCTGATAATGTAGATTTAATTGTTGCAATTGCAACACCAGCGGCACAAGGTGCTGCTGCGGCAGTTCAAGGTACAAATATTCCAGTGATTTTCAGTGCAATAACTGATCCAATCGCCGCTGAACTTGTGCTAGATTTAGATGCACCTGAAGGAAATATCACGGGTACATCAGATGCAATACCGGTTGATAAGATTTTTGATTTAGCTGATGAACTAACACCTGGTAATAAAAAATATGGGGTGGTTTACAACCTAGGTGAAGATAATAGTGTTAGCGTTGTAAAACAAGCTAAAGAATACCTTGAAAGCAAAGGCATAGAGCTTATAGAAAGCCCTATCACCTCGAGCACAGAGGCGCAATTGGCTGCTCAAAATCTTGTTGGTAAATGTGATGCAATTTTTGTTCCGATAGATAATACAGTAGCAAATGCAATGTCAATTCTTGCTGAAGAAGCCATTAAAACTAAAACTCCAGTATATGCAGCAGCAGATTCTCTTGTTGGTGATGGCGCCCTTGCATCAGTAGGTGTAAACTACACTAATCTGGGTAAGCAAACAGCAGATATGGCACTAAAAGCGATTACTGGCACAGCGATTAAAGATATTCCGGTAGAAGTACTTAAGGATAACTCCGTTACAGTAAATACCGATACAGCTACTAAAATTGGTGTTGATGTAAGCAAGTACGCAAAATAGTATGTTTGAAAGTAGGGAAACCAATGAGTTTTATGGTATTACAAGGTGCAATTGAACAAGGATTTATATTTGCTTTAGTTTCTTTAGGGATATATATTTCTTATCGAACNNAACGCTAGATATTGCAGATCTTACAACAGATGGCACGTTTACTTTAGGTGCGGCTACCTCTGCCATATTAACAACATTAGGTCACCCTATTTTAGGTATTTTTATGGCTATGATAGCTGGAGTGCTTGCAGGTGGAGTGACAGCGGTTTTGCAAACAAAACTTCGAGTACAGCCAATTTTAGCTGGTATTATTACTATGACTGCATTATACTCCATCAACCTTATGGTTATGGGAAATAAGCCGAATTTGCCACTGTTAAAAAGCAATACCGTTTTTTCTATAACTGAAAAGTTTTTGGGTGCAAAGTTCAATAAAATGATTGTGATAGTTATTGTGGTTATCATAATTTCGATTTTGCTAATCCTATTTTTAAAAACCCAACTTGGACTTTCAATTAGAGCCACAGGAGATAATAAAGCCATGGTTGCCGCTTCGTCTATAAACCCAGCATTTACTGTAACAGTTGGACTTTGTATTGCAAACAGTATCGTAGCTCTTGCAGGTGCATTACTTGCACAGTACCAAAGATTTTCTGCGAATGATGTTGGTACAGGTATGGTTGTCATTGGGCTTGCAAGCTTGATTATAGGTGAGGTTGTTTTTGGTAGAGGGAGTGTTAAACGCTGTATTATGGGTGCAATTATAGGAGCAATATTGTATCGAATTATTATTGCATTTGCAATGACATCTAATATTGTATCAGCGTCTAATTTAAAATTATTCTCTGCAATCATTGTTGCAGCGGCAATCTCATATCCTGCAATAAAATCAGCAATTGCCTTTAAAAAACTAAGAAGGGTAGGAAATAATAATGTTAAAACTAAATAATATTTCTAAAACCTTTGGGGCTTGCACAATAGATGAGAAGAAAGCACTAGAAAATTTTAACCTCTCGTTAAACCCAGAAGAATTTGTTACTATAATTGGAGGTAATGGCGCTGGAAAATCCACATTGTTCAATAGTATTGCTGGCACTTTTTATGTAGATACTGGAAGTGTAATTTTAGATGGGGAAGACATAACCTTTAAGCCAGAGTATAAACGCTCTAAGGAAATAGGTCGTATGTTCCAAGACCCACTAAAAGGTACTGCTCCTAATATGACAATCGAAGAAAATCTTGCTCTTGCTTATTTGCGTGCAAAAAAAGGGGGTAGCTTTACTCGTGTTACAGCAAAAGATAGAGAATATTTTAAAGATAAATTAAGTGGGTTAGGCTTAGGTCTTGAAGACAGACTGGATAGCAAAGTTGGCTTACTTTCTGGTGGTCAAAGACAAGCTTTAACACTTTTAATGGCAACCCTTGTAACACCCAAATTACTGCTTTTAGATGAGCATACAGCGGCACTGGATCCTGCAACAGTAGAAAAGGTTTTATCGTTAACAGAAAAAATTGTAAAAGAAAATAAAATTACCTGTATGATGATTACCCATAACATTTCTAGCGCACTGGCACTAGGAACACGCACAATAATGATGGATTCTGGAAAAATAGTTCTTGATATATCTGGAGATGAACGAGTTGGAATGACAGTGCCAATCATTTTAGAAAAGTTTAAAGAAAATGCAAAAAAAGCTTTAGACAATGACAGGATTTTGTTAGGATAATTTTTTATTTTTGTTGGTTACTTAACAATTTTACAACTAATAGAAATAAGTTTTTAAATAAATATATGTATGTTGCAAATGCAACATACATATATTTATTTTTGTTGTATATTAGATACACATTAAGCGCATAAAAATTATAATGAATTTTAGGAGGAAATATTATGTCAGATATGTTTTGTTTTCAATGCCAACAAACAGCAAAAGGTACAGGTTGTACTGTTAGTGGAGTCTGTGGAAAGAAAGCCGATACTGCAAATTTTCAAGATAGGCTAACTGGAAAACTAATTGCACTTGCAAAGGCTGCTAAAGGTAAGGCAACAAAAAGTACAGATAAGTTGCTTATAGATGGACTTTTTACAACAGTTACTAATGTTAATTTCAACAATGATACTTTGGACAAGCTGTGTGACGAAGTAGACAAAGAAAGAGCGCTATTTCAATCAACAGATGAGCTGGATATGAATGAACTTTGGGGTGAGAACGAGGATAGCCGTTCACTTAAATCCCTTATTTTATTTGGAATTCGTGGAATGGCAGCTTATGCACACCATGCATACATTTTAGGAAAAACTAGCGAAGAAGTTAATAGCTTTTTCTATAAAGCGTTATCTGCTATGGCTGAGAATCTATCAGCTGATGAATTGCTTGCCCTTACTATGGAAACAGGAGATGTAAATCTGAAATGCATGGAACTTTTAGATAGTGCAAACACATCTACATACGGAAATCCAACACCAACAAGCGTAAGCTGTAATATTGAAAAAGGTCCATTTATTGTAGTATCTGGTCATGATTTACATGATTTGAAACTATTATTAGAGCAAACAAAGGACAAAGGAATTAACATTTACACCCACTCTGAAATGCTCCCAGCCCATGGCTACCCAAAACTAAAAGAATATCCACATCTTAAAGGTAATTTTGGTACAGCTTGGCAAAATCAACAAAAGGAATTTGAGAGTATTCCTGCACCGGTTTTATTTACAACAAACTGTATCATGCCAGTGCGTGAAAACTATTCTGACCGTATTTTTACAACATCTGTTGTTTCTTACCCGAATATGATACACATTGATGATAAAAAAGACTTTACTTCTGTAATTGAAAAAGCGTTAGAACTTGGTGGGTATAATGAAGAGCATAAGATGACAGGAATTAACGGGGGCAGTACCCTAACAACAGGATTTGCTCATGGCACGGTTTTATCAGTGGCGGGTACAGTTGTTGACGCTGTAAAATCTGGAGCGATTAAGCACTTTTTCTTAGTAGGTGGTTGTGATGGTGCTGCTACTGGTAGAAACTACTATACTGATTTTGTAAAACAGACTCCGGATGATACTATTATTTTAACCCTTGCTTGTGGCAAATATCGTTTCAATGACCTTGATTTGGGAGAAATCGGCGGGCTACCACGCATTATGGATATGGGACAATGTAACGATGCCTACAGTGCAATCAAAGTTGCAGTTGCTCTATCAGAAGCGTTTGAGTGTGGTGTGAATGACTTACCTTTGACACTTGTACTATCATGGTATGAGCAAAAGGCAGTTTGCATTTTGCTAACACTACTCGCTTTGGGAATAAATAATATCCTAATCGGTCCAACTTTACCTGCATTCCTTTCACCAAACATTTTAAATGTACTTGTAGAAAAATTTAATTTGACACCTATTTCTACACCAGAAGCAGATTTGAAGAAAATCTTAGGGTAGTATTGGCTTATTCCTTGATACAATTAAATATCCTACTAATTTTAAATTAGATACAATTCACACCCTAAGTTTTTACTTAGGGTGTGAATTTTTGTGTTAGAGCTTTACAACATAAAGCTGGATTAGTATACTATCGTTAACCCTCTAAGCTTTTATTCATATAATGAATAGAGGTGAGAAGATTGAATTTGAAATGCAATGCAACATTTGAGGGTGGTGGAGTCCGTGGAATTGGGCATGTTGGCGCTGCTTGTGCATTTGAAAAGGCAGGATATCAGTTTATTAATTTAACGGGCTCATCAGCTGGTGCTATTGTGGCATCACTGTTGTCGGTTGGATATACCTGTGATGAAATAAAAGAGGAAATGGAAAAATTAGATTATTTAAAATTTAAGCAAAAAGACTTATTAGACCATTTTGGAACAACGGGAAAGGTACTTAGTATTGTGTTTGAGTTTGGTATTTATAGTGCAGATTATTTTGAAAAATGGCTCAATAACCTCTTGTTAAGAAAAGGCAAAGTAACATTTGGAGATATAAAAATTGACAATCCTGTATCACAAAAATTCATCTATAAATTGCAGGTCACTGCCTCTGATTTAACCGAGAAAAAGCTTTTGGTGCTACCGGGAGATTTAAGAAATTTTGGAATTGACCCTGATACATATAGCATAGCGAAAGCTGTTAGAATGAGTATGAGCATTCCGATATTTTATGAGCCATTCCGTTTAAAGGATAAAGAGGGGATTGAACATTTTATAGTTGATGGAGGACTTCTCAGTAATTATCCAATTTGGATTTTAGATGACGGAACAATGAACCCTCAATATCCTACTTTTGGGTTCAAGTTTGTTGGAGATTGCGAAGATAAGCCTACTACTTGCGAATTGTCTAAAAAAATGGATATCGTCGAATATATAAAATCAATTATTTCAACCTCCTTAGACTCCTATGATAAGCAACACATATCGGGATTAAAAGGAGATTTTCAGCGTACGATACCAATTCCAACAACTGTTAAAATGTATGGGGAATGTAAAAATATAAGTTCAACAGATTTTGGTATAGACAAACTAGAAAGTGCTTATCTTTTCGATAATGGTGTAATAGCGGCTGAAAAATTCCTAAGTAATTGGGATTTTCAAAAATGGAAAAAGGTTTATAGAAGTTATTATAGATAAATACATTTGTATTTATCTATTTCCTTATTTATGGTATTATATTGGTTATAAAATGTATTTATTTTACGAAAGAGAGATATAAAATGTATTTTGATGAAGTTGCCTCAAAATGGGATACACAATTAAGAATAGAACGTGCTAAGATTTTAGCACATGAAATAGTTGAGAGTTTGCCTGATACAACTACATATTGTGGATTGGAATTGGGATGTGGAACTGGGCTTATAGCTTTTGAGTTATCTAGCAGATTTAAGCAAGTTACATGTATTGATAGTTCCAAAGAAATGCTAAAAATAGTAGAAACGAAAATTCAGGAATTGCAAACAAATAACGTATCTATAGGCAATGTGGATATGTTAAATAAAAGCATATTTCACAATAAATTTGATGTTATTTATAGTTCAATGGTTTTTCATCATATTACTGATACTAATGAAATGATTGAACAATTATATAATATGTTAAAACCGGGTGGATATTTAATTATTGTAGATTTAGATGAAGAAAATGGTAACTTTCACAAACAAGAGAAAGATTTCATTGGACATAATGGTTTTAATCGTGGCAAGCTAGAAGAACTTTTAAAATCAAATAATTTAATTAATATTTCTAGTAAGACTGTATTTGCAGGAAAAAAACAGTTGCAGGAGCAAACAATTAATTATTCTTTATTTTTATTTAGATGTCAAAAAATAGGCTGAATTAGTATTGATTTTTTAAGAAAACTGTCGAAATGATATATAGGGTTTGTATCGTTATGCTATCAGATTTAAAAATACAGCCACATACTGTTATATGTAAAATACGGGGTGTGTCCCCTGGACTGTGAAAGGAACAGGTATATATGAAAATTAAAAAGGTTTTACAGAGGGTTTGTGCTTTTACTATAGCCGCTGCCACCGTTTCAACGTCATTGCTATTTTCACCACAATCGGTTGATGCAGCTAGCCAATATTATGTAAAATTTATAGATAACAACTCAAAAGTTGAGGATCGTACTGCCACCCTTCTTGAGGGAGAGACAATAAAAACCGCAACCAATATGCCCCCAAACTATAAATATCTAAATCCACCCTTTAAAGTAAAGGGTGTTTCAGAGGATGCATCACCTATCACAGTTACGCCTGAAGGTAACATTACAGCCATACCGCTGGATGAAGGTGTAAGCTCAATGACCCTTTATACAGTAGAGCCGGTTTTCAGCGCATTTCTTACAAAGAGTGATACGGGTGTAGCAAGGTGTATTGTTCAAGACCCAGCTGACCCAAGTAAAAAGCTGGCAAAAACTGTGGCGTTAGAAGCTGACGTGCTCAATAACAGAGATATTTCGATTACTGAATCAAGTAAATTAATCTTGACCGTATCTGAAGATCAAACCGACCCAAAAGGGGGATATCTTTCTTTTGCTCCAGTAGATGCCGATGGTGGCTTAAGCGAATTTAAGGGCGGAATTGCTACATTTAAAAAACGTGATAAGGATAATATTACCATTTAAATAACAAAGGACGGCAGGAAAATTGAACTTAAATTAAACGCTGCTTTCCCAGAATTAATGCTTAAAGATTCTAAATTTGAGCTTACCTTTGCGTTGCAGACTTTAGGTGACTTGCAACTAACCGTTATTAGCAAGAAAAAAGCGATTGATACTATTGCAACCGATATTGGAGCAGCAGCTAACTTTGATGACTTCGTAAAGTTAAAAACCGGTGATACCCAACATACTATTAGCAACAGATTTGATGTTATACATACTGAAAGACGTTATAACAATAAAAACGGCTTTAAGATTGATTGGAAATGGAATCCTGACAAACCTGAGGATGCCAATGCTATAAAATTCAGCGGTGATGCAGCTGATGCGAAATGGCTTGTTACCCCTTATCCTAAGCTTGAAAATATTATAGGTAGCCTAGTTGCGACTGTAAGCTATGGCGTGGGTGGGGATACGGTAACGTCCACAATTATAGCTAAAATTCCTATCACGATTTTAGGAACAGGTACATATCCTAAGCTAAAACCTATTTATTCTTATATTGGAAAGAACGGTGTCGTAGAATCAAAGGATATTACAGCTGTTCCAGGGAAAATGGACGTAAATGAGGGCGTTTTTGATGGATATGAGGGAAAAGAGCCATTTAAATTTACCGGAGAATTACAATATGGAACAGGTCTTGGAAAAGCAGAAAACATAAAAATTGAATTTGATAATGCGTATAGTGGCAAAGTAAATATAAATATCGACAATTCAACGTCAATTTATAAACCCGGAACTATGCTTCCAGCTCCAAACGAAGGTAGCAGAGAGGGCACCCGTGCATTGACAGTAAAGGCAACTGAGGCTGGATTATGCGTTATGAAGGTGTATTTTTATAATAAGAGCGGTGACACATACAATAATTCGCCAAAAATCTATAATATTGTGATACAAGATAGCTCGCCNNTTCAGCTAAACCAGAAGAAACAGCAGGATATGAAGATCGTTTTAAAGAGGTCTATCCTGATGGTGTGATTGACTTTGGTTTCAATCTAGATCCAAATCAGAGAATTTATAACATTGTCGTTCCATGGGCTGTAGAGAAGATAAATCTAACACCTATCTATAATAGCTTTGGGAAACAAACAACTCGCGAAGTAGCGATAATTAGTGGAACTATGAGCGAAAAAGTTACAGGAACAGGCAAAGATGGAATACCTCCAGATACCAACAAGGCGACAACAGGGGATATTGGACTACCAGAGAACGGAACCCCACAAATAGTATATGTAAATGGTACAGCAGAGGATGGCATTACATTTTCAAGATATGAACTACACGTTACCCGTGCTCCAAAAAGTAGTGTTNNACGGCAAGATTGAGGAGCATATTCTAACACCTAAATTCGACCCGATTACATACACATATAGTCTTTCATTGCCTTATGCTTATCGTGAGGGCAACATTGATAATATTACATCAGAAATTCATGCTACCGCTTTTGGGGATTGGGGTGAAAACCCTAAATTCACAGGTAGTGTAAAACCTGCTGGATTTTTTGCACGCTTATTCCGAAAAGAAACTGCAAAGCTGGATTTACAATACGTAAAGGGAACAGAAAACATTAACACCATTGAGGTTTCTGTAAAAAGTGAGGATGGCAAGAAAACAGCAGTTTATACCGTGAATATCAAAATTGAAGATCCAAGTGAAAATAATGAGCTCTCTCTTTTGAATGTTTATGATAAGACCAGTAAACCACTTCGATACTTTAACGAGCAAAAATTTGAAAAAACAAGTAGAGATTATTATCTTGAAATTCCATATAGCATGGAAGAGTTAAAATTTGAACTGCAGCCAGATGATGAAAAGGCTCAAAAAGTTCGCATTACTCACCCCGAAGTCTACAAACAAGCAACCAATCCACAAGTTATAGACTATAAGAAAAAGGGAACTCCAATATCCTTAAAAGTAGATGTGCCACGTCCAAAAGATGATGAAACAGACAAAGAAAAATACATGAAGTTTGAGTATCAGTTTGAAGTACAAGCTGAAAGTGATGACTGGACAACCGAGCCATATACGTTGCATATAACAAGACTTGACCCAAGCGAAGACTCACGACTGGCTTCCATGACAGTAGTAAATACTGCTGACAAAAAGCCTGTTGATACCTTCCGTTTCTTACAACAGAAGTCAGAATATTCGTTTGAAGTGCCATTTACTACTGAAGAAGTATTGGTTTCACCTGTTGCAGTAAAACCAAATTTAACCACAGTTACAGTTGGTGATAAGAAAATTACTGAAAATATGACTGGTGAAATTGTTAAGCTGAAAGCTGGCAAGGTTAACACTATTACAGTATTGGTGTTACCTGAGGCTGGTAAAAAATATCAGACTATTTATACACTCAATATAACACGTAAGGCTCCGGGAACCGAGGCTCGACTTCAAAAGTTTGAGGTAAGTGGTGGACAAGATATGACTCCTTCGCCATTCGTACCATCAAATACAAGATATACAATATCGATTCCAAAGGGAACCGAAAGTTACACCATTACAGCAATACCTGTGGATGAGAAAGCAACTATTTCTATCAATGGAAAAGAAGTTGAAAACGGAAAACCTTCCCAACCGATTGTGTCTGTAACGCCAATTACAAATATTCCAATTGTTGTAACAGCAGAGGATGGCAAGACGAAATTAACTTACACGATTACAGTTAAAGACTATAATCTAATAAAGAAGAGCACTAACGCAGACCTCTCTGATTTAGAAATTAACTATGCTAACTTAGCACCAAAATTCAAGTCTTCTATTGACGAGTATGAATTATACGTAAAGCCAGAAACAAAGTCTTTGAACATTACACCGTTTACCGCAAATAGTAGTGCCAAAGTGGAAGTATTTGTAGGCAGTAAGAAATTGACTCCTTATGGCGGTGTATATTCTAGTTCACTGTTTATCAACAAGACTGTGTTTACAATAAACATAATGGCGGAAGATGGTGAAACAACTAAAGCATATACAATTAATGTGTTTAGAAACGATAAAAATAAGATGGGCGCTTTTAAACCAATTACAGCTGATATGGTTGATTATGAAAAACAAAATCCAATTGTAATTGATATTTCAAATTATGCGGTTATCGATGCAAGTGTATTTAACAAGTTAAAGACCGATTACCCAGAAAAATCTATTTTGTTTAAGGGTAATGACTATACGTTAAGTATTGCGGGGAAAGATATCAAGGATTTAGTTCCCCATACTACGCAACATGACTTGTATTTCAGTTTTTCTACACCAGAAGAACATCTAATTCTGGACTTATTATATCAAAATGATCATGATTGGGATTTAGAACCTGTTTATCTCTATTTTGACGACCATGGTCCATTGCCAGGGAAGATGATTTTGACAGTCAGTCTTGGAAGGGAATATAAGAATGATCAGCTTTTTTGGAACTACTATAATGGTGAGCGCAAGCGTATAGATTATTATGGCTATGTAAATTCTAATGCAAGAGGTACATTCACCGTTCCAATTACACATATGAGTACCTATATGGTAGTTAAAGATAAAATAAGAGTTGCAGAGGATAAAACAGGAAGTGGCTTTGGTAGCATTATAGATGGTTCTGGACAAGGCTTGGGATCTGGAAATGCAAACGGAGGAGCAGGGGGAAAAGATGTTCCTAAGACCGGAGTTTATGGCAGTTATTCTGATATCAAGCGTCGAAATGGGGGCTTGAGATGAAAAAGGTTTTCACTACATTAATTATTATTTGTATTATCGGTCTTGTTATTGTGGGAGGTATCTTTGCGTATCAGCAACTAACAAAGACACAGGATACTTTAGTGGATAAGCTTGAGAAACCTAAAAATCAAAAAGGTGTATTAGCTGCTATACCACCTGCTAAAAATGAAGCAGATATCTATGATTACCTTGACTATGCCCTCAAAAAAAATCAAAATTCTGTAGCATGGATTGAGGTGCCCGAAACTGATATCAACAACATTATTATGCAAGGCGATGATAATGATTACTACTTGCGACGCAATGAAGACGGTCAAGATGATATCTATGGCTGCTATTTTGCAGATTATGAATGTGGGTTTGGGAAATACGATGATTTTTCACAGAATACAATTATTTATGGACATAGTGATTCTACCGATAACCCAGATGGTAAAAGGTTTGCGCAACTTTATCGTTTCGCTGACCCAGAGTTTGCAAAGAAGGTTCCATTTGTCTATATAAGCACACCTGAAGGAAAATTTAAGTTTGAAATTTTTTCAACATTCTTTACCGATACTGATTTTGATTATATTCAGGTTAATATTGACGAAGAACAGAAGCTTGAACTTGCAAATAAGGCAAAATCCCTCTCCACATACAACTATGATGTTGTGCCAAGCCTAAGTGATAAGCTTCTTACACTTTCAACCTGTACCATAAAATATGGAACTGATGCAGATTACCGTTTTGTAATCATGGCAAGATTATTACCAGAAGAAGTGTAAAATGAAATAACCCGAAGTCCAAAGCCTCGCTAACCTATTCGGTTAGCGAGGCTTTAATATTTTAAATTAAATTGTAACTATATAATTTTTATGCTTCCATTAGGTCTTATATCTAGGATATAACAACAACCTTTAAAAAGTGTATCTTCCATAAAACTAACGTAGTTATCGAGCATTTCATCTTTAACATATGCTTGAATTGTACCAGCAAAACCACCACCATGAACACGACATACACAGTCACTTCCAAGGATATGTTCAGTTAAGCATAGAGCTAAGGAAACAGATTGCTCATTAGGATTTCTATCACTATATACATTCTGCAAAAATTCAAAAGATGATTTACCAGATTCACTTTCATACTTTAAAAAATCATTAATATTATTGTTTCTTAGAGTTTCAGCTGACTTTAATACGCGCATATTCTCGCTAAAGAAATGTGATGCACGAAGTACCGCTTTATCTCCCATATCTTTTCGTAACTTAGCAATATTTGAATAAAACTCATTTTGACTAACCTCACGTAAGACCTTTGCACCAAACCAGTTTGCAACGAGTTTCATATCTCGAGGAACACTAGCATAATCATCAGTTAAATCGGCATGATTTGCACCTGTGTTGACGATTACAAGCTTGTATCCATGTGAAGCTAGGTCAAATGGTATATTTTCAATTTTAGGTTCATTGTTATTCTCAAAGTCTATAAAAACACAACCACCATATGCACAAGCAGTCTGGTCCATAAGCCCACTTGGCTTGCCAAAATANNTATTCTCGCTCGGCAAATTGAGAAATTTTTGCTAGCTCTACCATAGATAGCTTGTCATTATTAAACAAGCTATTGATAATAGTAGCAATCATTACTTCAAAAGCCGCTGAGGAAGATAAACCAGATCCAACAAGAACATCTGATGTGGTATATGCATCAAAACCGCAAATTTCACAGCCCTGTTCTTTCATTTTGTATGCAATTCCTCTAATCAATGATATGGATGTATTCTTTTCACAATCAACCTTGTCAAGATTTGAAAGGTCAATTTCATCTATAGCATAGCCTTTTGAAAGAACTCTAATTACATTATCATTGTTTTTGGAAACTGCTGCAACGATATCAAGGCTAATAGATGCTGCAATCACACGCCCATGTTGATGGTCGGTATGATTGCCACATATTTCAGTACGTCCAGGAGTGCTAAAAAGGGAAAGGTCATCCTTATATCCATACTGAGCTTCATGTGATTTGATACAATCAATATAGCGATCTTTAGCTTCCTCAATATTATTATAGATTTCAGCAAGTTTGCCGTCCAAATTGCCATTCTCCAAATATTTTAAAAGTTGGTTCGTGTTCATAGTAAACCTCCAATAATTCATTAACTTAAGTTTACTATATTAAACTAATATGTCAATTTTCTAATGATGTGACCACTTGTAAAAATGTTGCAAATTTTAGATTATTAAAAAAGCTGCTCAACACATGACTTGTGTGTTGAGCAGCTTTTAACTCTCGTAATCTTCAATAATCATTTTCAATTTGTCATCATTTTGAACCATAACTCCACTTTTGAGTTCTTGCTGGTCAACAGAGGGAAGCGTTTTTACATATACATCAATTGTCATAAATGGAGAAGTTTCATTTGTCTTATAAACTCCAATTTTCTGCTCGTGTTCTTTTAATATATACATATATTCATTTGCTTGAACCATATTTGGATCAGGAATATTTTTGCTTTGATTGATATAATTAAATGCAACAATGCTGGCAATAATAACTATGATAGCTATTATTAGGAGCGAAACCCTATAAAGTTTAACATGCATACAATAACCACCTTTAAGTTTAAGTACAAGCTATCTTTTAGCTAGTATGGGTAAAACTATAGTATTCTATGCATTTTGTTACAAATTTGCAATAAAAATTTAACTTAACAAAAGGTTTCATGTATGATATAATAAACTTATACCTTTTTAAATAAGAAACTGATTTTAGTAATTACATAAACATTAAGAATCAAGGAGGGTTTAGTACTAATGGATAATAAAAATTCAACTACACCTAGAGTTGTTAGAACTGGACCAAAGACAACGAGAAAAAATCGGAAAAAGCCGGTAAATAAAGGAACAAGGGCAGTAAAAGCTGTTTTTNNTCACCATCAGTAAAATATTTCTTACTACGATACTGGTATTAACTATAACTGGGTGTATTGTTGGCACTGCACTCACAATCTATGTAATGGAGTTTATCGAATCTGATGCAGCCATTGAAATCGATAAGCTCAAGATGAATTTCACATCAAGTGTTTATGGTATTGATGAAAATGGAAATAATGTGGAAATACAAAGCTTAAGACATGGTGAAAACCGCATTTGGGCTGATTTAGACGAAATTCCCAAGCATGTACAAGATGCATTTGTGTACTCAGAGGATGAACGTTTCTACACCCATAAAGGCGTTGACTTTAAACGTACGTTTGCAGCATTTGCAAATGAATTGTTTATAAGATTAAAGTTGTTGCCTGAGAATGATAGATTTGGTGCATCAACCATTACCCAACAGTTAATTAAGAACATTAATGGGGACTTTGAAAATAGGGGAATTGACAAAAAAATTCAAGAGATTGTCCAGTCTATGAATATAGACCGAAACTATTCAAAAGACCAGGTGTTAGAGCTTTATCTGAACTATGTTGGGTTACATTATGCTAGTGGTGTGCAAGCAGGAGCAAAATATTACTTTAACAAGGATGTATCCGAACTTACGTATGCAGAGGCAGCGGCTCTTGCGTCAACAACAAAAAATCCTTCAAAGCTAAATCCAAAAACAAACCCAGAGGGAAATAAGAAAAGACGAAATGATTTTGCACTTGATAAAATGCTTGATTTTGGCACAATTACTCAAGCAGAATTTGACGCTGCAATAAAAGAAGAGCTAGTAATAGCAGGGAAAACATCAGTAGGCGAAGGCGAAAATGGCACTGTACCTGTCAAGAAAAAAGCACAGAGTTGGTATGTTGATGCTGCAATCAATGATGTGGTTGCTGATTTGTGCAAAGAATACAACTATTCCAAAGATTATGCCGAGCAACTTCTTTACACAGCGGGATATCAAGTTTATACGCCAATGCAAATTGAAAAACAAGCTATTTTAGAAAAGTATTTTGAGAATGAGAAAACATTTGCGGTAAAAGGTATAAAGCCAGAACAAATTCCCGATGCATCAATGGTTATCATGGACTATAATGGCAATGTGGTAGCATTGGCGGGAGGCAAAGGCGAAAAGACTNNGTATGTGGAACGATGCAACAATGTCAACTCGTCCTGCTGGTTCTACGATAAAACCTCTTGCGATATATGCACCAGCATTTGAAAATAACCTTATTACATGGTCTAGTATAATGGATGATAGTCCTGTTAAAAAGGTCAAAGATGAGAAAACTGGTCAAGAGCGTGACTATCCTAAAAACTATGATAGTGATCTTAAAGGATACCAAGGACCGATGCTTATCATAGATGCATTAAAGGTCTCAAAAAATACAATTCCTGTTAGATTATCTGATTTATTAACGCCAAAAGTTTCTTATGATTTTGTTACAAAAGAATTAGGTATTACTACACTTACCCCTGCAAGTGGCTCTAATGGGGCAACTCTAGCTTTGGGTGATGGTGGTTTTAAACTGCATGAGCTTACAGCTGCATTTCAAATTTTTGGAAATGGTGGTTATTACACCCAACCAAAGATGTATACAAAGGTAACCGATTCTGAGGGCAAGGTAATCCTCGATGCAACGACTAGGAGCAAACATCAGGTTATGTCGTCACAAACTGCTTACATCATGAACAAGGGTTTATGGAGTGTCGTAAATGATGGCGGTTCAGGTAGAGCTGCTAAGCTTGCTAATATGGAAACAATCGGTAAGACTGGTACTTCAAATGATAGAAAAGACTTGTTGTTTATGGGTGCTACACCTTATTATGTTGCTGGCATTCGTTATGGTCACGATGATAATAAACTTACTATTGCCAAGAACTTGTATAGCGCTCATATTCCAGTATGGCAGAAAATTATGACCGAGGTTCACAAGGGCAAAAATCCTGCTGTGTTTGAGTTAAATGATGATGGAGTAGTCGAAATGGCATATTGTACTGAAAGTGGTGGGCTTGCACATTCTGGATGCCCAAAACAAGGAAAAGGATACTATAAAGCTACGGATATTCCTGCCCCATGCACCATTCATCCACAGTTATAATTCAAATTTTAATAAAAAAATCGCTACCTTTTGGTAGCGGTTTTTTTGTTATTATTCAACATTTTTTTCTTTGGTATATCTTATAACTTTTAACCTTGAGAACTCCTCACGTTCCTTCTCCTCAAGTGCATCTGAAATGAACTTGACAGTAGCAGCAAAACGCGGAATATTAATGTTCTTTAGAGCGTTTGCACGACGTTGGGTTTTCTTGATAGCATCAGCAAGTCGATATACACTGTTTTCCACCTCAGCCAAAATAGCAGTAATCTCCTTAGCCTTATTAAAATTCAAATAGGCTATATCAAATTGAGAGTTTGACTCAAAAAATCCATACTGATTTTCGTTTGTAGTAGAAATCAGAGTAACCTGTGGAATATCAACGCCCATTACACTGCGGTAGTTAATTTGAACACCATTTTCTATGCTAGTTGATTTTCCAATTTCAGCACAAAATCCCAGTGTAATATTAGCTCGCTGCAAAGCAAGATAAGCTTGATTATATGTCGTTTCAATCTCACCTCTAAGGGATTTGGCTTTATCCAATAAAGTCATCATCTCACGAATGAGGATGTTCCTTTTTCGGTCGAGCAAATCATAACCAAGACGTGCAAGATTTAACGCTTTTTTGGTAGCAATAAGATTACCTTTAGTAGGAAATACATTATTAGGCATTATTAGGAGCATGATGCGCCCATCCATATTACTTGTAGTATGCAATATGAATAAAAAGCATTATTTGCTCACGACCACCTTTCGTTATATAATTTTAACCAACTAATTCGCTCATGAATTTATTTGCACGTTCTGGGTCAAAGTATTGCTCAACAAATTCAGAGTCCATACGAGAAAGCTCTCCTTTAGGAAGTAGACTTAGTAAGTCCCAACCAAGTTCCAAAGTTTCCTCAATCGTACGATTTTCGGTAAATCCTTGAGAAATAAAGTGTTTTTCAAACATTTTACCAAACTTCAGATAAGCCTTGTCACTCTTTGAAAGTTCCTCTTCACCGATAACAGAACCAAGTGCCCTAGCATCTTGAACACGCGCATAAGAAGCAAATAGCTGATTTGCAACTGCCGAGTGGTCTGATCTAGTAAATCCTTCACCAATACCGTCCTTCATAAGACGAGATAGGGAAGGAAGTATAGAAATTGGAGGATAAATACCTGTTTGGTCAAGGTTTCTGTCAAGAACAATCTGACCTTCCGTAATATATCCTGTAAGGTCTGGAACTGGATGAGTAATATCATCATTAGGCATTGTAAGAATAGGTATCTGCGTAACAGAACCTTCTCCACCTTTAAGAATTCCAGCACGCTCATAAAGGGAGGCCAAATCAGAATATAGATAACCAGGATATCCCTTTCTTCCAGGAATTTCACCCTTAGAAGATGAAAACTCACGAAGTGCCTCAGCATAAGAAGTCACATCAGACATGATAACAAGAATATTCATATTCTCCTCATAAGCCAAATATTCAGCAGCAGTTAATGCACAACGTGGAGCAAGAATACGCTCAATAATTGGATCATTTGAAAGGTTTAAAAACATTACAACGTTTTCTAATACGCCAGATTCCTCAAAGCTCCTCTTAAAGTAATCTGCAACGTCATTATTTACACCCATTGCAGCAAATACAATACCAAATTTCTCATCTTTATCATCACTTAACTGTGATTGACAAACCAATTGAACAGCAAGTTTGTTATGGCTCATACCAGAACCAGAGAATATAGGAAGTTTTTGTCCACGGATCAGTGTCATTAGTCCGTCAATAGAAGATATGCCCGTTCTAATATAGTTTCTAGGGTATTCTCGAGCAACAGGGTTTAATGGTTTACCATTAATATCCATTGATTTCGTAGCAAAAATGTCACCAAGACCATCTATAGGGGTACCAGCGCCGTTAAATATACGTCCAAGAATTTCTTTAGAAACTGGAAGCTCCATAGGCTTTCCAGTAAGTTTAGTTCTTGTATTTGTTAGTGAAAGACCAGTTGTACCCTCAAAAACTTGAATAACAACTCTTTTACCTTCAATTTGAACAACACGACCAAGACGCTTTGAGTCATCTTCCAAAACGAGCTCAACCATTTCATCATAACTAACGTTTGAAACATTATCTATGACCACCAATGGACCAGTAATTTCTTTTAATCCTAAAATTTGTAGGCTCATATTTGTTCCTCCCGTTATTTATTTAGAGTAGCAGTGAATTTAGCTAGTGTATCATCGATATTCTTATAAATTCTATCAAACGCAGCTAAATCATCATTTGGAATATCATATTTCATACCAGCGATAATATCGAAAAGACCAAGATCTACAACCTCTGAAAGGGCAACACCACTCTTGATAAGTGCAGAAGTTTTGTCATTGAGATGAAGTGTAATTTGCATCATTTTCAACTGCTTTATAAGAGGCACATAGGTATCATCTTTATGAAATGCATTTTGCTGTAGCAACCCCAAACGGATAGCTTTTGAGGTTTCCATAATTAACTTCTGGTGGTCAGGAAGTACATCTGCACCGATTAGTTTAACGATTTCCATCAAAGAAGATTCCTCTTGCAAAAGATTTGCAATACGTTGTCTGCATTGTAGAAATTCTGGGCCAATAGTTTCATTATAATAAGGCATTAAGTCATCAATATATTCGCTGTAGCTGTCATTCCAATTGATTGCAGGATAGTGACGAGCATAGGCAAGTGATTTATCAAGTGCCCAGAATGTACGAACGAAACGTTTAGTATTTTGTGTTACAGGCTCAGAGAAGTCTGCACCTTGAGGTGAAACCGCACCAATAATTGTAACAGAGCCCTCGGTATTATTTAGGTTTACCATATATCCAGCACGCTCATAGAATTCAGACAAGCGAGATGGTAGATATGCTGGGAAACCTTCTTCAGCAGGCATTTCTTCCAAACGTCCAGATATTTCACGAAGAGCCTCAGCCCAACGAGAAGTTGAATCTGCCATTACAGCAACATGATAACCCATATCTCTGTAATATTCCGCAAGTGTAATGCCAGTGTAGATAGATGCCTCACGAGCAGCAACAGGCATATTTGAAGTATTTGCAATAAGAGCTGTTCTATCAGTCATCTTGTTGCCAGTTTTAGGGTCAATCAACTCTGAAAACTCGTCAAGCACCTGGGTCATCTCGTTGCCACGCTCACCACAACCAATATACACGATAATATCAGCATCACACCACTTAGCAATCTGATGTTGGGTCATGGTCTTGCCGGCTCCAAAGCCACCTGGAACAGCAGCCGAGCCACCTTTGGCAATAGGGAATAACGTGTCAATAACACGTTGTCCAGTGATTAGAGGGATAGAAATAGGCTTTCTTTTAACAACAGGACGTGGAGTTCTAATAGGCCATTTTTGACAGAGTGTAAGCTCCACTTCTGTTCCATCATCTTGCACTATTTTTGCCACAACAGCAGTTATATTGTAGCTGCCATTAGGCGCAACATAAGTAACCTTACCACTCAAGGTAGGGGAAAGCATACACTTGTGCAAAATTACTGGCGTTTCAGGACAAGTAGCGTAGATATCGCCACCACTAAGTTTGTCGCCAACTCTTACTGTCATTGTAACATCAAATTTCCTGTCATCATCAAGAGATGGAACGTTTGAGCCTGGATCAATAAAAGCTCCAGATAATTCACATATTTTTCTCAAAGGACGCTCAATTCCATCGAATATGTTTGAAAGAATACCAGGCCCTAGTGTGGCACAAATTGGCGCATCTGTTTTGTAAACAGGCTCACCAGGTTTAAGCCCTGTTGTAACCTCATAAACTTGAATGGTGGTAAACTTATCGTTAATACGGATAACCTCACCGATAAGATGCTTTTCTCCCACATAAACCATTTCAAGCATAGAAAAGTCTTTTGTATCTTTGACTGTTACAACTGGACCATTTATAGAATATACTACGTTTTTCAATATTTTCACCTCATAGAAATAGTCAGTTATAGCCTAGAGAAAAAGCTCACTATTTTGAATAAAATATTCTTTTTGCTCTGCTAGTATGTTTGTAAGAGTTTCATCAAAATAAATGCTGTCTTTAATTCCTTTAACAATAAAGCCACCAAGTTTAATTGATTTATCCTCAGCAAATGTGCAGGGTAGGGAATAAGCATCTTTCAGCTTTTGTACATTATTAAAATCCCTTTCGCCCACATGAATTTCAACATCAGATAAAGGGTTTGCCTTTGAAAAGCTTTGTAGCTTATTTATAATGTATTCATCATAATCATCAGAGTTATAAAAATCTAAAAGTTTTTTANNTGTCAAACACTTTTTGTGTAATTTCGTTTCGTTTAATTAAAACGTCTCTTTTAGCATCAAGTCCAAATTTTGCAACTTCGCGTTTAAGGTTCTTTTTAATTTCTTGAGATTTTTGTTGTATTTCATTATATGACTTTAAAAGTTGCATATCTCTGTTTTTTTCAAGTTCACTATTTTTAAAATCTTCTGCCTCGTGCTTAATAAGTTGAGTTTTGACAGTGATTTCGTCAAGGACAGCAGCTTCAAATTTTTTTAATTTGCTTGATTGGTCCATAATAACCTCCGTTCACGCTGGCGTTAACCTTAGTTAATGTAGCTATAATTATTTTTGTGAAAATTAAGTATTTAATATTAGATTTTTATACCGATTGCCTCACGAATATAACGTGAAATAGAGTCACCAATATTCGAAGTAGCATGTCGGTCAGGGATTTCAACAATTAAAGGACGCTTATAATGAAGTTTGTAGTTAAAAACTACATCAGAACATAATGATATAAGCTTTTGGGTCATAAGAATAATACCAATTTCATTATCAGAAAAGGCTTTTTTTAGTTCTAGTTCAACTTCGGCTGCCTCATGAACAACAACACCATCAATGCCTGTTAATCTCATTCCCATACAGGTGTCAATGTTGTCACTTAAAACGTAAAACTTCATATAAATTTGTCCCTTCTTTCTATAGGTTTAAGATTATTTAACAAAGCGAGCACATAGTTATTTTAACCATAAAGCTGTGCTCGCAATTTTTTTTATAATCTATTAAGAATAAGGATTGAGATTAGCAATCCGTAGATAGCAACACCCTCACCAAGAACAACGAAAATCATTGCTTTACCGAATGATTTAGCATCCTCACTAACCGCACCTATAGCAGCAGGTGCAGCAGCAGCAACGGCAATACCAGCACCTAAGCAAGATAGGCCGGTTACCAAAGCGGCAGCGATATAACCCATACCTACAGAAGCACCACTAGCGGAAGCCGCAGCTTCGCAGGATGCAGATACAATGCCACTCATAGGAACAGCAAATGCAAGGATACAGATGCCAGCAAATGCACATAGGTTAAAAATGATAGAACGTTTTGCCTTTACGCCAGTAGCAATGCCTTTGTAAACAGGATAAAGTGGTGTAGCCAATAGGATAATTGCAACAAGTGGTAATAGAAGCATTAAAAAAGTATTCATAAAAATATTCCTCCAATTATTTTGATTTAATGGTTTATATTAAAATTTAAACCTTAATGATATAAGTTTGATATAACAATTTTACAATGCAGAATACAAAAAAGATATTTCTGTACTAAGTATGTTCCCGACATTAATTTGTCTAAGGCTAGTCTTCAATTTTGTATGAAACTACAGCAGGTTCATATGCCTTGCCGTTTCCTTCAAAGTTTCGGCTGAATATCTCGTAAAATTCAAGACGCAGTACTTGAATTCCAACAATAAGCCCCTCAAGACACATAACAAATAGATTACCAATTATAAGAACGATAGGACTTGCAGCGGAGCCAACCATTTCAGAAAGCGACATTACAACCGCCATCATACCAGCATGGCTTAGGATAAATCCGCCAACCCTTAGGAATGACATTGAGTTTGAAAGATAGCTTAAAATGTATTCAAATAGTTCAAAGAAGTTTTCAATGATAAATTCTCCTATATTCTTAGGCATAAAGTCTTTTTTACCCTTTAAAAGCTTCGTTAGAGGCTCTCGCAAGAACATACACAAGATAGGAATAACGATTAGAAAGATAATATATGGTGTGGTGAATACTCCTATTTTAAATAGCATCATATCTACTACTCCAAAAGCAGCAGAAACGTAAAGTATCAATCCTGCTATGCCATTATTTCCGAAAAGTGCACGCTCATAATTTTTAGCTTTAAAACCTAGAACTATGTTAATTGAAATAGAAATAATGATTAGTAGTGCACCAATTCCAATAGCACCGCCAAGTAATAAATTTGTTGTACTAGTATCAAAAACGTGAATAGGCTTTGTAGCCAGTCCGAAAACACTTTGATACATTGGGTCAAGTAGCTCTTCATATCCAAAGACTGAGCCGTAGAGTGTGCCGAAAAATGCACTGGAGAAACCTATACGGGTCATAACCTTACCAAGCGCCATTTTCTTGTATTTACCTAAATACCATCCAAGCAACGCTAGAACTAAACCTTGACCTAAATCACCAAACATGATTCCAAACAATAGGGTATAGGTAATCGCAACAAGTGAGGTCGGATCAATGTCACCATATGATGGAAGGCTATACATATGAACAAACATTTCAAATGGTTTTGTAAATTTATTGTTTTTTAGTTTTACAGGAGGTTGTAAAGAAGGGTTAGCGTCATATGGTTTTGCAACACAATCAACACTCGCTACATCATTAAATAAATTACTGAAATTATCTTTTTGGGCCTTTGGAATAAATCCAATCATATAAAATCTGTTATTTACTGTAGAAACATATTTTCTAAGATCAAATGTTGTATGAGCAAATTTAAGCATACTGTATACAGATAAAAGTTTTTTCTCATTCTCATTTTTTATCTTTGCAAGTTTTTCTGTAATTTCATCAAGCTCTTTACGTTCACCTGATAAAATTGCAGTTATATTTCTGATTGCAATTTCAGGGGTACCATGTGCGTAATTAGGTACACGCATCCGTTCAAAGTAAAGTGATGAAAAAATATCATCGATTACACCAATTTTGGTGCTTGGTGCAAAATAGACACCCCAGTAATATTCTCCATCGTTATCAAAAGGAAAGAAAAAGAAGGTTCTATTATCGAAGTAGTTAAGCTTTTCATAACTGTCGAATGGGAGTCGTCCAAATCGTACCTTAACATATTCGCAAGCAAATATTTCCTCGAAGTTTACCTTTAATCCGGCTAGATGATTAATTTGAATGACAGCTTGTTCATGTTGTGCAATGCTTTCTTTAATTTCACGCTTACGATTATCAAGTGAAGCTGTTTGGTTATTAAGTGATTGGATATATTGATTTGTATCCTCTAACGAAAAAGTACTCATATCGAAATCACTTTTGTCGAGAGTTACATTTAAATCCAAAGCAAGCTTAATAATACTATTCAATGGGGTCGTATAGGGGTTTTCCCCCTCAAGAGTAGTAAAACCATGCGACGGTTCAGTTGAGTGAATTGACATCTCTGGGTGAAAATACCCACTGTCTAAGCATTTCAGCAATGTTCGGTCCAGATCTGCCATATTCCCAATAAGGTAGATAAGGGACATTTTTTCAATTGCCAAATCAGTACACCACCTTTATTCTAAAATTAATAGTTTTTGAATTTCTGAAGGGGAATCTTGATATCTAATCCCTTCAATTATGATTATTGTGTTTTCAATCTCGATTTGAATCAGAGACATTAAAGCATAGAATGAAATAGGAGCATTGGTTGAGAACCGGATAAGCTTTCGATTAATAATATATTTGAGACGTTTGGTATAGTCCTCAATATAGTTAAAATCAACATTTTTCATGTTGCTGTTGTAGGCTCGAAGTCTCATGTTATCAATAAAATGCTGTTTATTTTGACTCTCAAGCAAGGTTTCAAGAACACGTTTGTTAATTTTGTAATAAAAAGGCAATAGTTGAAGTTTAATTTCTTCAGCAGGCTTTTTAAAATGGCGTTTTAACCTATAGATTAAACTTAGGTTTAAAAGTTCAATTTCGATTAAAACAATTTCGTAAAGCTCCTTCTTAGTTTTACCTTTATAATATTTGTCGATAAAAGAAAAAATCATTTTATAATAATGTGTTTTTAGTGCAAGCTCACAATCACTAAAGTTAATAGTACCATTCGGAGCAGAGAACCGCTTAAGAACATTTTTATATTGAGTTTTTTCAAGAACATTCAACAAATCATTAAAGCATTTTATTTTAGAAAGCTCCATAAAATCAAAGCAAGCATATTCCTGCATAAAAGAGGGGAGAGTAATAATTAATTCTTCTGGTGAGCCAGAGTTTAATGACATAATCGCTCTAAGAATTACTGAAATTTCAGCATTGCTAATAACATATCTGTAAAAACCTTTGTCCTTAGTGAAGTCATAGTGACACAGACTAAAATACTTTTCAAAACGCGAACGATTTAAAAGATTTTCAAGCTGACCACGATGAATTTGCATCTCATTAATACCTTTTAGGTAGGTTGAGTAACTAGTGCTGGTTTTAAGATAAGTGGCAACATCCGACACACTCCGCAGTCTCAAAAGTTCAGTATAATTATTATTTGTAAGCCGATGTCCATAGATTGCTCTTGCCTTAGCAGTGATAGCATTGCTTGAAAAAGAGGTTAGCATAAATAACTACTTCCTTTCAAAGCTAAATACTAATAACGTTGTTAAAAATATCTTGCTCTAGTTTTTCATGTTTTTGGGTATATATATCCAAAAGCTGTTTGATTATTGCATCATTTTCATTTTTTATTTTTGCTTTTTGTTCTTCGGCAAACGCAGTTTCAGTTAACAAAACTTTCTCAATGCGATTTTGTGTTTTCTCATTAAGAGCTTTGTTGGTTTGAGCGGTTTTTTCTTTTAACTCATTGAGATATTGTTCTCTTATTTTGTTTGCATCATCAAGACATTTTTGAGCGATCCTATCAATTTCGATAATTTGATTAATCATATTTGGCATACATGGCACCTCCTAAAATGAACTAATAAAACGTAACAATACCGCCTACACAATCAATCACAACAGGGAAGAAGTGATTCTTAGGTGTTGGCGGCTAGTTTAGTTTAGTTGCTATACATAGAATTAAATATAAAACACTACGCTATAAGTGGGTTATATACAATTATACTACTTTATAAACTATATTTCAAGTGTATATATAGGGAAAAACGTGTGATTTGTTTCTGCTTTTTGTGCAAAACATCTAGTTTTTCAAACTTTGAAGTGGTGCAGGAATCTGCCCACCACGATTTATAAACTTTGCAGGTGAGTTATAGTTAATTTTCATTACAGGGCCGCTTCCAAAAAGTCCGCCGAATTCAAGCTCATCTCCAACGCTCATACCTATTGCAGGGATAACTCTTACGGCTGTAGTCTTGGAGTTTACCATACCAATTGCCGCTTCGTCTGCAATAATGGCGGCAATTGTTTCAGGAGTAATATCTCCAGGAACAACAATCATATCAAGACCTACTGAACAAACAGCAGTCATAGCCTCTAGTTTTTCAATAGTGATTGCACCACAACGAGCAGAGTCAATCATTCCAGCGTCTTCTGAAACAGGAATAAATGCTCCAGATAAACCACCAATTCTAGAAGATGCCATAACGCCACCTTTTTTTACAGCATCATTTAAAAGTGCAAGGGTAGCAGTAGTACCGTGAGCTCCACATCTTTCAAGGCCAATTTCCTCTAGAATATGTGCCACAGAGTCGCCAACCGCAGGAGTTGGTGCAAGTGAAAGGTCAACGATACCAAATGGAACGCCAAGTCGTTTTGATGCCTCAACACCAACAAGCTGCCCCATGCGAGTTATTTTATAAGAAATTTTCTTGATTACATCAGCGATTTCTGAGATGCTTGCATCTGGGCATTTAGCAACTGCCGCCCTGACAACGCCAGGACCAGAAACTCCAACATTTATAATGCAGTCGGGCTCACCGACACCGTGGAAAGCACCCGCCATAAAAGGATTATCCTCTGGAGCGTTACAAAATACAACGAGTTTTGCGGCTCCAAAACAGTTTTTATCTACAGTTTTTTCGGCACATTCTTTTACAATTTGACCCATAAGTTTACAAGCATCAAGATTAATACCCGCTTTTGTGCTTCCTATATTGACGGAAGAACAAACTCTAGAGGTTGTTGAAAGTGCCTCTGGAATAGAATTAATAAGTTCTAAATCACCAGCACTAAAGCCTTTTTGCACAAGTGCAGAATATCCACCTATTAGATTTACTCCACAAGCAATCGCTGCCTTCTCTAAAGTGTGGGCGAATTTTACAGGGCTTTGCTTGCAAGCAGCACTAACGATAGCGATTGGGGTAACTGAAATACGTTTGTTGATAATTGGAATACCGTATTGCTTTTCAATATCCTCGCCGACTTTAACTAGATCTTTTGCGCAACGTGTAATCTTATCATATACTTTTTTACAAGCTATATCAATATCTGAGTCAATACAATCCAAAAGGGAAATACCCATTGTAATTGTACGAATATCAAGGTTTTCATCTTGAATCATTTGTATAGTTTCAAGAATATTATTTATGTTAATCATTTTTTTCCTCCCAAACAGCCTAAATCGTGTGCATAGAATTAAATATATCCTCATGCATAACATGAATATAAAGTTGTTGATCTTTTCCAAGTTCGTTCATTCTGTCTGTAAGAACAGAAAGGTCCGGATCTATCTTGCTTATATCTGTTAACATTATCATAGCAAACATATCCTGCATTACTGTTTGAGTCACGTCGATTACATTAGCATTATACTCTGCACAAATTGTACTTACTTTTGCTAAAATTCCAACTGTATCTTTCCCGATAACTGTTATAACTGCGCGCATAACCATACCTCCAAAAATATAATTTTTAATATCTGCTAATTATACCATACTTTTATATATTATGAAATGAAACAGTTGACAATAATTTCAATCAAATTTAACTAAATATAGTGCAAAACCCTCTAATTTATGTTATATTAAAGAATAATAGTTACTATATTAAGGAGTGAGATAATGCTTATTGACTGCCATAATCATACAGAGTTTTCAATAGACGCAAATTATACTGTGCTCGAAATGGTTAACGCAGCTGTAAAAATGGGTATAGAGGTCTTCGCTATAACGGACCATTGCGACGTTGATGAATTTGAAAAGAATAATTTAGCAGTTACTATACCAAGCAGCGTTAAAGCGACGGAGGCTGCGCGAGCGAGCACGCCGATTAAGCTTTTAACAGGCGTCGAGTTAGGTCAACCATTAAAAAATAAGGAAAAAGCAGAGTATGTTTTAAATAACTATAATTTTGATTTTGTAATTGGCTCAATTCACTCAACAAAAGATGAAAAAGACTTTTTCTGGATGGATTATGCTAGCATGACAGATAGTGAAATTGAGTTAATATTAGAAACATATTATAAAGAGGTATACGATCTTGCAAAGTGGAATGAATTTGACTCATTAGCACACATAACCTATCCATACAGATACATAATTAATGCCAAAGCCAAGCGTGATATAAATATAAATATCGATAAGTTTGATGAAATTACAGCGGAAGCCTTCAAGCTTATCATACAAAATGGCAAGGCGATAGAGAATAATTCCTCGAGTTTTACAAAATCAAAAGAGGACTATGATTTAAATTATAAATATATGAAGCTCTATTATGATCTAGGTGGAGAATTAATTACTATGGGCTCAGACGCACATATGCCAAGTGCAGTTTGCAATGGTATTGTTGCAGGGTATGAGATGTTAAAAGGAATCGGCTTTCAATATGTAACATATTTTGAGAAAAGAAAACCTATACAGGTTTCAATATAGGAGGAAAATTTATGGACAATATTCTAAACATTTTGGAGGAAAATTCCCGTTATACCAATGAAGAAATTGCTGTTATGCTAGATGAAACCCCAGAGTTCGTAGCAAAAAGAATTGCTCAACTGGAAAAAGAAGGCATAATTAGAGGGTACAAAACAATTATAGATAGAGAAAAACTGTCTGATAACTATGTTATAGCACTGATTGAGCTTAAAGTGACTCCAAAGCGTGACCTTGGATTTGATGAAGTAGCAGAAAAAATTGCAGAATACCCAGAGGTTGAGGATGTATATTTAATGTCTGGAGTATATGATCTTGCATTAATTTTAACCGGTAAAACATTTAAAGATATTGCACTTTTTGTTTCCCAAAGGCTTGCTGTTATGGATTCAGTAGTGTCCACAGCAACTCACTTTGTACTCTCACAGTATAAGGAAAAGGGTATCGTTATGCGTGGAACTCAGCAAGATGAGAGGGGGAACGCATCGCTGTGATAGATTATAATAAAATATTATCAGAGCGAGTGCAAATGATTAAGCCTTCAGGGATAAGAAAGTTTTTTGATTTGGCAAATGATATGGATGATGTAATCTCGCTCGGGGTTGGAGAGCCCGACTTTAAAACACCATGGGTGGTTCGAGAAAAAGCAATTGAAACGCTTGAAAAGGGCAGAACTATATACACTTCAAACAGTGGGCTTGCCAATCTAAGGGAAGAAATCAGTATCTATCTTGATACAAAATACAAAATAAAATATGATGCTAAAAATGAGGTAGTAGTTACTGTTGGTGGCTCTGAGGCGATTGATATGTGCATACGCTCAATCATAAATACAGGTGACGAAGTGCTTGTAGTTGAGCCTTGTTTTGTGGCTTATGCTCCGATTATTCAGCTTACCGGTGGTGTCGTTGTACCAATTGAAACCAAAAGTGAGGATAAGTTTAGACTTACAGCAAAGGCTTTAAAAGAAAAAATTACTGATAAAACCAAGCTATTGGTCTTACCATTTCCCAACAATCCAACTGGTGGTGTAATGCGTAGGGAACACCTTGAGGAGATTGCAGAGGTTTTGCGTGGCACANNGCTCTGATGAGATTTACTCTGAACTTACTTATAATGGAAAGCACGTTTCAATCGCTGAGCTAGATGGAATGAAGGAACGAACTATCGTAGTAAATGGCTTTTCTAAGTCGTTTTCTATGACAGGTTGGCGTTTAGGATATGCTTGCGGGCCTGAACCAATTATTAAGCAAATGACTAAAATTCATCAGTTTGCTATTATGTGTGCCCCTACAACCAGCCAATACGCTGCAATTGAGGCGCTAAAGCGTTGTGATGAAAATATTCAAAGCATGGTTGAGGAATATAACAGACGTCGTCGATATATAGTTGATAGCTTTAATAAATTAGGACTTAAATGCTTTGAGCCCGAGGGAGCATTTTATATTTTCCCATCAATTTCTTCCACAGGGCTTACATCAGATGAATTTTGTGAAAAATTGCTCCATTCAAAGCGTGTTCCGGTTGTTCCAGGAACAGCTTTTGGTGCTTGTGGAGAGGGATATGTGCGTGTTTCATATTCATATTCTATCAAGCATATCAGCGAGGCAGTAAAAAGAATTGGTGAGTTTTTGCAAGAATTCGAGGGTGAGAAGTAATGCAGGATTTTGAGCGTGATGTCAGTGTAACTTTAACTAAAAGTTACGATAAAAATGAAGTAATTACATCTATTCGTCGCCACTTCAAGTTGTTAAAATTACATGAATTAATTAAACCTGAGATGAAAGTGCTTTTAAAGCCAAATCTCTTAATGAAACGCAAACCAGAAGAAACAACAACAACTCACCCAGCCGTTGTTGGGGGAATTATTGCTTGTTTGAAGGAACTTGGCGTTACTGATATCACAATTGCAGATAGTCCAGGTGGACCCTACACTAAGCATGCTTTAACAGGTATCTATGAAGCGTCTGGAATGAGAGCAATTGCGGAGGAGTACAACATTAAGCTAAACTGTGACTTTGGAAGCTTTGAACGAGTGGTTGATAATGGCGTAATGGTTAAAACCTTTACGTTGATTAACCCCGTAAAAGATGCAGATTTTATCATAGACATTGCAAAGCTTAAAACCCATGCAATGACTACAATAAGTGGTGGAGTTAAAAACCTTTTTGGAACAGTTCCGGGACTTATGAAACCTGAATTTCATTGGAGATTTCCCGAAAAAGATAATTTCTGCAATATGCTTTTAGACCTTTGCTCAACTATAAATCCTGATGTGACTTTTGTAGATGCAATTGTTTCAATGGAGGGCAACGGACCATCCGGTGGAACGTCTAAAAATACAGATATGATGTTAGCTTCACGTAGCCCATATAACATTGATATTGCCCTTTGCAAAATCATTGGCATCAAAGTGGATGATGCTCCAACTGTTAATAACGCAATAAAACGCGGCCTATCGGTTAGTGATTTTTCAATGCTTAATATGATTGGAGATACCATTCAATGCTTTGATGACTATAAAATTCCGCAGGTGAAAAGTCTTGGCTTTTATGATGCAATGCCAAAGTTTTTGATGAAGCCTATGAAACCCATTATCAATCGATTTTTGACTTCAAAGCCGATAATTCAAGAGAAAAAGTGTATTGGTTGCGCAAAATGCTCAGAGAGTTGCCCAGCAGACACCATTTCAATTATTGATAAAAAAGCGATCATTGACTATTCTAAGTGTATCAAGTGCTTTTGTTGCCATGAGATGTGTCCTGTGAAAGCGATTGAAATAAAACGCTTTAAGATGTTTGATTTTTAGGGGGAACACAATGAGTTCTGTAATATTACAAGCGCCTGCAAAACTAAATTTCTCTATTGATATTGTTGGAGTGCGTGAAGATGGATATCACCTAATGTCAATGGTTATGCAAACAGTAAATCTATGTGATAGGGTTAAAATTGAAACAGACGATACAAATGAGATTAAAATTGACTGTAAAGGGATATCACTTAACAGTGGAAAAGACAATATTGCATACAAATCAGCATCTGCATTTTTTGATTTTAACAATATAGGCAATCGCGGTATTATAATTACAATTGATAAAAATATTCCATCTGGTGCAGGAATGGGTGGTGGAAGTGCTGACGGTGCTGCTGTATTAATTGGGTTAAATTTGCTATATAATACTTGTCTTTTTGAGGAAAACCTAATGCAGATTGGAGAAAAAGTCGGTGCTGATATTCCTTTTTGCATTTATGGTGGAACTGCATTGGTTGAGGGTATTGGCGAAAAAATAACACCCCTTGCAGATTTCCCTCATTGTTACATTGTGGTTGCAAAGCCATNNAATACAAAATCTGCATTCAAAGCCTATGATGACGGCAAAATTACTAAGCATCCCGATACCAAAGGGCTTATCGCATCAATAAAATGGCAGGATATTTTGACTTCAACATCAATGTTTTGTAATGTTTTTGAAGAAGTTGTCGAGCTTTCAGAAATGGATTATATTAAAAAACAAATGAGATTATTTAACGGGCTTAATCCAATGATGACGGGCAGTGGATCTGCAATCTTTTCAGTTTTTTTAAAAGAAGATGATGCATTGTCCTGCTACTATAACCTTTGTGGCCAGTCCATTAAAGCTTATATTTGCGAGCCTGTAAAAACAGGTCCAAAAATAATTTTAGAGTAAGATGTATATTTTTGTATAATTTGTAAAAACTCCGTCCATACTTTGTTCAACGAATTAAGTATAAAGGACGGAGTTTATTTTGAAAAAGTTTAATTTAGCTGTATTAATTGGACTTGTGTTTTCTATCATGTTGTCATCATTTAGCGTGTTTGCAAGTGATTGCGAGGATATTCGTCGCGATGTTTTGAGGCTTCATATACTTGCCAATTCTGATTCAAAAGAAGATCAAACTTTAAAAATACAAGTTAGGGATANNGTTTAGCTGATGCAAAAAATATTGCAGCAGAACAACTTCAAAATATAAAAGAAGTTGCAGAGGCGGAAATACAAGCGAGAGGCTATGACTACACAGTCAAAGTAGAGCTTAAGAATATGTATTTTTCAACTAGGGAATATGATACATTTACACTTCCAGCAGGAAAATATGATGCATTGCGTGTCACAATTGGAAGTGGGAGGGGCAAAAATTGGTGGTGTGTATTATATCCACCGCTATGCATTCCGGCTGCTTCAACGCAAGAAGAGTTTGACGACTTATTAACTAAGAAACAGGTTGAAATAGTCGGTAATAAGCAAAAGTACAAATTCAAATTTGCAACTTTAGAGTTATGCGAAAAGCTTAAGAATATATTGTTTGACTAACACAGATTAATATTATAAAATTGACTTAGACTGATTTAAAATCAATCTAGGTCAATTTTTTTGGAGGTGATGAGCAGTGCTTCAGTTTGTGCTTGGTGGCTCAAAAAGTGGAAAAACCACATTTATAACGAAAAAAATAGCAGAAATTTGTAAAGAAAAAAGTAGTAAGGTCATGCTTATAGTTCCAGAACAATTTACTTTTGAAGCTGAAAAAACCCTTTTCAAAACCCTTGGTGGCGAGCTTTTCAGGTCTGTAAAAGTAATTAGCTTTACACGCATAGCGAGCGAGGTTTTCAAACTTTATGGAACACTTGCAGGAAAGTATGCCGATGAATGTGCAAAAACTGTAATCATGGATAAGGCTATTGAGCAAATCTATGATGAGCTTGAGTTATATAAAAAATTAGCAAAAAATCGGAGCTTTGCAAAGACAATGCTTGATACTGTAACCGAGTTTAAGAATGCGGGAGTTTCATCACAGGAGCTTAGCCGCAGTACCAATGATTTAGAAGAATCAAATCTCAAATTGAAACTAAAAGAAATTGCATTAATTTACGGGGTTTATGATGCAATTTTGCTAAATACATATCTTGACCCTCTTGATGATATTATGCGTGCTACGAAAATCTTAAAGGACAGGGATTATTTCGAAGGATATACCGTTTTTTTTGATGAGTTTAAGGGTTTTACCGCAAATGAAAAAGGTCTCATTAAAATGATACTTAAAAAATCAGAAGACACCTATGTTTCACTTTGTCTTGATTTAGTCCGTGCAAACCAAACTGAAATAAGCGTTTTTTCGAGTGTATATGATACTTATAATGACATTATGCGCTACGCCAAAGAGGTGTCAGTTAAAGTAAAACCCTCTATAACTCTCTCTAATGGGGGTTATTGTGCTAAGGAAATCATGCATATCGAAGAAAATATATTTTCAATGGTAATCAAACCTTATGATTCAGTATGTGAAAATGTTGTTGCCATGCTCTGCAAAAATGAGTATGATGAGGTGGATTATACACTTTCGACAATTTGCAAGCTAATCAAAGAAAATGACTATCACTATAGCGATATTGCAATCATTTCAAGGGATTTAGATAGCTATCTATCCCAACTTGAAGCAGCATTTTCAAAATATAATATTCCATTTTATACGGACAAGCTTTCAAGTATTGAAAATAAACCACTTATTCGATTTGTACAAAATTTACTAAGCTGCGTTACAAAAGGCTATACAAGCGAAAATATTTTAGGAATGCTAAAGTGTCATATGACAAGGTTTTCAATTGAAGATATTGCAGAGCTTGAAAATTATGTTTATATTTGGGATATCAAATCTAAACAATGGCAAAGTACATTTACCCTAAACCCAAGGGGTTACAAGGAGTCTACCACAGATGAAGACAACGAGGTGTTAGAGCGTATCAATGTAATTCGTGAGTTTATCAATGAGTGCATTGGTTCCTTTAAATCTGAAATAAAAGATGCAAACGGTACTGAGTTTTGTACAGCAATTGTTAATTTACTGGAAAAAATTCAAGCAAAAGAAAAAACAGAGGAGATTATTAAACAGTTTCTATCTGATGAAAAATTTGAATACGCACAGGAATATTCAAGGGTATGGGAAATTATAATGGAGCTANNTTGGCTATTACAATTGGTGAAGATAAGGTCAATCCAGACCGTTTTCAAGAGCTTTTTACCATAGTTTGCGCAACCTACGATATGGGAACATTGCCACAAGCAATCGACACAGTAATTGTCGGTAGTGCAGATAGAATAAGGACTACAGAGAAAAAGGTAGTTTTTGTTTTAGGTGTAAATGAAAATATTTTCCCTCTTGTGCCAGCATCTTCTGGAGCTTTTACTGATAAAGAGAGAAAACAGTTAATTAACATAGAGATTAATATAGCCAAGCCATCGATTGATAAGATGAAAGAAGAGCGTTTTATAGCATATAAAACGTTGACTTCGCCATGTGAAAAATTATATATTACTGCTCGAAAAGCAGATATATCTGGTACTGAGCTTTCTCCATCAATTATATTTTCACAGCTAAAAAAGATGTTTGGTGAGGATATTATAGGTGACACAGAGGATTTAGACGGTGAATACTTTTGCCAGTCAAAGCAAACTGCATTTGCTCAGCTTGCAAAAACTTATCTTGATGATACAAAACTCACAGCTACCCTAAAAGCCGTGTTATCGAGAGATGATATCTATAAACTAAAGCTTGAAAAACTGGATAAATTCTATAATAAGAGCGATTTTGTAATAGAAAATAAAGCAAATGCCACTTTATTATTTGGAAAAGAAATGAATATTTCCCCAACTAGAGTAGATGGGTTTTATCAATGCCATTTTCGATATTTTTGCGAGCATGGGTTGCGTGCATATCCACTGAAAAAAGCTGAGCTAAACCCACTTGAAACGGGGACTCTCATACACAATATCCTCTATATCATAACAAAAAAGATTGACTTAAAAAATGACTACGATGAAAAGTTAGTTAAGGCTATGATAAAATCTGAGCTTGATAGATATATAGAAACGGTAATGGGTGGAGTACAAGATAAAACAAAACGCTTTATTTATCTATATAATCGAATGAGAATGTCAATTTTTAAAATAGTAGAAAGACTGCACTACGAGTTGCTCCAAAGCGAGTTTACCCCTTGTGGCTTTGAATATGAAATAAGCGATAATACAGATATAACTCCATTAAAGCTTTTTGGCGAAAATGATACAGTAATTAATGTTGCAGGGAAAATAGATAGGGTAGATAGCTACACAAATAAAAAGGGTGAGAAATTCATTCGTATTGTAGACTACAAATCTGGTAAAAAAGAATTTAATCTCAATGATGTGTTGTACGGTTTAAATCTACAAATGCTTATTTATCTTCATTGTATCAGTCAAAATGGAAAGGGAGAATATGCAAATTCTATTCCGGCAGGTATTTTATATATGCCAGCCGGAGAGTCAGCGGCGTCACTCCCAAGGAATGCAGGTGAGGAAGTTATTAAGCATAAAAAGATTTTAAATTATAAAATGAACGGACTTTTGATTGATGACAGGGAAGTTTTAGAAGCAATGGAAACCCCTATGGATGGTTTGTATATTCCAGTAACCTCCAAGGTAGATGGTTCACTTTCAGCAAGCTCTGCTAAATCACTTGTGTCTGTTGTTGAACTTTCTAAGATAAATAAGTACATTGATTCTCTAATTGTGAGAATGGCAAACGAGCTCCATGATGGAAGAATTGAAGCGGTGCCAGTCGAAAAAAGCTGTTCTTATTGCAACTATCAAGGGGTTTGCGCAATCAATAAAGATTCAAAGACAATAGAGTATTTAAAATTAGATAACGCTGAAATTTTAGAAAAAATAGAACGGGAGGCAGCAAATGGCGAGTCTTAAATTTACAAAGCATCAACAACAGGCAATTGATGTGAAAAATGGAAATATTCTTGTATCTGCTGCTGCTGGAAGTGGAAAAACCGCAGTTCTAACTCAGCGTGTAATAAAACTTCTAACTGGCGAAAACCCAATTCCTGCCGACAAACTGGTAATTGTAACTTACACAGTGGCAGCGGCAAATGAAATGCGGCGCAGAATTAGCGATAAGCTTGCTCAAATAATTGAAGAGGACCCAACAAACCGCACCCTGCAGAGTCAGCAGCTTTTGCTTGCCAATGCAAAGATTTCAAGTATCCATTCGCTTTGTTCGGGTTTAATCCGTGACAACTTTCAGATATTAGGGATTTCAAGCGACATAAAAATTGCAGACGAAACCGAGCTAAACCTGATTAAAAATGACGCAATTAGTGAGGTGCTCGAGAAGTATTATGACAACGACCAGCCTGATTTTTTAGAATTGGTTGAGTTCACCTGTACAAGGGACGACAAAAAACTTATTTCGCTTATTTTGTCCATCTACAACTTTATACGCTCCTTTTCATTTCCACTGTCGTTTTTAAATGAGGCTGAGCAGATGTATACAAAAACTTGCTCAATTGAGGACAACATATGGACTGACTTTGTATCACTACATATTATCGATGCCCTCAGCAATTGCATTGACATACTAGACGGGTGTATTGACGATATGAGTATTGATGAAATCGTTATGGACAAGTATTTTGAGGCTTTCAGCTTTGATATTGTCCAACTGAAGTACATTAAGGAATTACTCCTATCAAAACGATTTGCAGATGCCTCTCAATGTATGATGGAAATTGAAAAGGTAAGGCTTGGCGCCATTAGAAAATATGAAGATACTGAGTTTCTTGACTACTTAAAAGATAGACGCAAAAAAGTTTATTCGATAGTTGACAGTACCAAAGAAAAATATATATCGTTTAGAGAGTCTGATTTTGAAGATGACATCAACATTTTAACCCCAAAAATTAAAATATTATTTTGTGTTGTTCGCGAAGTTTACGCATTGATTGAACAAAAAAAGCAGGATGCCAACATCATAGATTATTCCGACTTGGAGCATTTTACGGTTAAATTGCTAGTAAATAAAACTGAAAATGGTTATGAAAAAACCGATATTGCACATGAGTTATCCAATAATATAGAGCAAATCATGATTGATGAGTGTCAGGATATTAACGAGGTTCAAAACCTAATTTTTAAGCTGTTAAGCAAAGATGAAACCAATATTTTTATGGTTGGGGACGTAAAACAAAGTATTTATCGCTTTCGTCAAGCAATGCCAAAGCTTTTTATGGATAAGAAAAAACATTTTCCAGTATACGATGAGGAAACACATACAAGCACTTCAAATGGCACAATCACTCTTGAATCAAACTTTAGAAGTCGCAAGGAAGTTTGTAGCGTTGTAAATTATATTTTTAGTCAAATTATGAGTGAGGATATAGGCGAAATTGACTATAACGATGATGAAAAGTTGGTTGTTGGTGCATCATATCAAGATAAAGAAGACGTTTTCCCAGAAGTGCATATCATTGATTATACAAAGGATAATGACGATCAAAAGTCAATTGTCGAGGCACGATATGTTGCGAAAATGATTAAAAAGATGGTAGCTGATGGGTTTCAAGTAGTTGATGGTGACAGCACACGAGCTTGCAAATTCAAAGATTTTGCAATTTTACTTAGAAAGAAAAAAGATATTTCAACAACATATGCAAACGAGCTTATTGCAAATGGAGTGCCATGTTTTTCGGATACATCAGAGGGATACTTTGCTGAATACGAAATAATGGTCATTTTAAACCTGCTCAAGGTAATCGATAATCCTTTGCTTGATGTTTCGCTCTTGTCTGTTTTAATGTCACCTATGTTTGGATTTTCTGCTGATAAAGTCACACAAATTAGGCTTGCAAAGAAAAATACCCCACTTTACTTAGCGTTATCTAAATTAGCCCAAAGTGGAGACATTGAGTGTCAGCAATTTATCGAGGTGCTTTCTCACTTTCGTCAGAAAGCTTCGCTTTTGCCGACTGATGAGATTATACAAGAGATTTATGATAAAACTGATTTTATTGCCATAGTCAATGCCTTAGGGAATGGTGAAAAGAAAAATGCAAACCTAAGATTAATGCTGTCTTATGCAAAGAAGTATGAGAAGGTAGGAGCAAATGGGTTATCTGGATTTATCCGATATATTGATAGGGTTATGGACAGTAAACAGGATTTTTCCTGTGCCAACACCACCTCAAAAAATGCAAATACAGTTACTATTATGAGTATTCACTCTTCAAAAGGGCTAGAATTTCCGATTAGCATTGTAGGTGATTGTGCCAAAGGGTTTAATAAGCAGGAGATAAACACATCACCTTATCAGATGAATGCCGAACTGGGTTTTTCAATGAAAATAACCCAGCCAGAGAATCTTAAGAGCTATACAAGCCTACCTTTTGAGGCAATTAAGCTAAAACGCGAAAAGGAAACCATTTCCGAAGAAATGAGGGTGCTTTACGTAGCGCTTACTCGTGCAAAAGAAAAACTTATTATGGTAATGACATTTGAAAATGCCCAAACTAAGATTAGGAATATAGTTGATTCCTGCTCTTTAAATGATAAACCTTCTCCATATGAGATTTATAGTTACAATAATTTTGCCAGTTGGATTATAGCTGCACTAATACGTCATCCAGGTTTTAATAATATTAGAAAAGAAATTGGACGTACATCATTACCAATGAAACATGCAGACTTTAAGGTTGGAGGTTATATCGTTAAGGCTGACGAAAAGGACGCAGAAGAGCTAGAAAAGCAAGAAAGCACAGCAACTGTATCTGATGAAATTGCAGATAGGCTCTCAAAATCATTCTCATTTCAATATGATAATGCCCCTTTAACGCAAATTCCTGCAAAGCTAACGGTTACACAGATTGCAAAACAAGCAAATTCAAGTGAGATAGTGCTGAAAGCAAGTCCTAGTTTTATGCAAAAGCAAAAAATTACACCGGCGGAACGAGGAACAATTCTCCATAACTTTATGCAGTTTGCTGACTTCGCTAATGCAAAGAATAACCTTGTAATGGAAATTACTCGTCTAGTCGAGCAAGGATATCTTACAAAAGAGCAATCAGATGCACTAAACACTTCAAAGATTGATGCCTTTTTAAATTCCTCATTATATCAACGAATGGTTAAAGGTGATATGTTGAGGGAATACAAATTCAACTTTTTTATCAAAGCAGGCGATCTGGACGAAAAGCTGAAACCACCACATTCTGAAGCTGAAATATTTATACAGGGTATTGCAGACTGTTTAATTATAGAAGATGATGGCATTGCTATAGTTGACTACAAAACAGACTATGTAGAGAATGACATGGTACTTATAGGTCGCTATTTTGACCAACTGAGATTATATAAAGCTGCAATTGAAGAGATTTTCAAGTGCAATGTAAAGCAATGCTTGATTTACTCACTACACCTAGAAAAAGAAATTGAAATTCCAGTTTAATACTATATAAAATATCGGAGGAAATATAATGAATGAAATAAATAAAAAGTTTATAGGGAAATTTTGGGGAACTCTAACGGAGAAAGAGGAGGGTATGTTGCTTAAAAACTCTATCTGCATTGACCCAAAAACTGGCACAACACCAACTAAAACCGGTACATGCATCGTAAAATTAAATGATGATTTATCAATTGCTGGACACTACCAAATGGGTGTAGCAGAAGATACTGTGGAGATTGATGATGATGAAAAAATTTCTCAATTCAAAGGCAAAAATTCATGACGAGTATTATAATTACTACATTTAATTAACTAATTAAGACCGAAAAGGCTGTTGCATTATGAATAATGAACTGTTCTAAGGCGAAC
>DBGA01000053.1:713-12936 GCA_002295325.1 Ruminococcaceae bacterium UBA866 | reverse complement strand
ATGATGCTGGCACCTAATTTTCCTCAAAGAAGAAGTGGAATAGTCATTAATAATCACTTTAATTGTGAAGGAGGAATTAGTATTTGTAATGGTTGTGTAGCAAAGGTTAAAAGCAGAGGTAACCCTAATGACTGCTTTTGTTTCAAAGAAAAACTAGAGGCAGATGAAATTGGATATACGGATCTGATAAGAGATTGCTTTGGAAGTATAAAAAACTATGCTCTAAAAGAAAGATTGAAATTACTTAGTAATAGATTTGCTGGAGAACTATTTTTAAATCATAACCACAAGGGAAGATTTTATCATTTAATTCAGAAACAAGATATTGATATAGAGGATGGATCGCCAAGCTACCTTGCTGTAATATTTCTCCTAACTGCTGATGAAGTATTATGGAATATCTCGGAGCATGCGGTCTGTTTAAATGGCTTTGATTTTTCCAATATACATCTTAGAAAAATTAGTACAGAAGGCTATGCCCTTTACCAAACAGCAAAAACTATATGGTCAGGTAAAGAATATATAAGAATCAGTGAAATAGCAGATAAAGAACTTATTGATGATACTGCATTTAAGATAATAATTAACGCATCATTAATTGCAAAGTATGGTGCAAATGTATTTTCAATTAAAAAATAGGATGGAGGAGAGATATGCTAATTAGATTAAAAAGAATCGACAGAAAAGAAGATGAGTCAATTATGTTTAATTTCCCTTATGGGGAAAGTGAAATATCCAATGTATATAATCAGCTGGAGCTTGAAACTTCAATTGCTCCCAACTGCTATATTGAAGAAGTAGTTTATGATCCAGATATCAATGAAGTTCTAAAAGGTAAAGAGTGCAATATCGATGAACTAAACTTTCTATTTAAGAGGATGGATAGTTTCGACACAAAGGAAAGAAAAGTATTTTTAGCTTCTGCCTTTGCAGAAAATCCTGAGACAATAGCAGAATTAATCAATCTAAGTTTTAATACTTATTGCTATAGCCTTGTAAGTGATTTTAATAATCTGGAAACTGTAGGCAAAGATATATATCTATCAGAAAAGCAAGCAGCAACAGTAAAAGAATTAGATGAACTTGACGGTGAATCTTTTGCTATGGGAGTGATAAAAAACAATCCTAATTCTAGAATTACTCCTTATGGAGTCTTATATATAAATTCAAATGTGCCGGAGCAAATATATAATGGCAAGCAGTTTCCACCATATCATTGGAAAGAAAGTGTGGCAACAATACAGCTGACAGCAAAAGGTACAAATGAATTTATCTATCTTCCTTGTTCTGATGTTGAAATTGAAAAGGCACTGTTGAGATTAGAAACTCCTTACTTACATGATTGTGAAGTTGCAATTGATATCCATAACTTTTCAGATAGAATAATAAATATCATTTCCGCTGATACAACACCATTAATTAAGATAGATACCTTAAATAAATTAGCAGAATATTATAAGGAAATAGGCAACCATGATATAGAATATTTTGAAAAACTTATGGACTATGTTAAACCTCGAACTGTTGAAGAAATCTTTGCACTAGCAGATTCTATGTATGAATTTGAATTATTTGATGGTATCCATAGTGTAGAAAACTATGGAAGATATATGATTTGTGAGTCGGGACATTTTGAATATGATTCAAATCTTGAAGAATACATTGACTTTAAAAGATATGGACAGGAGAAAATGGCAAATGAATTTGGAGCGTTTTCAGAGAAAGGATATATCACTTACCATGGATATAATCAAAAACTTGCCAATTTATTATTTGAAAGTCTTGGAATGGTATTTCCTGAAAAAGAAGAATTGCAGAACTTAAAACTATATATGCCTCTCGAAATAACAACATATGATATAGAAAATGAATATGGATATAAAGAATATGCAAATGAACCACAGGAAATTTCAAATGCTGAAGTAGCCCAGTATCTAGATGTAATCCTAGAGGCAATAGAAGAAAACAATCTTCCAGAAGAAGAACAAAGAGGTCTGATGAGATATTATGATGACCATGACAGTGTGAATGCAAAAGTATCAAAGTATGTGTTTTCTGTTGAGCTTGTAGAAGGAGAACTAATGGGAGTGGCTATTCTTACTTTAAATGATGAATTGACTCCAAAGGAGCTTGAAAAGATTAAAGAAAATATAACTGGACAGGCGTCTGATGGCTGGGCAGAGGGTTTTGAGCAGAGAGAAATTAGTACTGAGATGGGAGATATTTATATTAGCTTTTGGAACAGTGATAACTGGTTTATTAAAACAGCTGAGGAAATGGGTATAGAAGAAAATCAAAAAATGGGAGGTATGAAATTTGAATAATAATAGGAATCAAGTAGAAAGAATTAAGAACGGCTATCCTGTAGGTACACGAATTGAATTAATTCAGGCAATGGATGATGTACAAGGCGTTGAAAAAGGTACAAAGGGAACAGTGATAGGGGTAGATGACATTGGAACCATACACATGAAATGGGATAATGGAAGAGGTCTTGGTCTTATTCCTGGAGAAGATAATTTTAAAGTGTTATCTCGTCCGCAGGAAGAAGAGATTAAAGAGTCAGATGAGCCTTTAAAAGAGCAATCACAAGGTATGGGAGGAATGAGTTTATGAAAAACTTAGAATATCTATGGAAAGATATTGAAGGAACAGAGAAAGAAAATGAATATCTAGAAAAGAGATTTGCTGAAATGTCAGTCAAAGAAAAGTATATTCTAGAGGGTGCTGTTCAGATTGTGGAGGTCAATAATGCATCAGATTTGATAAATCTAACAGAGCAACTTAGTAATTTTGATTTTCATTACAAAGCTACTGATAATGAATCTCTTGGAGAATATATAGCAAGACATAGGAGCAGTAACTGGGAAAGATAAAGGGGTTACTGCTCTTAGTGTAAGGAGAATCTGTTAAGAATAAAATCCTCAGATATGCTGAGGATTTTATTGTTGGCAGATTTGCATGCGCAAATAAACAGAAAAATTCAAAATATTAGAAAAATAGTAGAATTTTTGTTGAGAAATATTGGAATATGCTATAAACTGATAGTAACAATGTTGTTTGTATCGTTATTATCTGCTTGGGGGATTATAATATGCCAAATGTTAATGAGCTTTTAGATATCACTAGGAGCGAAATGGAAAATCTTAATACAGGTGAAGTCTTTTTATTAAGAGATATATTCAAGGGCTATGAATGGAACAGGATATTAATAAGTGACCGACTTCTATTAGAAACATTATTTCTTAACTTTATGAGATATGAAAATAACGGGGCAATAGTTATCGAAAAAACCTCCTCAGGACACCCAAATTATAGAATAAGCGATAGATAAAAGGAGGATTATAATGATAACTACAACTTTTAATCTGATGAAAATGGGCACAATTGAACCATTAGATGACCAGTCAGTTTTTGAGACGGTTATTGCTCCACTACAAAGAATTAAAGATTTTTCTGATGAGGCATTTGAGGAGTTTATAGCAGAATGGGCTGTAGCTTGTGCAAAAACTAACTATAAAGATGTGTATCGAATTGGCGGTGCAGGTGATAAAGGCAGAGATGTAATTGCAGAATATGAGAACGGAACATTTGATTATTATCAGTGTAAAAAGTATTCTGCACAATTGCAACCGAGTCAATATTGGATAGAGTTCGGCAAGCTTTGTTATTTTGTTTATAACAAAGATATACCAATGCCTGAAAAGTATTATATAATAGCATCACATGATTTAAGTAAAAAAATGAGAATGCTATTGGAAAAAAAAGAAAATATTCGTGATGGTCTTATAAAAGAGTGGGATGATAAATGCAGTAAAAATCTTATTAAAAATAAGACGATAGCATTAACTGATGATTTTTTGAAATTTGTTCAGAAATTTGATTTTAATATTGTGGATACATATTCCATAAACACTATTATAGAAGAACATAGGCATACTCATTACTTTTATTTTCGTTTTGGTGGAAATATTAAACCAAAAAGAAACATTAAAATTAAGCCACCAAAAGATATAGAAAATGCAGAGAGAAAATATTTAGACAAAATTTTAGTAGCATATTCAGAAAATAAAAAAGAAAATATTGATACTAATAAACTTAATGAATTTGTCGATTTATTAAAAGATTTCAGTAGTAGAAGACAAGAATACTACTCTGCAGAATCACTTAAAAGGTGTATTCGAGATATTTTTTCAACTGAAAGTGAATTTGAAATTCTAAAAAATGAAATGTATTCAGGAATAAAAGAATTCGTGCAAATCGATTTCAAGGATGGTTTTGATAAATTGAAGAGAACTATGCACGAATCAACAAAAGTTAACCTATCAGTAAGTAGAGTAGATAATGACTTACATTTTGTTGGCAATGATGATAAGAAAGGGATATGTCATCATCTAGCTAATGACGATTTAGTTGATTGGAGGACTACAAATGAATGATAGCCTTTATAACACAAAAGTAGAATTAGGATTGCGTTGCTTATTTATTCTTAAAGTATTGTATCCTAACTTTTGTAGTATGGATAGATTGTTATATTTGGATTATTTAAGTCTTTATATTGAAGATTTCAAAGAAAATGCTTTTAATTTACATCCAAAGTATCCATTTCAATCTATCGAAGTTTTTGATAAAATACAAGTGTTAAAAAAATCATTATTAGAGTTAGCTATAAAAGGATTGATTGATGTAGAGGCTAATGAGGGTTTGTGCTATAAGGGTAATGGAAATACATTATGGCTAGTAGATAGCATTCAAAATACTTACTCAGAACATTTAACAAAAAACATTCAATTGGTTGTTCAAGAAACAGAATTTAAAACAGACAAAGAGCTAAAGGATATCATATTTTCTCATAATACCGATGAACAAAATGAATTTAATAGCTTTTACCCATTTACTGAGGAGGTGTAGCTGTGTCTGGATTTTACATAAAAAAGTTAAAAGTGGTTGGCACAGGAAAAGAGGATGCTGAGGTTACATTTCAAAAAGGTCTTAATGTAATTCATGGTCCTTCTAATACTGGTAAATCTTATATCTTTCAATGCATTGATTATGCCTTTGGTGCAACTAAAATTAAAGATATTCCAGAGAGTAAAGACTATTCGAAATTGTACGTAGAGATTCGCAGTTTTGATAATAATAGACCTATAACTATTTTGAGATTTTTGAATAGTAACGATATATTCTATTATGACTGCAGCATTGATGAAATTGATAGTCACAACTTTAAAAAGTTAAAGAGTAAACATGATCCGGATAATAAAGACAATATTTCTAAGTTTTTATTGAAGCAGATAGGCATAGATGAAAACAAATTTTTAGTAAAAAACAGAGACGGGAAAAAAGTTACATTAAGTTTTAGAGCTATAACACATTTAGCACTAATTTCTGAGACTGATATAATTTCAGAAGTTAAATCTCCTGTTTTAGATACTCAAAGTACCCAGCAGACTTATAGTAAATCCGTATTTAGATATCTATTAACAAATAAAGATGATATAGCTTGTGCAGAGTTAGAAAAATCTGAAATAAAAAAGGCCCAAAATGATGCTAAAATTGATTATATAAAAGAAGAAATTATTTCATTAACTCAAGAAAAAGAAAAATTGATAGAGGATAGAAATATCTTTATTAATGATGATATATATAGCCTGGATTACTATAAAGATAAAATATCTGAGATAGAAAAAGTTATTAAGTTAAAAAGGCAAGAACTTCATGATATTAATACAGATAATAATAGATTAAACTTACAAAGAAATAAAATTCAGATGATGGTTGAAAAATTCCATCTATTAAAAAAGCAATATCTGAGTGATATAGAAAGATTAGAATTTTCCGCTAATGGTGAAGGTTTATTATCACAAATTTCAACACATCATTGTCCCCTTTGCGATAGTGAAGTGCCGATAGACACGGATGTTGTAAACCATGAAGATATTGTTAACTGTTGCTATAATGAAAAAGCTAGAATACAAATTAATCTTAGAGAATTAGAGTCTTCTATCAATGATTTGACTGAAGAACTTCGCCAGATTAACGAGGGTCTGTCCTTAGGCGAAGAAAAGATTAAAGAAAATAATGAAGAAATAGCTCGAATTTCAACCAAAGATTTGAAGCCGCTAAAAGTGGTAATTAAAGCGTTAATTGAAAAGGCAAAGATTGATAGTAAGATAATAGATATAGGAAGCACTATTGAGCGTAAAAGTGGCGAAATTATTATTTTTGAAGAAAGTAAAAAGATTAAAGAAGATTCCGTTACTGATGGTCTGATAGTTGATCAACAAATATATAAGGATTTATGTAAGGTAATTAAAAATTCCTTGATTGCCTGTGGTTACTCAGAGGTTGGACAAGTAAACTTTGATGTAATAACACAAGACATAGAGATTGATGGAGTACATCGCCTATCCAATGGTAAGGGATATAGAGCTTATTTCTATGCCATCTTTAGTGCTGCTCTGATGATTTATTTACAAAACATAGAACATTCTTTTATGCGTGTTTTAGTTTTAGATTCACCACTTACAACACTAAAGGAATCTGAAATTTCAGAAGCAAGTGAAGATGATTTTGTTGATAATTCTTTGCAAGATGGTTTATTTACCTTTTTTGCTGATAATTTTAATGACAAGCAAGTAATTATAATTGACAATAAACAGCCCCCAAAAAGTTTAAATGGAAAATATAATGATATCTTTTTTACTAAGGGACGAGGCGAAGGGAGATATGGCTTTTTTAAAGTAAAACAGAAACCTAGTTAGATATCAAGGTGGTCAAATGTACTCGGATAAAATACATGAAGAATGACAGGACTGGTTGGGCAAAATTGGTTAAATTTAATTCTTGTAAGAAAGGGTGTAAAGATATGAACAAAACAAGTGATTTTCTACAATTTGCCGAGTCATTAAAGCTCGTTCGTAGAGCGGAAATAGAGAAAGACTCGGAGAATATTATTGATTTAGTATATACGGACTTACTACCTAATAATGGTGTCCTAAATAAAATAAATTTACCCCGAACATCTATACTCATGGGAAGAAAAGGCACAGGAAAGTCAACTATTATTCAAAAGTCTATGCGTGATATGATACAAAATGATAAAGTAATTTGCCTTTATATTGATGTAAAAACACTCTATGACAGTGCTACACCAAACTTGATAGTTGATGAAGCACCTAATATGAGCATCATTAATAATGAAATAACAAAGTATCTGATATACAAGAATTTTTTACATGAGGTCATTACTAAAACAAAAGATGCTTTTAAGCATAGTTTAAAAAATAAAAATGCACTGTATAGAATTTCATCATATATGAATGGAGAAAGTGAAGAAGTCGATTTGGCATTAGAAACCGTGCAGTTATCTTTAGATGATGTATTTAAAAATATTGACTTATCTTTGTATAGGACGATAAAAAATTCAATTGAAGCAAATGTAACCGATAGAGATTCAATTGCGATGAAAGTATCGAAAAATCCATCAATATCATTGTCAAGTGGCAGTGATACTATGGAAAACTTCAAAAGTGAATTTGATTCCACTATGCTAAGGTATTTAGATATCAAAAAATGCTTGATTGATAACTTTATAAAAATAAAAGAAGTTGTAGGAGTTAAATATCTTTATATTTATTTGGATGATTATTCTGAGATTGATCAAAAAGCACAAGAATTGTTCCTGGATTGGTTTATAGCACCTCTTAATAATTTATCTGATGATTTTATTAAATTTAAAATAGCCACTTATCCTAATCGCTTTTATACTGGTAAATTGGATAATCAAAAATATGATGAAATTAACTTGGATTTTTATAGCGCATTATATTCATATAAAAACATAACTAAAATGGAGGAAATATCAATAGATTACACAAAGCGATTAATCGAGAATCGCTTTAAGGTATTTTTGCCTAATAGCCAGATTAGCGATTTTTTCGATATGGAAAATGAAGAGTTATATGAATTATTATTTGACATATCAGTAAATATACCAAGAAAAATTGGATATGTCTTATCTTTCTGCTATGAAACTCATTTGAGCTACGATAAAAAAATTACTAAAGCTGCTATTAGTGCGGCAGCGTTAAGGTATTTTGAAGAAATTACTCAAAAATATTTTGAATCAAACCGTTACGTACTTAGGACATTTGAGGATATAGTTTCTATAGAAAATCAAAAGGATCTTGTAAAAAAAATTATTGTAAAACAAGTGGAGAATAAATCTAGTATTGCAAAATCAAGTGCAGTAAAATTTAAAATACCGAACCCTCCTACAAGCCATTTTCTTATTAGCAACACCTTATCGAATTTGTTGGATACATTAGAGTTAAATGGTTATATTAGCACCTATAATAAAATTAATGATAAATATAATGTTCCTTCTACTTTATTTGCATTAGATTATGGAATGTGTCAGAAACATAATTTGAACTTTGGTAGACCAAAGGATACCAATTTAAGAAAGTACTATAATGATCCTAAATTTATATTTAACACTTTATTGAAGGAGCATTTTAATGCCAGCCAAACGATTATTTGTGATAAAAAGCATGAGTTTCCTTTTGAAATGTTGTCTGAATTAGAGAGATTTTCTATGCTCTGCCCAGAATGCTTGAGAGAACAAATATATTCAAAGTGTCGTGCTGAAGTTTCAAACAAAGAAATTTTACAGAAAATAAAAGACTATGAAAAGAGCACTATACGATTAGCTGATGATATAGAGTATGGTATTTTAGATTTTTTACACAGGAATCAAAAAATCTCATACAGTGCGGCANNCAGAAATTGCACAAGAATTAGATTATAGTTGGCAACTGATAAACAAACGAGCAAGTAAGATGGTAGATAAGTCTCTGATTAGATTGGATACGTTGCGTCCTGAACAAGAAAAAAGACGTTATTACTGGATAAGTGAAAATGCTGAAAAGGTGCTGGAGGAAAACAAAGATCATTAAAAATTCTTGGTTGGAGGGGACTATATGAAAAATCTTGATTTGCCAAAAGAAGAAATAATAAAATGCTTTCATTGTGGTAATGAAACTCTCATGCACCAAAAAGGTGAATATCAGTGGGGTTCACGTAATGTAGATTATGATGATTTCAATTTTAANNATATGATATGTTTGCATGTCCAGTGTGCCATAAAGTCACATTGCGTGAAACGTACAGCGATGAAACTATGATGGAACCTAATTATAACGGTGAAATGGAATATTATAATAAAAAGACCATCTTGTTCCCAATTAATAATATTGAAAGTGGTTCTATACCATCGAAAGTTAAAGAAGCCTTTGAAGCCGCACTAAAAACGAAGGAAATTGATAAAAATATTTGCTTAATAGCATTAAGGCGTACACTTGAATTAATACTTAAAGATAAAGGTGCAACAAAGTGGGGACTTAAAGATAAAATTGAAGAAATCGCTGAAAAAGGGTTACTTCCTGGCACATTAAAAGAGGCTTCCTCATTGACAAAAATACTTGGTGATTCAGCTGCACATGATAAGGAATTAGAAATAGATCAACATGATGTTGAAAGCATGTCAGAATTTGTAGAATTTATTATTGAATACTTATATATAGTTCCAGACAAAATCAACACCTATAAAGAGCGACTTAGCTCTAAAACAGACGATTAGCCTACCAAGGAATACCTTCGTAAAGGATAAAGTTTATGAAATAATTAAAAGCATGTGGCCTTGTAAAACTTGTTGCGTTAATTTGGTATCAGAAAAACCATAAGGTAAGATTAACACAAGTATTTATAAATAATTAAGAGAAGAGTATTGTGTCGATGGAGATATCTTTAAGCTTACAAGTCTTTTAAAAAACAAAGAGTATTTTTGGTTATCTGGTAAAAAATTTTTATATAGTAATAATTAAAAGAACAAACTAGATACTATATTATTGGGATATAGAAGAATTCTAATGGAATATCCACTTCAAAAAGCTTAAATTGATTGAAGGAATTAAATATATCAATCTTAAAAAGAACTTGTGTAATTTTTAAATTGTAACGAATAAAGCCTTCAAATAAATAAGTATTTGAGGGTTTTGTTGCTTACAATTTTGATACAAAGATCATTGAATGTATTAGCAAACATCAAGTATCAAATTATTAAGATATTTCTTGTCTTAATGCAGAGAGTAATATAGTTGGTAGGAATGAAAAGACCGAAAGGTATGTGGGAGAATTGCTAAAATTTAAGAAGTATACCCTTCCACCAAGGGCGTACTAGATACTTACGACATCATTATTGTACTCTCAAGGCACGTTGAGACGTGCGTACTTTTGTCCCACAAAAATTCGTAAACATCTCCACCATCCTTATAAACCGGAAAATTGAATAAAATAGACTTTAGGGGCAGCTCTGAGTCATCACATGGGAAAATCTCTATTTCTTTGATTAACGAAGAAATTAGGGATTTTCTTTCTTCATCGCTGATTTTGTCATACACTTTTTCAAAGTTTGCCAATAGGGTGTAGATATTCTCTAAGGTAATGGCATCCTGCTCGACAGCCTTGCGGCGGAGCTTTACATCTTCAATTTTTTCTTCCAGTTCAACGATAACGTCGTACAGTCCATCAAGGCGGAGAGTCATATCATGGAGCTTGCGTTCTCTAAAACGGGTATCCTCCGGCAAGCTGTCAATCTCATTTTCAAGGCGAGTTTTATTTAGGTCTACTTCCCGCAGTTTGACTTCATAATTTTTTAGCTCTCTATCGAGGGTAGAAGTGTCAATTTGCCTGCCTATCTTTGATTTGATTTCTGTTGCAAAATCCTCATTCTTAATCAGCTCTCTGATTGCTTCAATGACAAGCGGCTCTATATCCGTTTTCTTGAGCATCGCTTTATAGTCACAGCTTTTTCCTCTGGCGGTACGAGCCTTACTGCACACATAATAATAAATCTCTTTATATGTACCGTCTTTGTTCGTCCATGCGTGTTTATTGGTGTACATCGGTCCGCCACATTTAGGGCATTTTAATATGCCGCTTAATAAATGTGCTCTGTCCCGACCAATTTTAGATGGGGATTTTACACCTGTTATCTCTCGTTTTTCATGTGCCTGCGACCACAGCTCCTCGCTGATGATAGCATCGTGCTGACCGTCTGCAAGGATATATTCATCTTGGTGTACTTGACGATATTCATTCTTAGTACCCTTGACCTTTTCCCTTGTGCGTCTGCCAAAAGCAATTTTTCCATAGTAGACAGGGTTATCAATTATCATTCTGATAAAATGGGTACTCCATTGTCGGTGCGTTCCAAAAAGAGCTGTTCTGACATATCGGGGGAAGATTTACTATCACCCTCATGCTCCTGCAAGGCAAGCCAGTCTGTTTTTTCAATACCGAGCAAGCCACCATGATTATCAATGTCGGCTCGGTCAAAAGCCATTGCTTCAGTATTATCTTCATAAAGCAGATACACCGTTAAATCCTGTTCCCATAGTTCAATGGCTCTTTCCTTTGAGAGAGGTAACAGCTCATCGGAAGTATAGCCATAGGAATTGCGGTCATCAATACTCACTGCCCAGTCGGGCATGGGGTAGTCATGCTGAATAACTTCGTCAATACCATAGCTACTTGTCGTTAGTTGCCCCTTGTTTGGGTCGGGGGCTTGCTCCGACACAGGGGTTTCGGCGGTCAAATCAATGTCACGCTCTTTTACAATCTCGGCAAAATGCTTATCAATACCGCTAATCAGCTCCGATGAGGTTTTGTTGATGGTTTCCAATGAAGCCCTAAGTTCCGAAAGTTCTTTGCCTTTACTCCAAGCGGCGATATATCCAAGGCTGTTTTCGGCGGTCTGTATGCCATAATAACTGCAAACAGCAAAGGAAATGCTTTCGGCTTCAACTTCTTCTGTGTTGCGATTTTTGGGCTTAATATGCTTTACATTTTCGTCCTGCTGTGCTTGCAGCTCTTTTTCCATTTCTCGGTTATGCAAGAGAGAATGTGATACTTCGTGAATAGCGGCAGAAACAGTCTGCACCTCGCTCATATCCCCACNNTTCCTCTGTGTGATAGTAACCGTCTGTATCCTTGGGCAGTGGCGTAATTTCAATGGGAACAGGTGCGGTGCGTTTAATGGCTTCCATAAACATCTTAAACTGCTCCACATTTCCAGTTAGATTGCTTGCAAGGGTAGGCAGCGGTTCGCCCTCGGTTTGTGAAACATCAAATACTGACACCACACGGAACATGGGTATTT
>DBGA01000053.1:0-668 GCA_002295325.1 Ruminococcaceae bacterium UBA866 | reverse complement strand
TGTATTTCCACTTCCTCGGTCTGCACTTTACCGCTTGCATCAAGGATAGGGACTTTAGTCTGTGGGTCGAGTTTTTCTCGTTGCTCCTTAGTTTTATACGGGGTAGGGGCAATAATTTTAATGCTCTTTTCGCCCTTTTTGACATGGCGGGAAAAGCCATCTCGCCATTTGTTAAAGCCTGCAACAAGAGTTGCATCGGGTTTTTGCATTGAGATGAGCATGGTGTTGTTAAAAGAATATTTGTGAAAGCGGCTCATGGTCTGAAGATAGCTTTNNATTTGTCGCTCTCAAAAAGCTCCTTAATGCCAGTTTCAATGCTGTCGGTTATTTGTTTCAACCGTTCTTTAGGGTTTTGTTTTTCTGCCATATGAATGTACTCCTTTTAAAATTCACATTTTGGTATTTCTTTTTTGTTGGGGTAATGGTAAAATTAGAAATAAAAACGCCACCCAACATGGACGGTTTATTGAACTATTAAATACATTCTAATTTATGACCTGAGTGTATTATCGTATGGAGGTTTACAATGGATGCATCTATTACTAAGGAATGGCTTGAGTTTCCTTTAGCTGTTTTTATTGACACTCAGGTTTTCATCAAAGAGTCTTATGATTTTAGCACGAAAGGCAAGTTTGCTTTATTCGAAAAACAGGTAAGCAATGGAAAAG
>DBGA01000037.1 GCA_002295325.1 Ruminococcaceae bacterium UBA866 | reverse complement strand
GTAACTCGAAAATGTCCCATATCATCCTTGATTTTGCATAGAAAAAAATGAGTCTAAAAGTAGCTACAATCACAATCCCCACAAATCCAGTAACTGAGGTGCTTACTAAATTTGTGGGCTATTTTTTATCCATATCACGATTACAGCCACAAGCTAGAGGGGCATACAATTTGACAAAATAATAGGGTAAGCGCAGCAAGAACTGATTATAAATCTGTTTCTCATTGATTCTAGATATCGTAAATGTTTGGGTTGGAAATCGTCAATTCAAATTTGCCTATATTGGTGGCTCATTTGACTTATAATTCATCATTTTACAATAAACAGTTGTTTTTATAACTGTTCCATTTTTTTATGAGAATTAAACAAACGATGCCACCACATAGTGCAAGGACACACCAAACCACGATTGTTACAAACCAACTATAGGATTCAATCATAGCACCAAAAAGTCCCATTGAAATTGCACAGCCAATATAAGTAGCAGAGTTTAAAATCCCAGTCACCGTTGAGGCTAATCCAACTTTACCAAAGTACATTGGCAAAATGCTTACCATAATTGCGTTTACACCAAACATTGAGGATGTAGCGATTGCTGTTAATATAATAGCTAGAAAGACGCTGTAGCCTCCGAAAATAGATAGCAATGTTAAACTTATTCCACTTAAAAAGAACATAAGACCTGCAGTTTTTAAATCATTACGAAGCATCTTATTATTTAGCCAATTTGCGAGATAGGCACCTGTTAAATTGAATAGAGGTAAAATTGTAGTCAATAAGACTGAGATATTGGGCATAAGGCCATGGTTTTCAACTAGATAGCTAGGAAACCAACTGGTAATACCATCTTTGAGCATACCATGAATTGCGGTAGGGAATAGCATAAGAAATACTCCAGAAGCAAATAAAATTGTGACCAGTCCAGTAGATTTCTCGGATTTCACTGGGGAAACAGTTGCCTCTTCTAAAATAAAATTGCGACGTGTCTTAAAAAAGTAACCTGCCCATGCAAAGGCTACAGCGAATAAAACGATAAAAGCTGTAACAAAAACACTTTTCCAGCTTGATATCCCCAAGAGTAAAGTTGATAACAGATAAGCACAGAGCGTACCTGCCGCTACGGTGGAGTTAATATGTACACAGGCTTTGAATCTTTGCTCTGTTGGAAGTATTTGTGAAAAAATACGCATAATTGGTGACCAAATCATTGATTGTGCGATTCCATTTATGCCCCACACTACATACATTACTATAATATGGGGAAATAATGCCATTAATAGATTTGAAATTGCTGACAAGATGATGCCACCAAATATCATTTTAAAGGGTGAAACTCTATCACCTATAAATCCATTAAAGAACTGTCCAACTCCGTAACATGCAAAGAAAGATGTTCCAATTAGTCCTCCCTGCAATTTTGATAGGAAGGCATCGTCAATCATTTGTGTCATAGCCGCAGAATAATTCAATCTTCCAATATAGGTAGAAAAATAAGCAATCCAGCAAAAAATAAAGATTGTGTTCGCTAATTTAATATTATCAATGGCTTTATATCTTTTAATAGTTTTCATTTTGATATCCCTTTATATTTCATGTTAATTTAAAATGTTTTTCTTTTTTATATATTCGCTGATGCTACAATTAAAGTATTTTTTAAACGCACGCTTGAAGGAGTATTCATTTTCATATCCAACCATTTGTGGAATTTTTGAGACATCGGTTTTCTCCTTTAATAGCTCCACAGCAATTTCCATGCGGCGGGTAAGAATATAGCTGTAAAAGTTTATTCCGTTTGCCTTTTTAAAAATCTTGGAAATTGCGGATACAGTAAGGCAAAATTTATCACCTAAATATTTCAGAGATAGGTCTGGGTTTGTGCAGTTTTTCATGGTGTAGAGGATAATCTGGTTGGCAACAGTTTCGGTGTTAGCGGAATCTGCTGGAATACTTCTTTGGCAGATTTGAATTACAATCAGATTAATTGCTTCCCAGAGTTCTTCATTACTTTGTGCTAAGTCTATTGACGTAAAATAATCTTTGTAATAATCAATTGGCTGGTTTAGCTCATCAATGAGATTTGATAAGGTTTGTGCCAACGTGAGGCAAAGTTGCTTGGTATGGTCAAAAGAAAGCGAACGCTTTTCATTCTCGACTTTAAATTCATTAATAATTGTAAGGGCACTATCTTTCCTTGATGCTTTGAGTTTATTAATCAAATCTATTACCCATTCAGTAGGATAATAGAGATGCTTACTCAGTACAGAAACTGCAGAAGGATGATTATAACTATTTGATGAGAGTAGCTTTTCAGTTGCAATATAGTTCGATTTGCTAATTCCGATAAGCCCTTTTTCTAAATCTCCTGAAACGATTTTAGGTTTTAACTGTGTTTGTTCAACAAAAGAGTTTTGAATGTTATTAATGATGGTTTCTACGTTAAACAATTTTTTCTGTTCTTGATTCAATGAAAGTATAATAGATACCTGCAAAGGTACTGGCAAAATGATCTCAAAATCACAATCAAAGTCAGATAGTGCAGCTTGGATTGTATTATTAATTACTTTTTCACCCAACTTGACAAACTCAAGCTTATCTTTTGGCTTAACTTCAATTATGACTACACAATAGTGCATTTTCTGCGTGTAGTTTAACTTAAATTCGCTTAATATAGGGGCAGTGTCAGTGTCGTCAAAATAACCTCGTAAAAGGTTTATCAGTGTTGCTGACCTTGCGGCAATTTCATATTGTCTTGCTTTGTCAATTGCGTTTTTATGTTCGAAAACAATGGATTGAATCGATTGCTCAATCAATTGAAAGTCAGATTTATTTTTATCACTCTTTTCGTCGCCAAACAACTTAATCATAATACGCTTAAGTGGCTTATAAGTTGCCCGCGTAAGGATGAATGCAACATTTATCGAGAGTAAAAGTGTGAATAAAATAGTTATTGTAATAACTAGGTAGGTATTTATTTTAGGTTTTAAGCTAACATTTGAATGATGTGTAATATAGGTATAAGGAAAATGGTTTGAAGAGTATTCGTTTTCAACAGTATGCTCATCCTCTAAAAAATTAAAATCAAAAAATTCATTATTCATTTCCATAATTTGAATTGATGTAATGTATTTTGGTTTAATAGATTTTAAAAAGTTTTTCGTAGCGGACATATTTAACTCTATAAAAAGGATAGGATTGCTATCACTCACTAGCCCGAGTGGTTGAACATAAAAGAGCTTGGTTGCATTGTTGTTCACAAGGCCAAGGCTTTTTCCTGTAACTAGACCAGAACTACAACTTTTTATTGTGCTTAATAAAGTATCCAAACCAATATCCTTTGAGGAATCAGTATAAAACAAGCTTCTTAAAAACTCATCAATTTCGTAAAATCCATTACCTGAATAAACCTCGTTCTTATTTGGTATCATCACAGCGCTTGATTTAATTGTATTAGTAGTTGCAACATAGCCCAGCATATCATTACAAATTATCTTTTTTCTCGAATGACCAAACTCATCATCAAAGACATTTGTGCTAGAGGATCGTTTTTTTACCCATTCTGTAGTAGAGAGTTGCATGCCAATTTTACTAAATCGTTGTATTTCATTATCCAACGCAGTGGAAAATATACGGCCTTCGTAGTTTTCTGTTTTAAGCTTATCTTCTTTATATGTAGAGGTAGTCATGTAATATAATGCAAGTGATAACAAAACAACGGGAATTAAACAAATAATAAAATAGGATAAAAACATTTTTTGGAAGGTGGAAATTTTTAATCTTGACATATTATCTCCTTATATATAAAAAAGTTAACTAAATTATATTATCATATATCAGTTATTTTGTAAATTTGCTTATAAAGGTTTATTACCTTAATTTACTTAAAAAATAACGTTAACACCCATTATTGCTAGGCTTATCAGCATTTTAAAACTTTTTTTGAATGTAACGCAGTATTTGAATATTTACATAAAATTACTTAAAACGCCTGTTTTTAGTGAAATCAGTCAAAAATAACGAGTATGTCAAATTTAGTTTATTGAATATAGATAAAGTGTATCTNNACTTTTGGATACTTGTAAAAAAGAAAAGAGAAAAAAGTAAAAGAGGGAAGGGATGTTTTTTAATATGGAAAAATTAAAAAAGAATGGTAACAAAAAGGGTTTTGTTGCACGATTAGGTAAAAGACGACTGAAAGAAAATATGCAATTATATGTTTTGCTTTTACCTGTATTAATACATATATTTATTTTTTTCTATCTTCCAATGTATGGCATAGTAATTGCGTTTCAAGATTATGTGCCTGGAGACCCATTTTTAGCATTTAATGGTTCTACAAATTGGGTTGGCTTAGAAAACTTTAAAAGTTTCATCTCATCAATGTATTTTCCTAGATTGTTAAAAAATACGTTGGTGCTGAGTGGACTAAATTTACTAATAGGATTTTGGGTTCCAATATTGTTTGCACTTATTGTAAATGAAATAAGAAATCTGCGCTACAAAAAGTTGGTTCAGACAGCAAGCTATATGCCGTATTTTATTTCAATGGTAGTTGCTGCTGGAATGGTAATCTCTTTTGTCGAGAGAGATGGACTTATTAATAACATAATCATGGCTTTTGGTGGAGATTCAGTTGCATTTAGAACAAGTGCAAAATGGTTTCCAGCGCTTTATACAGTAACGAATGTTTGGAAATCTTTTGGTTGGAATAGTATACTTTACCTTTCAGCAATGGCAGCTATTGATCCTGCTTTATATGAAGCTTCAAGAATTGACGGAGCGGGAAGAATTAAACAAATGTGGCATATTACACTGCCAATGATTAAACCGACCATTGCAATTATGCTTATATTTGCTGTTGGTGAGATTATGACTTCAAACACAGATTTAATTCTTCTTTTATATAATGATGCAACTTTAAAAGCTGCTGATGTTTTCTCAACTTATGTTTATAGAGTTGGAATTTTGACTCAAAAAACTAGTCTAGGAGCAGCTGTTGGATTATTTGCCTCAACAATAAATCTAATATTTGTGTTTGTTGCAAATAAGATTAGTAATAAAGTTTCCGATAGTGGTCTATTTTAAAGAAAGAAAGGTACGATATAGTGGTAAAGAATAAAAATAAAATAATAGAAAGCTCAAAATATTTTGATATTATAATTTATATTGTAGCAGGGTTACTATGCTTAATTACAATATATCCAATGTATTATGTGTTAATCCTTTCGATAAGTGACCCAAGGGCGGTTGTCGGTGGCAATATATTTTTAGCACCAGATGGATTTAACATTGATTCTTATAAAATGATTTTTGCCGATGGTAATATGTGGCGCGCATANNATTTTCTATGTTGTGGCAACAACAGTTTTAATGCTTTTAACCTGCGTGCTTGCAGCATACCCGCTAACTGTCAAGAACTTGATTGCAAGAAAGTTTATTACAATATTTATTATTATTCCAATGTATTTTGGTGGAGGTCTTATTCCAACATATTTATTGATGACAAAGTTAAACCTCTATAATAATATATTTGCAATCATACTTCCTTCAGCAGTAAGTGTGTGGAATATCATTCTTACGAGAACTTATTTCAACTCTATTCCAGAAACAGTTAGGGAGTCGGCATCTATTGATGGGGCAAATCACTTTACCATC
>DBGA01000048.1 GCA_002295325.1 Ruminococcaceae bacterium UBA866 | reverse complement strand
GGTGTATTCGGCGAAATCATTCATTGCGGTGGGGGATATCATCATGATTTGCGTGAAGAGGTGTCCTTCGGTAAAGAAAATCGTCATTACAGAATTGATCACTATATGAGACGAAACTGTGATAATTATCCGACACATGAGTTAGGTCCAATTGCACAAATTCTGAACGTAAATAGAGGGAATAGAATGTTAACGCTAACTTCTGTTGCCTCAAAATCTGCAGGACTTCACAGTTATATTAAAGAAAAAAAGACAAATGACACAAAACTTTTGGAGTACCCATTTGCTCAAGGTGATGTAATCACAACGGTTATTAAGTGTGCACAAGGTCAAACAATTACAATGACACTTGATACAACCTTACCTCGTGCATATTCAAGAGGCTTTAAAGTTCAGGGAACAAAAGGTATGTTTATGGAAGATAACCGTTCTATTTTCATAGATGGAGTTCACAATGAGTTTGACAATGAATGGCAAAAACAATTTAATAATATTGATACCTATCGAGATGAGTATGACCATCCGGTTTGGAAAGAATACGAAAAAGATGGCATTAAAAATGGGCATGGTGGAATGGATTGGCTCGTGTTCAAGGCGTTTTTTGAAGCACTAGGAAAAAATGAACCAATGCCGATTGATATTTATGATATGGCATCATGGCTTGTTGTATCCTTGCTTTCAGAAGAATCGATTGCTATGGGTGGGCAGCCTGTCGCTGTCCCTGACTTTACAAATGGAAAATGGATTGCAAGAGAGGTTTTATTTTAAAAACGTCGAGCATCTCCAATTTCGACAATTAATTTAGAAGCTAAGGGTACGCCAACATGGTTCATAAACTATCAGAGAATGTAACTAAAGACACTACCAGTGAAAACTTTGCGAGAGAAAAAATCCTCAATAGGATTTGTGAGAAAAGCTGAAATTAAAATAATAAAGATGCCACTCACTGACACAATTAAATCTTGTGAAAAATCAAACTGGCGATACAGTACTGTGGTGTCGATATGATCAAATGAAAAATATAAAGGTGATTCAATGCTCCTAAGAGCTTCACAGTTGATTTTCTTACAAGAAAAAGGTCATTGAGGGTGAATTTCCACAATCAAGTATCGTAGACAATTTTTCAGGTCTATAATAAATTGATTGAGGATAAGGACAGCATAATTTGCAATTCAAGTTTATAGATGGGGCAGAATTCTCTCTTGAAATATAAACAAAGCTCCACAGGACTAGCAAAAAAAGCCCAGTATTACTGGGCTTTTTCGTTGTATCAAACTTTACGTTTGATTATTTCTAATAACATAAATATTGATACAAATAAACGGTTGCACCTATATTTTATAGCGGGTGAAATTTTCGCTTTATTGGGTGCAAAATAGATGTAAACTATATATACTTTGCAAATTTAGGCAGTATTGCGTTCTGGTTTTGGTAATACTTTAGCCACAGTATACTCACCCTTACACATCTTGCAATACAATCGTTAACACCTGGACATAAAATTGTAAAAGAAATTGTATTGTTCTTGATGGAGAATATCTATAATAATATTTCATTCATTGATATTTCTAAGCAATTTAATATCAGTGATACCCAGATTAAGAAANNTTATAGAGCGATTGTAATTAAAAAAATTAAATATCAAATTCAACAGCATGATTTGAATTTTACTGAAATTTCTGATTTATTTAATCTAAGTTCGATTCATTGTTTTTCAAAGCTTTTTAAAAGGGAAGCTAATCTTACTCCAAGTGAATACCTTAAGCAATCATGGAGTATGTAAATGATAGAAGATTTTCTAAAGCCAAGTCGTGAGTAGCTGTATTCGCTTAAAACCTGTATAATTGTCTTTTGTTTAGGACATTATTGTATTGAGTTTCCCTAAAGGCATTGATGTTTTATAAATCTTATTGTATTATATTTATACTTTTAATTATAAGATAATTTAGATTTAAAGCATTAGTTGTAACCATTTAACCAGTCTATTAAAATCTTTAGGACTGATGGTAATAATTGATTTATAGTAATTTGGAGTAATGAGGAGAAACATGTATGATGAAAGATAATATTATACAATTTGTAACTGAAATTGATAACAGGCAAAATGAACAGCTTCCTAATTTTACAGGTGATGATAGAATAAGAATTCCGGCATCAGGTAAAGTGAGAAGAAAAATGAGAGCAATTTTGAGAAATATTAATGAAGATATTATTAAAAAAGCATCTATATTATATACATTAGAACCAACGATTACGGGTGTTAAGTATGATAATAAAACCAATATGTTAATCATTCTTGGGGGAGAAAATGGAGTAACTACTAGTGGGACAACATTTTTAAAAGCAAGTTATACTGTTGGTGGTAATGAGTATTTTGCAAAACATCCAATTCAATTTGAGTACAATCCAAATTATAAAGATACTCCACCATCAGATATAAATAAACCAGGTTGGAAACCTTTTTATAATGATGAATTTAATGGAAATAAACTTGACACAACGGTGTGGTCAGATTATTATATTAGGCACTGGTCTAATGAGGAAGAAGAATCTAGGGGAAAAGCAAAATATTATTTCGAGGATGGAATGCTTNNAGGACTTTTTACCATATGCACCTTCTCAAAACGGTGGTGTTAGAGCCAATAGTATCCAAACTTTTGAGCGTCGTAATTTGCACAAGTTTGGTACACCTGGTAGTTCGGCTATAAAAACATTGGATATTCCAACATTTGATGGGTTTGCAACAAAATATGGATATTTTGAAATCCGTGCAAAACAGCCTGGAACAAGAGATGGGAGTCATTTTGCATGGTGGATGGTCGGAACACAAGATGATCAAAACTATACATTCAGTCTAGCAAGCAGTAGTAATACCACTCCTCATGCAGATCATTACTCTAACCAAACAGGTGAATTTGATATTATTGAATCATCCATTACCAATGTGGAGAGTGGATCCTGCAATATGTGTGATTGGCGCCCTGTAATTCATGTAAATGGTTCTACAGATTATGAATACGAATATCTAACCGCGATGAGAATTGATGGGGATCCAACGAGTGAATTTCACACTTATGGCTTTGAATGGGATGAAACAGGTACAAAGTTTTATCTCGATGGTGTTCTAAAGAATTCTTCAACGAGAAGTCCTAATTATCGTATGATGACCTTTTTCAGTGTTTATCCGGGGCATGTTAACATGGCTGGATATGGAAAGGACAGAGGAGTTTTTCCCAAAGAGGCAATGATTGATTACTTCCGTGTATATAAAAAAGATGAACCCGAAAAGCCTTTAACTATTGTTTTAAACAATTATAAAACCCCTGATTTTATAAAGGTAATAGAAACAGGATGTACAACTTTGAAAATGAAGGCCCAAGTCCTTGATCAGTTTGATCAACCTTTCGATGCCAATGTGAGGTGGAAATTTTCAAACACTATAGACGGGTTTACTCCTGAAACCAGCACAGACCCACTACTACATAAGGTAAGTATTAATGAACACACAGGCATAATTACAGTTGAAGCAGGAGCTAGGTTAAATCAGGACTTGTTTGTAACGGGTTATTTAAATAATCTTGTAAAGGAAACTGTTCATATTAGACTGGATAATAGTTTGTCAAAACCAATGAAATTATTGTTTAATAATCCTATTGTAAAAACTGTTCTGTCAGGTTCCACAGTCAATTTATCGGCAAAACTATATGATCAGTACAAGGATGAAATGGAATCAGTTGTAGAGTATCAGATTTCCGAGGATTTATTAGGACGTAAGCAAAGGTTAATTGACGGAGTTTGTGTAAGTGATGAAGGAAAACTTACTATAGACTCTACTGTTTCTAAAAATACATATATTGTAGTAACTGCAAAATCCGGTGGTAACTATGTAAATGCTTCTTTGGTCGTTATCTAATTGAGTAAAATAGTTGGAAAGGTAATCCCTATATTAATTTGTGGGGGTTATTTTTAGTTTATAGAGAATAATTACCAACTATGTGGGTGGCCCTGTGATTGTATAGAAAAAAGGGCACGATTGTCCACAATTTCCTATACGATTGTATTGGGTTTATAAAAAAGTATTGAACAATCAAATTTATCACTGTAAAATAAATATGAAAATTAATTATAAGGGTATGACTACATGCCCTTATAATTAATTTTCTGTATTGGTCATTGAATAAAAGTTATTATAATAAAAAGGCGGTATTCATTTATGAAGAGAGGTAAATTTTTAAAATTAAAGTCTCTGAAAAGTAGACTGATATTAATATTAATCATAAACACAGCTATCACAGTGATACTGATTGGGTCGTTTTCTTTTTTGACGACATTAAATATTTTTCAAAAGAACACTAAAATTGCTATTTCTAGTGAGGTTTCAAAAGTTTTAGTAGTAGTAGATAACATGTTGAATAGTATGCGATATGTGTCCCAACAGTTGGTCATGGAAGGGTCGGTGGAAAAAAAATTAGCCGACTATTTTACAAAAGAAGGTCAAATGAACCGTCTTGAAGCATTAAAGAAACTTAATCAACAGGTTTTGCTTTTTGAAGCATCAAATCCTAATATTGCAAATGTTACTTATTATTATGCCGATGAGCATAAAGGGAATATTAAGCTAACCACTTCGCTAGCGGGTGCAGATATGCCAACCCATCACCCACTTTTATCGCAAAATGGAGAGCTTTTGTTCTATGGGCCACACAAAACAAATTCCGTAGCAAGCAGTTATGGGGCAATTTCTATGGTTAGAAGAATTCCTTTGAACAGTATACCCGATACCTATATCTATATGGAGTCTGGATATAATAAAATGGACGATGTATTGACACAAAAGTTAACCGATTTAAAGGTAGTTTATGCAATCATTTCTACGCAGAATGATGTGGTATACAGTTCAAATAACGATATAGTCTCTAGTGGTTCGAGTATCGTAGATTTATCTCAAACCATTAAGTTTGAGGGTGAAAAATATTATACTTTTAGTGACTATTCAAATTATGGTTGGAAACTTGCAATTTTTGTTCCACGATCGGAATATTTTAAAGAGATATCTAATTGGATAATTATGTACATAGTAGTTTTTGTTGCCTCATTAATAGTAAGCTTTTTGATAGCCATTTGGATTTGGAGAATGGTTTATATGCCAATGAGACAATTTAATAATAAGTTAAAGCAAGTTACACAGGAAAATATAAAAGATCAGATTGAGTCGATGAATGTAACTGAGTTGGATGAAAATCTTGAAGTCTTTGAGAAGATGAAAAAGCGTATTGTTACGCTTATTGAAAATGTAGAGCATGAAGAAAAGGAAAAAAATAAGCTAGAAACGAAACAGCTGTATTTTAAAATCAATCCACATTTTTTACATAACACGATAGATACATTAAAATGGTATGCAATTTCTAAGGGTTATAATGATGTCGAGAAGTTTTTATCTGCATTAAATAAGTTGTTACTGTATAACATGGAAAAAAACAAATTAACAACACTTGAAAGTGAATTGTTATCTATACAAGATTATATATTGCTACAGTCCATTAAGTATGATTTTAACTTTGAACTGAAATTAGAGATATCTGAGGAGATGCTAAATGCCAGGCTTCCACGATTTGTTCTACAGCCTTTGGTTGAAAATGCTATCAATCATGGTCTTGAGGGCATTGGCGCTATTGAATTAAAAGTCTATGTTACCAAACAAGGTAAAATCTGCATCGAAATAATTGATAATGGATTTGGCATGTCTGCTGAAAAAATAGAACAGATTTTTAGTCAACAACAGATGTCTAATAAGGGAATTGGTTTGCAATATGTTTTTAGATGTTTGCAAGATGAATTTGGTGATGACCAAAAACTTACTATCCAAAGTGATGAAAACAGTGGAACAAGCGTGATAATTGAAATACCATACATAAGGAGCAAAAAAGATGATCAGAGTTTTAGTGGTTGACGATGAAAAAATGGTTCGCAAAGGAATTATTGCCATGCTTAACTGGGGAAAATAAGCAAGTTTGGATACACGTGAAGTATATCGCTATGACGGTAGTATCTGCGCCTTCTGCATACAGACAGTAGACCATACTTGCGCATAACCCGCCAAACGGTCTTGTAGTTGTAGTGTACATGTTTTTTTGAACAAGCCATAGCTGCATCCTTCGGCAACCTAATGTCTTTCCATACCGCTCTGCTCTACGCTCCTCAATTAATGATTTTAATGGTTCATCTCTATCAGGCATATCTATTTTCTTGGCGTAATCATAGTAACCGCTCCGTGATACTTCAAAAATCTGCACATGGTTGATATGGTATATTTGTCCTTATTCTTGTAAATTGCGCGATATTTGGTATTAGCTTTCACTTCCTTCCTGCGAGATAAAAAAAATCCCGCAGTAATTCATTCTCCATCTTCAGACGTTTGTTTTCATATTTGTATTCTGCTAATGTTACTGCCGATTTTCTACCACGTGCTTTTGTTGGATGCAAACCTTCTTATTGCCGGCGTACCTTGTTATTTTCTCTCGTACACATATTTTTGATTGTCTTAAACGGTTTACAGTATTCTATGGACAGTTCTTTCAATGTTTCTCCTGATTTGTGCTTAGAAACTATTTCGTCGATGATGCTTTGTGGTGTGTTCGATGTTCCTTTTTTTCTGGGCATACAAA